>NZ_JBMLSM010000028.1:0-34377 GCF_049240505.1 Novosphingobium sp.
GCGTTGCAGGGGTCTGAACGACGTGAAAAAGGTCGAAGCGATCATCAAGCCCTTCAAGCTCGATGAAGTGAAGGAAGCGCTGCACGAAATCGGCGTGTCCGGCATCACTGTCACCGAAGCGAAGGGTTTCGGCCGCCAGAAGGGCCACACCGAACTTTATCGCGGTGCCGAATATGTCGTCGATTTCCTGCCCAAGGTAAAACTCGAAGTCGTGATCAGCGACGATCTGGCTGACCGCGTGGTCGAAGCCATCGCCGCTGCCGCACAGACGGGCCGCATCGGTGACGGCAAGATCTTCGTGATCCCGGTTGAAAGCGCACTGCGCATCCGCACGGGCGAACGCAACGACGACGCGATCTGACGATCACGGCCTGATTTGGCGCAATTCTGCAAAGGCGGAATTGCGCGATATAGCGGGGGTGGGCCTGTGGACGGGCAAGCCTCCAGAAAACAACCACCCCAAAATACCCCCCGCACCTCTCCACCGGGGGCATTAAGAAGGACCAGCGATGGCAAGTGCAAAGGACATCCTCGCCCGTATCAAGGACGAGGAAATCGAATGGGTCGATCTGCGCTTCACCGATCCCAAGGGCAAGTGGCAGCACCTGACGATGGTCGCCGGCCTGATCGGCGAAGATGAACTGGAAGACGGCCTGATGTTCGACGGTTCGTCGATCGAAGGCTGGAAGGCCATCAACGAATCGGACATGATCCTCAAGCCCGACCTCGACTCGGTCTTCATCGATCCGTTCTCGGCCTCGCCGATGATGATCGTCTGCTGCGACATCGTTGAACCCTCGACCGGCGAACTCTATGCCCGCGATCCGCGTTCGACCGCGAAGCGCGCAGAAGCCTTCGTGAAGTCGGCCGGTTTCGGCGACACCGTTTATGTTGGTCCGGAAGCCGAATTCTTCCTGTTCGACGACGTGAAGTTCTACGACGGCTACGACGGCAACGGCTTCAAGATCGACGATATCGAACTGCCGACCAACTCGGCCAAGGACTACGAAGGCGGCAACCTCGGCCACCGTCCGCGTGCCAAGGGCGGTTACTTCCCGGTCGCTCCGGTTGACAGCTGCGTCGATATCCGTGGCGAAATGGTTTCGACCATGATCGAAATGGGCCTCCCCTGCGACAAGCACCACCACGAAGTGGCCTCGGCGCAGCACGAACTGGGCCTGACCTTCGGCACGCTCGTGCAGACGGCTGACCGTATGCAGGTCTACAAGTATGTCGTGCAGCAGGTCGCCCATGCCTATGGCAAGACCGCCACGTTCATGCCGAAGCCGATCATGAAGGACAACGGCTCGGGTATGCACACCCACATGTCGATCTGGGACGGTGGCAAGCCGCTGTTCGCAGGCAACGGCTATGCTGGTCTGTCGGACATGTGCCTCTATTTCATCGGCGGCGTGATCAAGCACGCCAAGGCGCTGAACGCATTCACCAACCCGACCACCAACAGCTACAAGCGTCTGGTGCCGGGCTACGAAGCGCCCGTGCTGCTCGCCTATTCGGCGCGCAACCGTTCGGCTTCGTGCCGCATCCCCTATGGCACCGGTGCCAAGGCGAAGCGCGTCGAATTCCGCTTCCCCGATGCGATGGCCAACCCCTACCTGTGCTATGCAGCGCTGCTGATGGCTGGTCTTGACGGCATCAAGAACAAGATCCACCCCGGTGAGGCGATGGACAAGAACCTGTACGATCTGCCCCCGGCAGAACTCGCCCAGGTTCCGACCGTTTGCGGTTCGCTCCGTGAAGCTCTGGAAAGCCTTGAAGCTGACTACGAATTCCTGCTGCAGGGCGGCGTGTTCACCAAGGACCAGATCGAAGCCTACATCGAACTGAAGTGGCCCGAAGTGATGCGCTGGGAAACCACGCCTTCGGCTGTCGAATTCGACATGTACTATTCGCTCTGATCCTAGCGATCAGCAACGATACGAAAGGGCGTCCGGGAAACCGGGCGCCTTTTTCGTTTGCAGCTTGTGCCGTTTGCAAAACCATGCCCGAATTTTCGTCATTGCGAGCGTAGCGAAGCAATCCAGAGTGCCTCTGCGCTGACTCTGGATTGCTTCGTCAACTACGTCTCCTCGCAATGACGAGGCCGTGTTTATAAACGCAGCCGTCGCAAGGCCCTCCCCGCTGCAGCTGATATCGCTTCGTTCACCACGTCTCGGCGCCCCCGCGCAGGCGGGGGCCTCAGTGTTGTTACGCAGCCCCGAAGCAAACGGACTGTGGCCCCGCCAACAATCCAAAACTTCCCGCCCCGCGTTAACCGAGTTTTCGCCCCTCGGCGGATAGACACGACTTCGGAGATCCTTCGAAGTTGAACGCGCCGCCCTTTCCCTTCTCTTCCGGCCTCTTGCCGACAGTGCCTGTTGGCGCGGTGCGTGTGCGCCTTGATCCCTGGCGCGCATGGGCCACGCCCGAATGCCGTGCCCGATGGCAGGGACTTGCCGATGCCGCGACTACGCCCAACCCCTTCTTCGAACCGTGGTATCTCCTCCCCTCGTGCGAAGTATTTGATCAGGCGGATAAAATTCGCCTGCTCACGCTTGAAATCGGCGGTGAGCTGATTGGCCTCCTGCCGCTGACCACGCCCACCCGCTATGGCCGATGGCCGCTGCCCCATCTTGCCACATGGTTGCACCCCAATGCCTTTCTTGGTGCGCCATTGGTGCGCGCGGGGTGTGAAGTGCTGTTCTGGCAGGCGCTGCTTGATTGGGCGGACCACGAAAGCCCCAACGCCGCAGCGCTGTTTCTCCACCTGCCCGCCATGCCACTGGAACACCCGCTGGCCCATGCATTGTTCGATGTTGCCGCACGCGAAGGTCGCAAGGCCGCACTGGTCATGCGCCAACAGCGCGCCCTGCTGCATTCGCCGCTCCCGCCCGATCTTTATCTTGAACGCGCACTGCCCGGAAAGAAGCGCAAGGAACTGCGCCGCCAGCACGCGCGCCTTGCCGAACAGGGTGACCTCGCCTTTGAACGCCATGAAGGCACCAGCGCCTTACCCGAATGGACCGAAGCCTTTCTCGATCTCGAAAATCGCGGCTGGAAAGGCGCCAGTGGCAGCGCACTTGCCTCCAGCCCTGCCACTGCCACGCTGTTTCGCCAATCGCTGGCCGGAGCCGCCGCGCTGGGCAAGCTGGAACGCCTTTCGCTCAACCTTGATGGCCGCCCCATCGCCATGCTCGCCAATTTCCTCACCCCGCCGGGCAGTTTTTCCTTCAAGACCGCGTTCGATGAAACCTATGCCCGGTTTTCGCCCGGTGTGCTGCTCCAGCGCGAAAATCTCGCCCTGCTCTCGCGCCCGGATATCCAGTGGTGCGATAGCTGCGCTGCACCCGACCATCCGATGATCGACAGCCTGTGGACCGAACGCCGCCCGATTGGCCGCATTTCGGTGGCTATCGGCGGCCCCTTTCACCGCGCTGCATTTGCCGCCCTCCTTGCCCTCGAACTGGGCCGCAATCCAACGGGACTTGTCAGATGAACATGCCCAACCCCGCTTTCACCTCGGTCACGCCCGCTGCCGTATTCGATGAAACGTCGCGCGCAGCATTCACCGCGTCCTACCCGGAAGTGCCACACAAGCTGGTTCACCGGCTGGGCTTTCATCCGCTGATGCAGCTTGATGCGCTGGCCACGCTTGGCGAAACGCTTGGGCAAAGCTCGGTCGAATACAACCGTGCCGAACTGCCGCTGGGCCTTAATGGTGAAAAGGCGCCCGCCAATGGCATGGGGATCGGCGATACCATTCGCAACATCGCCACCACCGGAAGCTGGGCAGCGCTCAAGAACATCGAACAGTGCCCTGCCTATGCTGACCTGCTGATAGACCTGCTGGACGAATTGCGCCCCACGATCGAGGCGCACACCGGCGCGATGCTCAAACCACAGGGCTTCGTTTTCGTCACCAGTCCGAACGGCGTCACCCCCTATCATTTCGATCCCGAACACAACATCCTGCTCCAGCTCATGGGGTCAAAGCAGATGACCATGTTCCCCGCAGGCGACGCGCTGTTCGCCCCTGACGCAACGCACGAGAGCTACCACACCGGCGGTCCGCGCGATCTCCATTGGCGGGATGAGTTGCTGCCACACGGGAAGGTCTGGTCGCTCTCTCCCGGCGAGGCGCTCTATGTGCCTGTCATGTCGCCGCACTTCGTCAAGAATGGCCCCGCCCCGTCCGTCTCGCTTTCGATCACGTGGCGGTCGGAATGGAGCTTTGCCGAAGCCGATGCCCGCGCTTTCAACAGCGTGCTGCGCAAGATCGGTCTTAGCCCGCGCGCGCCCGGCCGCTGGCCCGCCACCAATCGCGCCAAAGCCTTTGGCTGGCGACTGCTGCGTCGCATCCGTGGCTAAGCGTCAGATACCTGACGATTGACGCACACGTAAACTCGGTTCATCGGACCCATCATGACCGAGAACGACAATCCGACTCCGCAGGAACTGGTAGACCGCCTGATCGATCTCCTGAACGTGAAAGACCACGGCGGCGACCGCTTCGAAGGTGCGCGCAAGATTGGCGGCGTCGGTCGCGTGTTCGGCGGACAGGTCATTGGTCAGGCACTGGCCAGCGCTGAAAGAACCGTGCCCGATGATCGCCCGGTCCACTCGCTCCACGCCTATTTCCTGCGCGGCGGCGATGAAGATCACGGGATCGATTTCAAGGTGGAACGTGATCTCGATGGCGGGTCGTTCTCAAACCGCCGTATCGTCGCCAGCCAGTTGGGCAAGCCGATCCTCAACATGGTCGCCTCGTTCCACAAACGTGAAGAAGGCCGCTATCACGCCGAACCGATGCCCGATGTCGCCGGGCCGGACGGCCTTGCCAGCGAAGCGGAACTGCGGGGCAAGTTTGCGGATCGAATGACCGAACGCCAGCGCCAGATCATGCTGCAGCCCCGCCCCATCGAACTGCGCCCTATCGAAGCGCGTCACTGGATGGGCGGAGGACCGCAGGAACCCAAAGCCCACACATGGTTCCGCTCGGTCGCCGCATTGCCCGACGATCCGCGCATTCACCGCGCAGTGCTCGCCTATGCCAGTGACATGACCCTGCTGGGCACATCGACCCTGCCGCACGACATAAGCTGGTCAAAAGGCAACATCATGGGAGCCAGCCTCGATCACGCGATCTGGTTCCACGATGATTTCCGCGCTGACGAATGGCTGCTCTACGCTTGTGACAGCCCGTGGGCGGGGCGTGCGCGCGGCTTCAACCGCGGGCGGATATACACGCAGGGCGGTCGTTTGGTTGCCAGCGTGGCGCAGGAAGGGCTGATCCGCCCGATCACGCCGAAAAAGGCTGATTGATCAAGGCTTCTGGCAAGTCGCGCCGCTGATGCGCGGCTCTGTCACCATTGCAAAAACCACCTTGCCCAGCGCCGCAACGCCCGGTGCCGCCGCCAGATTCCGCGCTACGGCATCGAAGCTGCGGCAATGCGCCGGATCGGTCGCGCCACCGCCATACCGATTGCCCAACCGCGTGGCGTAGGCATCGTAGGCGTGCGGAACATCGGCAAAGAACGTGCGCAGGTGCCGCCCCGCTGCGGCAAATGCCGGGCGATGCGTTGCTCCCATCGCTTCGTATCCCGCGCTGATATCGACGCCAATCGCGCGGCAGCGCAGGCTGACCGCCATCATCATCGCTTCGAATTCGTGCAGCCGCGCCGCCGTCAGCGTTTGTCCATCAAGGCAGCCCTGCGCCTGCGCGCTCTGCCCGAAGGACAGCGAAATCAATGCGATGGCCGCTCCTAGCCGCTTCACTTCGCCACCTCTGCCAGTTGGCAGGCGTTTACCGGCACCGCCATCACCGCATCGAACTGCCGCACCACCGCCTCCTGACGGCTATAGGTCATCGTCGCCACCTGCTGCTGGTAATCCCGCGCCTCGGCGGCCAGCGCATTCATCGGTGCAGGATCGCGCGAAAGCTGGTGACTGTCATAAACGTCCTGCAACATCTTCATGTGCGCAATCGCCGCCGCATTGTTGGCCCGCGCCAGTTCCAGCACGGGTTTGTAGCGTGTTTCGTAAAAGGCGTTGCGCTGTTCGGCACTGCAGAAGGAAGAGGGCAGCGGCAGGTCCGCCACGTCCTGCAAAGCGGGCCGAACGGGAAGAGTAAATCCTTGTGCAGAAACGACTTTCATCGCCCCCGTTCCCACCTCCTGCGACTTCGCCAATTCGCTCAGCAAAGCCGCATCGGTGTTTGCGGGGGCCGCGCCTTCCGCCTTTGCAACAGCCGGTTGCGCGACCGCAGCCGGTGTTGGAGCCGGAACTGCCATCGACGCGCTCACTACCGGAGCGCCGCCGCGCAGACTCGCCACTTTCGCCTTCGCCAGCCCGCTGAACGTGCCCGCCGGATATTGCGCCAGATAGGCGTCATAAACCGCCGGATCATCGCTGCCTGCCACCGATTGCCAGAAAGCCAGTTCGAACGGCGTCCCCACACCATTCGCAACCTGCGCCACAAGCGGCCCGCCGACAAGCAACGCGCTCGCGGCGAGCGCAAGTCTCACGGTCTTCCGACCGGTCATGAAAGTCATAAGTCTCGTCTCCAACCCTACGTTCCCGACCGCAGGGACTGTCCCGTCATCCACCAGACAGGAGGAGATTGAAGAGCGCGCAAACAAGTGCAGTTACCGGTCTGGAAACCCTGTTTTCTGCGGCTTTCAGGCACCGCTTGGTGCAGTCAGGTGCGCCTAGGTGCATCTAGGTGCATCTAGGTGCACTTCAGGAATGCGCCCGTTCACCCGTTCGGATGGTAAAAATCGTAGACCGTCTGGGCCACCGTCCCGCTGACGCCGGGTGCGCGTTGAAGATCATCGAGGCTTGCCGCACGCACCTTTCCGGCGGTGCCGAAATGCAGCAGCAGCGCCCTTTTGCGCGCGGGGCCGATGCCCGGAATCTCATCCAGCGGGCTTGCCGTGATCGCACGGCTGCGCTTGGCGCGGTGCGCGCCGATGGCGAAGCGGTGCACTTCGTCGCGCATGTTCTGCAGATGGAACAGGACCGGCGAATTGACGGGGAGCATCTTTTCGCGCCCATCAGGAAAGTGGAACACCTCGCGCCCCTCGCGCCCGTGATGCGGCCCCTTGGCAATCGCGATCAGCGGCAGGTCCTCGATGCCCAGTTCGCCCAGAGCTTCCTTCACCGCCGACATCTGCCCCTTGCCGCCGTCGATCAGCACCAGGTCGGGCCACATGCCGCCGTCGCGATCCGGGTCTTCCTCCTGCACTTTTCCAAAGCGCCGCGTCATCACTTCGCGCATCATGCCAAAATCGTCGTTGGTCTGCGCGGTCTTGATATTCCACTTGCGATATTGCGCTTTTACAAAGCCTTCCGGCCCCGCGACGATCATCGCGCCCAAGGCATTCGTGCCCTGAATGTGGCTGTTATCGTAAACCTCGATGCGCTGCGGCACTTCGGGAAGTTCAAGAAATTCAGCGAGTTCGCGCATGACCTTGGCCTTGGTGCCGCTTTCAGCCATGCGCCGGTCAAGCGCTTCAACCGCATTGCGCTGCGCCTGCTCCATCAGCCTGCGCCGATCACCGCGCTGGGGAACCGATATCTCAACCTTGCCGCCCGCGCTTTCGCACAGGGCTTCGGACAGAAGCTCGGCCTCTGGCAATTCACGATCCACCAGAATCAGGCGGGCCGGTGGCACTTCTTCATAGAATTGCGCGAGGAAGGCGGTCATCACCTCGGTTTCCTCAAGCCCTTCGGTATGGCTGGGAAAAAACGCGCGGTGACCCCAGTTCTGACCACCACGGATGAAGAAGGCCTGCACCGCCACCTGCCCGCCCTTCACCGCCATCGCAAAGACATCGGCGTTGCCTACGCCTTCGGCGTTGATGGCCTGGCTGCCCTGAATGAAGGTGGCGGCGCGCAAACGGTCGCGCAGCATCGCCGCGCGTTCGAAGTCCAACGCTTCGGCGGCGTCCTGCATCTGCCCTTCGATCTCGCGCTGGACCGCGCTGGATTTGCCGCCAAGGAAGTCCTTCGCCTGACGCACCAGTTCGCCGTAATCGGCTTCGGTAATGCGGTCGACGCAAGGGGCCGAGCAGCGCTTTATCTGATAGAGCAGGCAAGGCCGATCACGCCGTGCCATGAAGCCATCGTTGCAACTGCGCAGGAGGAACAGCTTTTGCAGCGCATTGATCGTGGTGTTCACACTGCCCGCGCTGGCAAAGGGGCCGTAATAATTGCCCTTCGCCTTGCGCGCACCGCGATGCTTGGTGATGCGCGGAAACGCATGATCGCCGCGCAAGAGGATGAAAGGAAACGATTTATCGTCGCGCAGCAGCACGTTGTAGGGCGGGCGGAAGCGCTTGATAAGTTGCGCTTCGAGCAGCAGTGCCTCTGCTTCGGAATTGGTGGTGACGATGGTCATGCTGCGCGTCTGGCTGACCATGCGGCGCAGGCGATTGGGCAGGCGTTCGACCTGCGTGTAATTGGCCACGCGGTTCTTCAGCGCGCGCGCCTTGCCCACATAAAGCACGTCGCCCTTGGCATCCTGCATCCGGTAGACGCCGGGCTTGGGCTTGAGCGTGTTCACCGTGTCGCGGATGACCGAAACGCCCAGTTCGATATCGGGCTTGTCCGAGCCGCGCACAGTGGTTGCTGCGCGATCTTCGTGGAAGCGTTCGGTATCGCGATCGGGCGGGGATGCGGGCTTGCGGGCCATAAGTTGCAGATAGTCGTTCAGCGCCTGCAAGCAATGCCGAAACCACGGCTTTCCCCGGTTGGATAAGGGCTTTTCCGCATGGTCCGTTTTGGCGGTATTAGCACGGCTGCGCGACAATTGGTGAATGCCGTGGAAACCATCATCCTCCTTTGGAACGCGCAGCGGCGCCGTGGTGCCCGGTCGCCGCGCCGATGCGCGCGTGCGCCTGCACATTCCGGCGCGGCTGGTGCTGCTGACAGGCACGCAGCAGTGCTTTCTGGAGGATCTTTCCGTAACCGGCGCAGCCCTGATCCCACAGGACAAATTGCCTGCCGAAGGAGCGTCTGCCATCCTGCAATGCGAACATGTCGAAGCCTTCGGCATGGTCCGCTGGGCACGGCATGGCCGCGTAGGCCTGATGTTCGACGAGAAGCTGCCGTTGGCGCAAGTCGTATCGCTGCGCCACATCGCCGACGGGTATGAAGCCAACGAACGCGAACGCAACATGGAACGCGCAAGGGCGTGGGTTCAGGGGCGTTCGAAGATTTTGTGAGGGATTTCAATGCATTTGGTCAGTTCGTCATTCTGGCCAATCATCGGATAGCCAGTTGCGTGACGTGTGGATGACACGAAGGATTGTCAACGCTGCATCGTCTTCGCCGAGGGCATAAACGATTACGCAAGGACGCCGGCTCACCGATTTTTCGTAAGTCCCGGCAACCCGCCCTTGATGACCGGTGGCGAAGTCGCCCAACCCGTTTGCAGTTTTCCCGATCGCGTGACCTATGCGTTCAGCAGCGTCAGGGTCATCATCCGCAATATAACTGAGTATCTCGAAATAGTCATCCCGTGCGTTTTCAGACCAGACTATTTGCCTCACTTGCGCACAACTCGCTTCTGCCGCGCTTCGGATATGATCTGATCAACTCTGGCCATCACTTCTTCATGCGGCGTCACTCTGCCCGCCGCCATATCAGCCAGTCCCCGCTGGATGCCTTCAATGATCTGCAGTTCACGATTCACATAAGCTTCGACCGCATCAGCAGCGAGATAGGATTTTGAGCGGCGCGTGTTCTGCGCAAGGCGGCCGAGCTTTTCCTTGAGATCAGGGGTAACCCGGATCGTGATCGTTGTGCTGGCACCCATTTCGCACTCCTTGCGGCAAGTGTGCACATCGTAACACATGTGCAGGCGTTTGTCTTGTGGGTGCCCCTCCGTCAGCCCTTTGGGCTGCCACCTCCCCATTTGTGCTTCGCAAAAACGGGGAGGATTTGGGTAGATCAGAACTGCTTGCGGAATTCGATCTCGAACACCGTGCCCCGCGCATCCTGATAGCCGGGCTGGTAGCGCAGGGGCACTGCGCCGGTATCGTCGGTCACGCGCTGCTGGGCGTTGAAGATGTTTTCGACCGAGAACGAAACGCGCGAACCTTTGAGGAAGGGGACTTTTTCGACCAGCTTTGGCTTGCGGCCAAGGTCGGCAAAAAGGCGCATGTCGAACGTGGCGATGGGGGCGAAGCGCAGTGTGGTGGAACCGGGCAACCCGCTGGCATCGATGCGCGAACCACCGGTGTAGCTGCCGTTGAAGCGCAAGCCGAAGCCGCGATAGAAGCCGCCGCCTTCCATTTCGATCGAATGGCGCGCAACGCCGCTGGTGATTGCATCGCCTTCCAGCAGGTTGAGCACGGTGCCGCCCTGCGCGATCTGCACCGATTCCTGGAAGCGCACGGTGTGGAAGATCGAAAGGTTCCACCGCCCGCGACCGTCGGCGTTGAAGCCGCCCGGCCCACGCGGGCCGCCACCCCCACCGGGGGGGCCACCTGCGCCTGCGCGCGGCGCGCCGGCAGGAGGCGGTCCGCCCGCGCCCGGCGGTGGTCCACCGGCAGCGCCCATCGCCGCGCCCATAGGCCCGCGCCGTTGCGCCATCGCGGGATCAGGCGTTCCGAAATTGCCCGATAGATTGAGGCCGTAGCGCAGGCGCGAGCCTTTCTCTTCGGCGAAGGTGACCGAGCTTTGATCGACCGAAATGATGCGGCCATCGGCATCACGGATAACGCGGCCGGGGAATGCCGCTTCGACTTCGGAGGTCAGCAGCGGGAAGCTGTTGGTGGTGTTGGTCGAGCGGTTGCGGAAGTATTCGGCGATGAAGCTCGAATCCTTGAGGAAGGGCAGGCTCCAGTTCAGGCCGAACTTCCAGTCGCGCTGGCGCTCTTTCACAAGATTCGGGTTACCGCCCGAAATGACCGTGGCCAGCACCGTTTCGCCGCGCGAGAAATCGTAGATCGATACATTCTGCGTCACTGTGGTCGGCCCGCCCAGCGCGCTGAGGCCCGGCGCCTTGTCCGCCGCGACATAGCTTGCCTGAAGCGACAGCGTTTCAGTGGGACGATAGGTCAATCCGCCGCCCCAGTTATAGAGCGTGCCGAAATCCGACAGGTGATGCACTTCGGCGTTGGCGTTCAGCGAAAGATCGCCAATCCCCGCACCAAACCCTTCCTTGCGGCTGGTAATCGGCAGATCGAGGCTGAACCCGCCCTGCGCATCGCCGCGCTTGAGGTTGATCGTGCCGGTGCTGCTGCGCGTGTCGGTGCTTTCGATACCCGAATAATCGAACCCTGCCTTTAGCGTCAGCGCCACTTCGCCACCGGGCAGGCGCATCGGACGCCCGGTAAGCGTGGCGAGGCTGGTCAGCGAATCGGTTTTCGACAGTGCACGATCGGCCACGCCGGGAATGATCGCGCTGGCGGGAAGCGCGCCCGATGCGGTGAGCGATCCGGCATCGACCAGCGCCTGCAGGCCGG
The DNA here is from genome assembly GCF_049240505.1 of Novosphingobium sp. GTDB lineage: Bacteria > Pseudomonadota > Alphaproteobacteria > Sphingomonadales > Sphingomonadaceae > Novosphingobium. The sequence goes on from NZ_JBMLSM010000028.1 coordinate 11,472, forward strand.
AAAGATCGGCGCGGTTGTCGATCGTGCTTTTCGTTTCGACGTGTCCGGCATCTGCCGTCAGCGCAAGATTCCATGTGCCGAGCGGCTTGTTGAGCGCCGCGCCTGCCTGAAGCGTCGTAGTCTGTCGCCGGGTGGTGATGGCTGCGGGATCGAGCGTCGTGCGGCTGAAGCTGCCCGTGGAATCAGTCAGCGTCACGGTGTTCAGGCCATTGAGCGTGCGCGAATTGTCGCGCTGTGCCAGCAGGTTGACGCTCAGCCCGGCGCCTGCACCCAGCGCGCGGGCAAGCGTTGCGTTGATCTGGGCCGACTTCGTATCACCAAGCAACGTGCGATAGTCTGCCGCTGCCGGATCGCCGGGTACCAGCGGAGCCGGGGATGCAGGCTGAATGATGTTGCGTTCCGCTTCGGTCAGCGGACTGGCGTCTTCCAGCTTGCCGGTGATGTTGATGCGATTGCCATTGGCAATCTTGGTCAGCGTGACTTCCTGTTCCCACTCGGTGAAGCCGCCACCGCTGGGCAGACGGAACTCGGTTTCGCTGCCAACGCTGCTGAAATTGTCCTTGAGGATGAAATTGACCACGCGCTGATCGGGGCGATAGCCATATTGCAGCGCAACTTCTTCGGGCAGGATTTCCATGCGACGGATGGCTTCGGGCGGAATGCCGCGCATTTCGCGGAAACCCGAAATCCGCATTCCGTTCAACAGGACAACCGGCCCGCCGCTGCCGCGCCCGCGCCCCGATCCGGTCTGCGGGGCAAGCGAGGCGAGGAGTTCCTGCAACGATCCCGCACCATAGGATGCGATGGCCTCTTCATCGAGCACGGCAATCGGCGGCTGCGTGGTATCGACCTGCCCCTTGATGCGCGTGGCGATGACAAGGATCTGGCCGGGTTCGGCAACGATCTGCTCTTCCTCTTCGGCGGGATCGACCGTTTCCTGTGCGGCATCGTCGGTTCCGGCAGTGACATCCCGTGCCAGCGCGGGGTTCGCCACGGCGAGACAGAAGGCCAATGTTGCCAGCGATGTCGCTGCTCTTACGTTCACGCTCAATACCCTCAATAATTCCTGCGCCGGATTGGCATCGGCCCATTTTCACGCTTCTCGCGTCACACTTGTGGTGGCCAAATGGCTTGTTGCGAACAATGCGCAATTGGTAACAGTTTGTCGCACCGCAACATAACTCGTGACATGGCCCGCGTTTCCTGAACCGGGAATGGCCCGATTTGCTGCCCCCTTCCCTTTTGCGCCAAGCGCGGCTATGGGCGGCGCGGAATCCTTCGCGCATGGATCGCATCCGGTGGTTCCTGCGTTCTCACAAAATACTCACACATAAGGCATTCGAAACCGCCGATGGCGAAAGAAGAACTCCTCGAAATGCGCGGCCAGGTGGTGGAACTTCTGCCCAACGCCATGTTCCGCGTCCGCCTCGAAAACGACCATGAGATCCTTGGCCATACCGCTGGCAAGATGCGCAAGAACCGCATTCGCGTGCTGGTTGGCGATGAAGTGCTGGTCGAACTCACCCCATACGATCTGACCAAGGGTCGCATTACCTATCGCTTCATGCCCGGTCGCGGCGGTCCCGGCGGCTTCTGATGGCGGGCGACGCTTCGCCTGCCTCCCCCTCTTCTCCCGAACTGGTTCTGGCTTCGGCCAGCCCACGGCGACTTGAGCTTCTTGGCCGTCTGGGCATCAGCCCGGCCCGCGTCGTCGCCACCGACATCGACGAATCCCCCCTGAAAGGCGAACGTCCGCGCGATCACGCCGTGCGTCTTGCCGCTGAAAAGGCGCGCGCGGCTGCGGCGCTTGCGCCGGGCTGCCTGATCCTTGCGGGCGATACGGTGGTGGGCGCTGGCGCGCGCATTCTCCCCAAGGCCGAGGATGAAACCACTGCGCGGACGTGCCTTGCCCTGCTTTCGGGCAAGCGGCATCGGGTGTTCTCTGCCATCGCGGTGATCCGGCCCGATGGCACCCTGCGCGAGGCGCTTTCCGAAACGATCGTGCGATTCAAGCGCCTGTCGGCAGAAGAGATCGACGGTTACATCGACGGCGGCGAATGGCACGGCAAGGCCGGTGGCTATGCGATACAGGGCAGCGCCGAAGGCTTTTGCGACTGGCTTTCGGGCAGCCATTCCGGCGTCGTGGGCTTGCCGCTCTATGAAACGCGCCGATTGCTGAAAGCGGCGGGCCTGAAGGTTAGATAACAGATGTCGGCTGAGTGGCTTTACGAAGCGGGAATCGCTGAAGAACGCGCTATTCTGGTGTCAGGCGGCGCGATCCTGTCCGCCCGTGTCGAATGGGGCGAAGGTTTGCGTGCCGGCCTTGTCGCCGAAGCGCGGCTGGTAAAGCGCCACGCTGGCACGCGGCGCGGCGTGGTGCGCTTTGACGATGGTGTCGAAGCGCTGATCGATCAGCTTGCGCGTGAGGCAACCGAAGGCGTGCGATTGATGGTGCGCGTGGTGCGCGCCGCGATTGCCGAGAAAGGCCGCACCAAGCTGCCCGTGGTGCGCCCCGTGCCCGGTGAAGCCGCCCGGCCCGCTCCCACCCTGCGCGAAGAGATCGAGGCCACAGGAGCCACGGTGCGCGTGTTGCCCGCAACCAGCAGAGCCTTTGCCACAAACGGCTGGGATGAGCTCGTAGAGCAGGCCCAGACCGGCGATATTGCCTTTCCCGGCGGCGCGGTGATCGTCAGCCCCACCCCCGCCATGACCCTGATCGACATTGATGGCGCGCTGCCGCCGCTGAAGCTGGCGCTGGCAGCGGTCGATGCGATTGCCGATGCGCTGCACCGCATGGATATCGGCGGCAACGTGGGCATCGATTTTCCCACGTTGGCTGACAAGAAGGATCGCCAGCAGGTGGACAAGGCGCTGGCAGATGCCCTGATCGACTGGACGGGCGAACGCACCGGCATGAACGGCTTCGGCTTCGTGCAACTCGTTTCGCGGCTTGAGCGGCCCTCGCTGGTGGCGCGGATGGCACGGCATCCCGCAGGAGCCGCTGCGCGCGTGCTGCTGCGTCAGGCAGAGCGTGTAGAAGAGCCGGGTGTACTGCTGCTGACAGCCCACCCGCGCGTTCTGGATGCTTTGCAGCCTGCCTGGGAAGCCGAACTGGCGCGACGCACCGGACGCACCGTGCGGCGCAGGGCCGACCCCACGCTTGCGCTCCACAGCGCTTTCGCGCAGGCCGTGCCAGCATGACGACGACCACGATCAGACGCTGCCCGATCTGCCGCAAACCGCGCGTGGAAGAGCATAGCCCCTTCTGCTCCACCCGCTGCCGTGACCGCGATCTGGTGCGCTGGCTGGAAGATGGCTACGCCCTACCCGGCCGTCCCGCCGAAGAAGATCCACAGGACTGACGATTACACAAAAAATTCGCGCAAGAGGACTTGCCAAGCCCGCGCCGCTTCGCCATAGGCGCGCTTCCAAACGCGACGGACCGCTTCAAAGCCGGTCCATCTGCAGGATGCCTGGGTAGCTCAGTTGGTAGAGCACGTGACTGAAAATCACGGTGTCGGCGGTTCGATCCCGTCCCCAGGCACCACCGGACCATCCGCCACCATCCGCTAAAAGTTGAAAAAATGGCTGAAATCTGCCATTTTCACCATCGGCCTAACCGCTGATGTCCGCCTTTGCGCGCCTCTAATCGGGCGTTTCTGGGGGCCACCGTGGGGGCCACTTTGAAACCGGCAAAAGGCGTGGCCCCCAAATGGCACTGACAGACACCGCAATCCGCAATGCAAAGCCCCAAGCGAAGCCCTATAAGCTGACCGATGAAAAGGGTCTGTTCCTGCTAGTCCAGCCATCGGGCGGCAAGCTGTGGCGGTTCAAGTTCCGTGTCGATGGACGCGACGAAGACGGCCAGCCCAAGCGCATCGAAAAGAAGGTGGGCTTTGGCACCTATCCCGAAGTGAACCTGAAGGACGCACGGCGGATGCGCGACGAAGCGCGCGCCACATTGGCGGCTGGCGTCGATCCTGCCGAGAAGAAGCGCCGCGAAGCCCATACCGCCAAGATCAGTGCCGCCAATTCGTTCGAAGCGGTGGCCAGCGCATACATTGAAAAGTGCAAGCGTGAAGGCCGTTCGGAAAGGACGACGGAAAAACAGGAATGGTTCGTAAAGCTTCTGGACCGAACCATAGGCCAGCGCCCCGTGGCAGAAATCCAGCCGTTCGAAATGCTGGAAGCGGTCCGCAAATATGAAACGACCGGACGCACCGAAACCGCGCACCGGGCCTTGCAGTTCGCAAGCCAAGTCTTCCGCTTCGCCATCGCGAACCAGTTGGCACTGTCAGACCCTACCCGCGATTTGCGCGGCGCGTTGACCGGGCACAAGTCGAAGCACTACGCCGCCATTCTCGAACCGAAGAAGGCCGGTGAACTCCTGCGCGCGATCGACCGGTATGATGGACACCCTGTCACGCGCTTCGCGCTGCAACTGGCGGCACTGGTCTTCGTTCGCCCCGGTGAACTGCGTTATGCCGAATGGTCGGAGTTCGACTTCGACGCTGGGGTCTGGCGGATACCAGCCGAGAAAATGAAGGCGCGTTCCGAACACGTCGTGCCGCTGTCAAGTCAAGCGCTGGCCGTGCTGGTCGGAGCGCGCGCCCTTACGGGTGATGGCCAGTATGTCTTCCCGTCGATCCGCACGCACCTTCGCCCGATGTCGGAGAACACCGTCAACGCCGCGCTTCGCCGTCTGGGCTACTCAAACGACGAAATGACGGGGCACGGCTTCCGCGCAATGGCCAGCACGCTCCTGAACGAATCCGGCAAGTGGTCCCCGGGCGCGATCGAACGTGCACTAGCCCACAAGGGCAAGGACGCCGTGCGCGCCGCTTACCATCGCGGCCAGCACTGGCAGGAGCGCGTCGATATGGCGCAATGGTGGGCGGACTATCTGGACACATTGCGGACTGGGGCGGAAGTTGTGCTTATTTCCGCTGCGCGTCGTGGATAGATAAACTTAGGCGCTTGCGGCCATTGTTCGGCTAAGCATACTTGCGGACATGGCTGAACAATGGATTCCCGCTTACAAAGCATTTGAAATCATCGGTAGTGAGCTGCGACTAACAAACATGTTACGTTCTGGCCTTCTAAAGGCGAAGGCAGGGGCGATAAGATCGACTTCAGACGAGTATGCTCGCAATCAGATTAGGGCAGACTTTTGGCAGACCGACCGATATCACGAGTTCAAGGCTGACTGGCGTTCCGGCTATTGCTCTAACGTCTTCGAAGATACCGTTGAGGTTTATATAAGCGGCTTGACGATTGAGTTGAGTGGTCTTCTCGAAGCGGTCCCTGCCGACGAGCGCGGGTTATTGGCGCGGAGTCTATCCGTCGCAGGTGTTCCTGACTGGATACCGGCACTCCAAGCCAGACGCCTGTGCTTTTCTGTAGTAAATCCGACCCACGCCGCTTCATGGCTAATGGAACAAGCGCGTTTAGGTTTCGTAGTCGCCCGCGCCGTCAAAGCGGAAATGAAACGAGCGGGCTATGACGATCATTGTGTTTGGGCAGAACGTGAATGGGATGTGCCGGTCTGGTTTTGGGAGAATTTCACCAAAGGCACCGGCAGTCGCCAGTCTTGGGAAACGGGGCAGTTTTCGGGGCGCGGTCGAAGCCCACACGGCAATGGTGAACTTGTCCTAAGTGGCCTCTACTTTCATGCACCGACACTTCGCCAAATGGCAGGGCTTAACGAGCAAGCATTAGAGGAAAAACCGCACGTAGTCGAAGACACTGGCCGAAAGGGGCGTCGACATGGCTATGATTGGTTCGCTGCCACCAGCACGATCTGGGGCAGACTGTTTCGCAATGAATTTTTACCGCTCCCTGAGAATCAGGCAGACATAGAAAAAGCGCTCATTGATTTGTTGCGCGTCGGAGACAAAGAACCCGGCGAAAGCACAGTAAGACCTTATGCCAAATACATTTTCGACGAGTTTGAGAAGCCATAGTCAAAGGCTGGAAATTGAATTTCCGGCCTCATTTCAGCCTTTCCATCCGACACACCGCCCCGATTCGCTGATGTCCCATTGCACCCGCTGGCACCCGCCACGGCCCAAATGGAGCAACACCGATGGAACGACTCGCATACTCAATCAACGAAACCGCCCGCGCGCTTAGCCTTGGCCGCACTTCCGTTTACGCGATGATCGCAGACGGACGGCTGGAAGCGTTCAAGCTGGGCCGCCGCACGCTTATCAAGGCGGATTCGATCCGCCGTCTGGTGGCAGGGCAGGAGTAAGGCCGATGCCTGCCCGCCGGGTAAATCCTTACCGGGTGAAGCTGCACCGCGATTATGCCGTGCAGGAACTGGCCGAATGCCTTGGCGTGCACAAGAACACCGTGCGCCACTGGCAGGGCGATGGCCTGAAGGCGATCGACGGCAACCGACCAACGATGTTCAACGGGAAAGCGACAAGGGCTTTTCTGCTGGCACGCCAGACCAGCCGGAAGCGCCCTTGCCCACCGGGCACGATCTACTGTTTCAAGTGCCGTGAACCACGCGCGCCAGCCTTGGGCATGGTGGAATTCATCCCCGGCAAGGGCAACACCGGCAACCTGACAGCCCTTTGCGAAACGTGCGGCACGATGATGCACCGCCGTGCCAATGAAGCCAAGATCGGCACGATCATGCCCCGGCTGACCGTCCAATTCAGGCAGGCCCCTTCACGCCTAATAGAGCGCGCCTCGCCCTCCCTGAATTGTGGCAAACCGAAGGACTGACACACAATGGCAAAACACAACGCCGCCAACGCCCGAATCAAGCGGGAATACTTCCAATATCTGAAGGAAGCGGGCCGTCGCAGCGAAGCGTCGATCGATGCCGTGGCCAAGGCGCTGGACCGCTTCGAACAGGCAAACGGGCACAAGGACTTCCGCAAGTTCCACCGCCAGCAGGCCGTCGCCTTCAAGCGCAAGCTGGACGACGAACGGGCGGTGCGCACGGGCAAGCCTTTGAGCCGTGCCACGGTGAACTCGACGCTATCGGCCCTGCGCGCATTCTTCGTCTGGCTGGCGGGCCAGCCGGGCTACAAGTCGCGCCTTCAGTATTGCGATGCCGACTATTTCAACCTGGCCGAAACTGACGTGCGCATTGCCAAGGCCGTTCGCCACAAGCCGTTCCCCTCGCTGGAAACGGTGCACCATGTCCTGTCTGTCATGCCGTTCGAAACCGACATCGAAAAGCGTAACCGCGCGCTGGTGGCCTTTGCGCTGCTGACAGGCGCGCGTGACGGGGCGCTGGCGTCGTTCCGGCTGAAGCACGTCGATCTGCGCGATGGCCGCGTCGATCAGGACGCCCGCGACGTGCGCACGAAAGCCAGCAAGACCTTCGAAACATGGTTCTATCCCGTTGGCGGTGAAGCGCTGGCGATCTTTCAGGACTGGTGCAAACACATGCGCGAAGTGCTGCTGTGGGGCGATGAAGACCCGCTGTTTCCAGCAACGCGCATCGGCATTGGCGAAGGGGGCGGCTTCGTTGCGGTGGGCCTTCGTCGTGACGGCTGGACCAATGCCGGACCCATTCGCAAGATTTTTGCCGAAGCCTTCGCGGCGGCTGGCCAGCCGTATTACAATCCGCATTCCTTCCGCGACACGCTGGTCCAGTATGGCGAGCGTGTCTGCCCCACCATCGAAGCCTTCAAGGCATGGTCACAAAATATGGGTCACACGCACGCCATGACCACGCTGACGAGTTACGGCACGATTTCTCCGCACCGACAAGCCGAGTTGATCCGGGGTATTGCGGCGGACCAGACGGCACCGTCGATTGATCCCACCACATTGGCGACAATCATGGGCGCGTTGCAAAAGATGGGCGGCAAAGGCTTGTCCTAACCCCTTGGCGATCGGCCAGCCGCGCTGCTAAGCCCCCGGCATGTTTGAACAGACCTTCAAGAACATTGACGATGTCCTGCACAAAGAGGCGGGATGCACCACCGAATTGGATTACACCGAACAGACCAGCTGGCTCCTGTTCCTGAAGTATCTCGACGAACTTGAAGAAGATCGCAGAATTGATGCCGAACTGCGCGGCAAGCCCTACACCCCGATCATCGACGATGCGCATCGCTGGCGCGCATGGGCCGCGCCGAAAACCGCCGATGGCAAGTTCGATCACAACACAGCGCTGACTGGGCCTGACCTGATCGACTACGTAAACGGCAAGCTGTTTCCCTATCTGCAAGGCTTCAAGCAGCGCGCGCCCGCGCCCGATACGATCGAATACAAGATCGGCGAGATATTCGGGGAGATCAAGAACCGCTTCGGGTCGGGCTACTCGCTGCGCGATGCGCTGGAGCTGATCGACCAACTCAGCTTCCGCAGTCAGGACCAGAAGCACGAGCTTTCGCATCTGTATGAAGCGAAGATCAAGAACATGGGCAACGCAGGGCGCAACGGTGGGGAATACTACACCCCGCGCCCGCTGATCCGCGCGATGATCAAGGTGGTGAAGCCGCAGATCGGGGACCGCATCTATGATGGCGCGGTGGGTTCGGCTGGGTTCCTGTGCGAGGCATTCGACTATCTGAAGCCATTGGCGAAATCAACCAAGGACAACGAAACGCTGCAGCGGCGCACCTTCTACGGCAAGGAGAAGAAGTCCCTCGCCTATGTCATCGCGATCATGAACATGATCCTGCACGGCATCGAAGCGCCCAACATCCTGCACACCAATACTCTGGGCGAAAACCTGAACGATATTCAGGACCGCGACCGGTATGACGTGATCCTCGCCAACCCGCCTTTCGGTGGAAAGGAACGTCCTGAAATTCAGCAGAACTTCCCGATCAAGACCGGGGAGACGGCGTTCCTGTTCCTGCAGCACTTCATCAAATCGCTGCGCGCGGGCGGCACCGCTGCCATCGTGATTAAGAACACGTTCCTGTCCAACAGCGACAACGCCAGCGTCGCGCTGCGCAAGGAACTGCTGGACAGCTGCAACCTGCACACCGTGCTTGATATGCCCGGCGGCACGTTTCAGGGCGCGGGCGTGAAAACGGTGGTGCTGTTCTTCGAAAAGGGCGAGCCCACCAAGCGCATCTGGTATTACCAGCTTGATCCCGGGCGCAACATGGGCAAGACCAACCCGCTGAACGATGCCGATCTGGCCGAGTTCGTGGAGCTGCAGGCCAGCTTTGCCGCCAGCCCCAAAAGCTGGAGCGTGGAGCGCAGCGCGGTCGATCCCGCCAGCTTTGATCTTTCGGTGAAGAACCCGGACAAAGGCGAGGAAGTGACCCTGCGCGCGCCGGAAGAGATACTGGCCGAGATTGCCGCGCTGGATGCGGAAAGCGCGGGGATTCTGGCTGAGATCAGGGCGCTGCTGTGAAGGCGGGGTGGAAAACGGTAAAGCTTACCGATGTTGCCGAACTATCTGGCCGAATCGGCTGGAAGGGCCTGACTGCAAAGGAGTACACGCAGTCTGGTCCTTACTTTCTGTCAGTGCATTCGCTGAATTACGGCGATTTTGTCGATTTCCGTGACGCCTTCCATATCAGCCAAGCCAGATATGACGAAAGCCCGGAGATCATGCTTCAGACAGGCGATGTTCTGATCTGCAAGGACGGCGCGGGCATCGGGAAGGTTGGCATCGTTGGGGAACTGCCGGGCCAAACAACGATCAATTCGTCTTTGCTGCTTATTCGAGCAACACAGAAGATTGAACCCAAGTATCTCTACTACATCCTGATGAGTCCCTACTTCCAAGCCATCGTGCAATCGCGGCTGGAAGGTGCAACAACCCCGCATCTGTACCAGCGGGACATTGCTGGTTTTCCCATTCATCTCCCCCCTCTCGACGAGCAGCGGCGGATTGTTGCGGTGTTGGACACGGCCTTCGCAGGCATCGCCACCGCGACGGCAAACGCGCAGAAAAACCTGACCAACGCCCGCGCCCTTTTCCAAAGATACCTTGATAAGCGGATCGCCAGTTGTGTCGATGGTGGGACGACTTGTCGCCTTGAAGAAATCATTGGGGAATCTTTGATAGGGTTGGTCAAGAGCACTCGCGAACAGGGAAGTCACTACTCATTTCCCTATATAAAAATGCATAATATAATGAATGACAATGGATTTAACGGTGATAAAATTGTGAATGTGTCGGCCACGTTAGATGAGCAGAAAAAATACTCCCTTAGGACAGGTGATTTTCTTTTCAATACGCGCAACAGCCATGAACTGGTTGGGAAGACATGTTACTTCGATCTTAAATGTGATAATCCAGTTTTATTTAACAACAATATCATGCGGATAAGATTTCTTCGTGGAATTTCATCGAAATTTGTATTTTATGCCTTTTCCAGCACCCCTATTCGCAGGCAACTTGAAGCCATAAAAAGCGGAACAACGAATGTTTCAGCCATATATTTTAGGGAATTAAAGGACATCCTGATTTCGCACCCAGACGAAATGACCCAATCCACAATCGTCGAACAGCTTGATGAACTAAGTTGCGAAAAAGACCGATTGGCAATTACTTATGAGTCCAAACTCACCGCACTAACCGAACTCAAACAATCCCTCCTGCAAAAGGCATTCGCCGGGGAGCTGACCTGATCCGATGAACGAAGCCGAAACCCGCGCCGAACTGATCGACCCCGCGCTCGCCGCCGCTGGCTGGGGCGTAGATGGCGATAGCCGCACGCGCCGCGAAGTGATCGCGCCGGGGCGGCTGCTGGGTTCGGGCAAACGGGCCAAGGCCAAGGCGGCGGACTATGTGCTGGTCTATCGCAATACCAAGCTCGCCGCCGTGGAAGCCAAGCGTGCTGGGCTGGACGTGGGCGAAGGCGTGGGGCAGGCCAAGGACTATGCCGAGCGGCTGCAAACCCGCTTCGCCTATGCCACCAATGGCAGGGCGATCTACCGGATCGACATGCACACCGGAGCGGAAGCGCTGGTAGATTGCTGGCCCTCGCCACAGGAGTTGTGGGACGCCACCTTCGCTCATGCCAATGCCTGGCGCGATAGGTTCGCCGCCGTGCCTTATGAAACCGGCGGCAAGTTCGATCCGCGCTACTACCAATACAACGCCATCGAAAAGGCGCTGGGGGCCATCGCAGCGGGCAAGGACCGGGTGCTGCTGACGCTGGCCACCGGCACCGGCAAAACCGCCGTGGCGTTCCAGATCGCGTGGAAGCTGTTTCAATCGCGCTGGAACCTGCACGATTGGCGCAGCGGGGCCGAACCCACACGCCGCCCGCGCATCCTGTTTCTGGCAGATCGCAACATTCTTGCCGATCAGGCATACAACAGCTTTTCCGCCTTCGACGACGATGCGCTGGTGCGGATTACCCCTGCCGAAATCCGCAAGAAAGGCCGCGTGCCGAAGAATGGCAGCGTCTTCTTCACCATCTTCCAATCGGTCGCGACGGAAGGCGGGACCGAAGAAGAACCGGCCTTCAACTATCAGGATTACCCGACCGATTTCTTCGATTGCATCATGATCGATGAATGCCACCGCGCCGGGGCCAAAGATGGCAGCGAATGGCGCGGTATTCTGGAATACTTCAAGCCAGCCGTGCAGATCGGACTGACCGCCACGCCCAAGCGCCGCGACAACGTCGATACCTACGCCTATTTCGGTGACCCGGTTTACACCTACTCGCTGAAAGAAGGCATCAACGATGGCTACCTGACGCCGTTCAAAGTTGTGGAACTGGGCACCACGATTGACGACTATGTCTATACCCCCGGTGACGAAATCGCATCCGGCGAAGTGGAAGAAGGCAGGCGTTACACCGAAGCCGATTTCAACCGGAAGATCGAAATCGAAGCGCGCGAACGCTACCGCGTAAAAATCTTCATGGAGCGCATCAACCAGCGCGAAAAGACGCTGGTCTTCTGCGCTACCCAAGCCCACGCCGCCAAGGTCCGCGATCTGATCAACCAGACCAAGACCAGCACCGACCCGAATTACTGCGTACGCGTGACCGCCAAAGAGGAGCCAAGGGCGAGGAATGGCTGCGCGCGTTTCAGGACAACGAAAAGTCGATCCCCACGATCCTGACCACGTCGCAGAAGCTTTCGACCGGGGTGGATGCGCGCAACATTCGCAACATCGTTTTGATGCGCCCGGTCACCAACATGATCGAGTTCAAGCAGATCATCGGGCGCGGCACCCGCCTGTTCGACGGCAAGGACTACTTCACGATCTATGATTTCGTGAAAGCCTATGAACTGTTCAACGATCCTGATTGGGACGGCGAGCCGCAGCCACCCGACCCGCCGGGCAACCCGCGCGGGCCAAGACCGGAAGGCGATCCGCCCGTTGGCGGTCCTCACGATCCCGAAGACGAACAGCCGCGCCAGATGCTGGTGATCAAGCTGGCAGACGGCAAGGAGCGGGTCTTTCAGCACATGAGCGCGTCCACCTTCTGGGATGCTTCGGGCAAACCCATTTCCGCTGCGCAGTTCGTGGAAAGCCTGTTCGGCAAGTTGCCCGAACTGTTCCGCGACGAAGAAGAACTGCGCCAAATCTGGAGCGACCCCGAAACGCGCGCCGCCCTGATCGAAGGCTTGGCCGAACGTGGCTTTGACGGCGCGCAGTTGGCACTGGTGCGCCAGATGATCGACGCCGAAGAATCCGACCTGTTCGACGTGCTGAACTACATCGCCCACACCCGCCATCCGCTGAAGCGCACTGAACGCGCCGCATCCCACCGCGCAGACATCCTCGCCAATCAGGATGCGAAGCGGCAAGCATTCCTAGATTTCGTGCTGTCGCAATACGTGGCGGAAGGCGAAGAGGAACTGGGCATGGACAAACTGCCCGATCTTCTGAACCTGCGCTATGGTTCGCCGTCTGACGCTGTGCGCGAATTGGGCAGTGTCTCCGATATCCGAGATACGTTTCGCGGCTTCCAGCGCCATTTATATGATGCGGACAAGCCTGCTTGAACAGCTGGCCATGCGCGCTCAACGGCAAACAATGGCGACCAGAAACGGTGGATAAAGTGGGGCAGGCAATACCTGCCGGGGGGCCACATTGGGGGCCACACTAAAAATCCTGCCGAATTTTATCTCAATATATCAGTTTATTAAGAGTTTTTCGCGGTGCCGTCCCCACCATTGGCCACAGGCCATTTTTCACCAAAAACACAAAACCGCCAATAGAATTATGCTCTTCATCGAGCTGAAGATGTAACGGATTTCTGTGCCTAGGCTCCAGAGTCCCAGAAGGCGCCTGAGCCGCTCCCACCAACAATCGACCTGCGCCCCTTGCCAGCGGGCGGCCAACCTACAGACGGCACTGTAGCGACCTATATGCGCCCCCTATGTTCGGTGACAGTCACCGCCCCGATCTCATGCAAAGCAGCGCTGTGCTCGCAGAGGAGATCGAACGCGCAGCAAAAGGTGATCTTGGGTTGGCCAATCGCATGTTTACGTCTCAGGCAATCACACTAGACACCATGTTCACAGAACTGGCGAGGCGGGCTGCGGAGAATATGGGCAGCTACCCACAAGCAACCGAACGCTATGCACGGCTTGCGTTGAAGGCTCAGGCCAATTGTCGTGCCACGCTGGAGGCACTGGCGAAGCTGCACCAACCGCGCGAGCAAACTGTGAAGCATGTGCACGTGAATGAGGGCGGGCAGGCCGTCGTGGCCGATCATTTTCACCAATACCGGGGGGCGACGGAAAACAATGCAAAAACAGACAAACAATCCAATGCAACCGGCACCGCGCTGCCTAGCCCGGACCCGATCAGGAACGGAGTGCCAGTCACCCGCAGTCAAAGGGAAGCGACGCTGTCGGATGCATGGCGGAACGAATCCGGGAGCACCTAAAGGCAATCGCAATGCCTACAAGCACGGCGGCTGTTCTGCTAAAGCTAATGCGGCTGCCCGATACCTGACCGAGATTGAGAAGCTATTGCAAAAAAATATTTAGATCTTTTCGTATCCGAACAGATCGAAGTCTGCGAAAAAAAGCTCATTGATGCGATCCAACGACCGCCTAGACATTTTTCCTGCGTATCGTGAGTAAGCGACTGGTGAGTGTTGATTTTGCTCAGTTAAATTCTCTAATTTTATATTCGGTAAATCAACTCCAACAAAATTACAAAATTTTCTTAAGTCAGAGGAGAAATTTTCAACTTTGCCGATGAAGTCCACGGTTTTCCCTTGGACGTGAGTCCAGTAATGGGCGGGATGGAGTGGCATATTAGTATTTCGTCCACTATCGAAAATTTCATACTCCGGCAAATTTGCGATCCATTCATCGAAGTCGAATCCGGCCGAAATGACGCGCGTCATATTTTCTGCAATCTGCGCTTTCACCAAATCTCTGACCCACAGTGGGCTAATATGCATTCGCGGTTGCAATTGAAAATCTCGCTGGATCTGAATGAATCCAGAATAAGCTCTATCATAAGGATTGCGCACAAAAGCTGCTAATTTGTATTCGAGTGTAGCCTCTGGAAGTGTTAAAAAATCTCCTAAAGTCACATGTTGGTGAACAACACGCCCAAGCCTTTGGTTAAAATGAAAATTTCGTTCGTACTTACTGTCATTGAAAGCAGCCAAGGTTTCATGGCACGTCTGACTAGCAGTCTTCCAAGGGGCAAGCAGAACGAATTTTCTGGAATGAGATATGATCAAAATTTACCTCTAAAAAATAAAGATAAATCTTATCACTAAGACTCGATCCCAGGCAAGAAAAAGACTCGACAGCGCCCCAACGAGCGCACTTTTTCGCTTAATCGAAAATGGGCCGCAATTTATGCCACCGCTCAAGCAGCCAAACTATCGGGGATCTATTATGGGAACGCAGAGTAAAATCTGACATTAACCCAATAAAATGAAAGGATTTTGGCGGAGAGGGTGGGATTCGAACCCACGGTACGGTTGCCCGTACACTGCATTTCGAGTGCAGCGCATTCGACCACTCTGCCACCTCTCCTGGTGCCAATACTGGGAGGCCGCAAGGGCATTCCCGGTCGAGGAAGCGCGCCGTTAGCGCATGATATCCGGCTTGCCAAGAGAAAAGCGGTGTTGTTTTCCACATCCAGCCGCAAGGCTCGCACCTTTCTCGGTGAAGCGCTTGTTTGCGCGGCCTCGCGGCCCTATATCGGGCGCTATGGATCGTGCGAGTTTCTTTTCGCCACAGGCTGGCCGCGATATTTCGGCCCCTCCCGTTTCATCGGCGCGCTTTTCGATTGGCGATGTCGTGCGTCATCGCATGTTCGGCTTTCGCGGCGTGGTGTTCGATATCGATCCGGTCTTTGCCAACAGCGAAGAATGGTACGAATCGATTCCCGAAGACGTTCGCCCACCGCGCGACCAACCGTTCTATCACCTGCTCGCCGAAAACGACGAGAGCAGCTACGTGGCCTATGTCAGCCAGCAGAACCTGCAGGCCGATGCCGAATCGGGGCCAGTGGATCATCCTTCGCTTGAGGAACTGTTCGAAGGCTTCCGCAACGGGCGCTATCGCCTGCGCCGCAGCCTTTCACACTGACGAAGTGAGGGCCTCTGCAAGAGAGGCCCTCACCTTCAGTTCTTCAACTTCCAGCCCGACCGCAGCACGGCATAGAGCAGGCCTGCCAGCATCACGTTGAGCACGCCAAGCCCAATCGCCCCGTGCAGCACGGCAGTGTTGGTGCTGCCAATGTCACTCTGCCCCAGAAAGCCGAAACGGAAGCCCGATATCACGTAGAAGATCGGGTTCATGCGGCTGACCGCCTGAAACGCCGGTGCGAGGTTGTCGATCACATAGAACGTGCCCGAAAGCATCGACAGCGGGGTGATCACGAAGTTCGTGACCGCCGCGTTGTGATCGAACTTTTCGGCCCAGACCGACGTCAGCACGCCGATCAGCGCCAGCAGAATCGCGCCCATCAGCCCGAACCACACGACGGCCCAAGGGTGCGCCACGGCCAGCGATACGCCCGGCCACAGCATCATCGCGCCTGCAACCGCAAGCCCCACCAGCACCGCGCGCGTCACCGCCGCGCCGACCAGCGCCAGCATCAGTTCCCCGGTGGAGATCGGCGGCATCAGGTAATCCACGATCGTGCCCTGAATTTTCCCGCCCAACATGCTGAAGCTGGAATTGGCGAAGGAATTGTTGATCATCCCCATCGCGATCAGCCCCGGCGCAACGAAGCTGGCGAAGTTCACGCCCAGCACTTCGCGCCCGCCATTGGCACCACCACCCAGCGCCAGCGTGAATATCATCAGATAAAGCAGCGTCGTTACCGCCGGTGCCCAGATCGTCTGGGTCTGCACCTTGAAGAAACGGCGCACCTCCTTCATATAGAGGGTCCACAGCCCCAGCCTGTTGAAGCCACGGAAAACCGGTTGTCCGGGCGGGGTGAAGGTTCCGGTGCTGCGGCTAAGTGCCCCATCGCGGGGTAACGGTTGATCGACCATGCCTGTGGCGGTATCGCGCCGGGGCGGCTAAGGCAAGGTCAGCCAAAGCGCGGGTTCATCAGGACCGCATGATTTTTGAAAAAGGTCGCGCATTTCGCGGCCGTGAAGGACAGGTTTGAAGCATGAGCTGGACCGAAGAGCGGATCGAAAAGCTGACCAAGATGTGGGAAGGCGGCTCCACCGCCAGCCAGATCGCGGATGAACTCGGCGGGGTCAGCCGCAACGCGGTGATCGGCAAGGCGCACCGCCTCGGCCTCAAGGCGCGCCCCTCCCCGGTGAAGGCCAACGATAAGAGCGAAGCCGCTCCCGCTGCGCCCAAGCCGCCAAAGCCCGCCGCGCCGCCGCCCGTGGCAGCCGAACCCAAGGTTGCCGCACCGCGTCCCGCCCCTGTGGCACCGCCGCCGCCCGCACCGCGTGCTGCAGCGCCTGCCCCCGCACCTGAAGCAAAAGCTGCATCCGATACGCCGACGCCAGCGCCACAGCCGCGTATCGTCTCCGTCGGCCCCGGCGGCTTCCTGCGTCAGGGGCCGGGCGATCAGCAGGCGCCGATTCCGCCCGCACCGCCGCGCCGCCTCGTGCCCGCGCGTCCCAGCCCCGAAATTTCCGACAAGACCAGCCTGCTCGATCTGTCAGATCGCATCTGCCGTTGGCCGATGGGGCATCCGGGCGAACCCGATTTCCACTTCTGCGGTGACAAGGTGAACCCTGGTTTCCCTTATTGCGTGGAACATTGCGGCCGGGCCTATCAGGCACAGCTCCCGCGCGGACACCGTCGCCCTCCGCCGCCAATGCCGTTTGGCGGTCCCAGAGTACGCTGACCAGTACGCTGAAACAGCGCATCAGGAACAACCCCTAAGCCAGGCTTTCCCCAGCGCCACGTGGTTAATATCACGCGGCGCTGGCCGTTCTACGGCACATGACACACGATCCTTCCGCGCGCGGATCCCGGTCCCGCCTGCTCAAATGGCTCGGCATTTCTGGCGAGGATGATGCCGCCGAGGACGCCCCCACCGCCGAGATCGCCAATTTCCGCGATCCCAGCGCGCGCGAAATCTGGCTTCCGGCCAAACGCCGCCTGCTCGGCAAGGTGGCGGACTTTCTGATCGACCATGACCTTGAAGTCATGCCTTGGACGCTGGAAATCGCCTACGATTGCGTCACCGGTGCCAACCCGCGCCTTGCGCAGATGATTCTCGAGCGCACCGAGGAGGGCAAGGCGGTTACCCTGCAATGGCTGGAAGAGGTCATGCGTGAGGAAAAGGGCGACGGCACTGCCGAGCAGTTGGTCGCACTCATGTCGCGGCTTGAGGAAAGCCTAGACGATTTTGCGCGCACCACCAGCAGCGCCCGCACCGCCACCAGCGAATATGGTGCAGCGCTGCAGCAGCATGTCGATGACCTCGAACAGGTCAGCCGGGCAGGCGTAGTCATCACCGAACTGGCTGCGTTGGCCAAGGCGATGATGCACCGCACGCGCGAGATCGAACATAACCTCAACGAATCCGAAGAGCGCGCGATGGCGCTCCAGAACAGCCTCGACGATGCGCGCCGCGTGGCAGACGAGGATCACCTCACTGGCTTGCCCAATCGCCGCGCTTTCGAAAGCCTGCTGGAAAAGGAACTGGCGCTGGCAGGGGCAGCAGGCGAAGCGCTCAGCGTTGCATTTGTCGATATCGATCACTTCAAGCGCATCAACGATACCCACGGTCACGCGGCGGGGGATCGCGTGCTGAAAGTCGTGGCCGAAACGCTTAGCCGCATCGCCGACGCCCACTGCCATGTCGCGCGCCACGGTGGCGAGGAATTTGCCATCCTGTTCCGCGCACTAACCCCTCAAAAAGCGTGGGACCGACTTGACCGCGCGCGCGAGGAACTGGCCGAACGTCGCCTCGTCAACCGCGCCACAGACATGCCGTTCGGGCGGATAACCTTCTCTGGCGGCATTGCCGATGTCTTTGCTTACGCTAACAAAAGCGACGCACTGCGCGCGGCGGACGAAGCACTCTACGCAGCCAAGCAGGCGGGGCGAAACCAGATAATGCTGGCCGGCGCAGAACCCCCGCCACTGAGGGATGCGGCCTGACGATCAGGCCGGTTCGATATGCGGCGCAAAAACGATGAGTGCATTTGCCCATGCCACGCCGCGCGCTAGATCCGTAGATCACAACCGTATCGAAGCGTATATCCGGAGATTTTGGCATCCCTGCAACCTCGCAGGAAATCTTCACCAATAAGCAAAACGCGCGCAACACTGCGGCAAGATGCCAGAGGCCCCGAAACGTCCGGAGCCTCTGACTATCATTCCTCAGCCTGCCATTGCCAAGGCCTTGGACACGCCGGGCGCTACTGGCGGATATTGGTCATGGGCAACGCTGTCGACGTCGAACATCAACTCTCTGCCGATGACCGCGCCATCGGCACGGATCACGCGGAACTTGTAAGTTGCGGTCCACAAACCCGCAGCAACGCCAGCTGGCGTGCTCAATGAACGGGTCACTGTCGCACTCTGCAGGTTGGCGGTGCTTGAAGAGGTCGTGTAGGTGAACTGATAGTTGAGTTCGACCTTGTACTTGGTGATCGCGCCGGTTTCCCATCCCAGCTTGATCCCCACGCTGTGCGCGAAGGCTTCTGATTCCGTCGTCGTTACGCCCACGGTCGTCGCCTTCGATGTGGTTTGCGCGGCGCTGGTGGTGTTGTCATCGAACAGCACAAGGCTCCAGCCGACCCAGCGTTCGATGGTGCAGAACGGATTGGCGATCTTGTCCAGGCTTGGACGATCGGTGCGATCAAACAGAGCCGTAAACGGCAGGACCACGCTGCGATCACGAACCGGAGGAGTATGATCGGTCGGCGGTGTGCGCCCTTCAAGCGAAGGCCGGACAGGTGCCGCACCCACTTCCGCGGTGATCGGAACCTGTACGACCATCGCTAGACCCATGTTCGGTGCGCCGTCATAGCTGGCCACAGCAATGAACGTGTCGGGTGCAAAGACGCCCATCTGCGGATCGCGCGAAGGATCACCTACTTCCACAGGCCAAGCCGCAATATCGTGATCTCCACCCGAACCGGCGTCCTGCCAAGCCTTGTCGCCTGCGAAAACGCCGTTGGTCACCAGATCGGCGCGAACGCACCACACATCGCCAAGGCTTGGCTTGTCGTGGTTCGCAGTGGCTACATCGCCCAACGCCAGATAGCCGTTCGGCGCAATAGGCCGCCAAACCGAACCATCCCAATCCGCGCCAGACCCGGAATCATCCCAGACCCATGCATAATCGACCGGTGCAGCCAGCGCATTGCTGCCAGGTGCATTGGCAAACAGCATCGAGGCACGATTGTTGTTCACATCGTTGTAGTTGCCGACGCAAATGCTGCCGAGAGGGCGATATTCCCCTTCACCGCGCGGATGCCAAAACGTTCCATCCATTCCAGCACCGCTGCCATGATCAGGATAGCGCATGTCATACTGCGATGTCAGCGTGATCATCAAATCGCCGTACTGCTTACTGACGTTCATATCGGTATCCTCACGATATATATACTAGGATCGCAGAATAAATGTCATATTTTTTACATAACATTCGCCCCGCAACACCAATGCTATGATGATAACGTAATTTCAAAAATCGCAGATTAATCCAATACATCACCAATTCGAAACTTGTTTATATTTTTTCGTGATTACCCTAACATTTACTTAGATATCCCGTGAAGAATTATCGCCATATTGGATGATCCTACAGTGATGATCGAAATTTCATACGAAAAAGGCCCCACCTTGCGGCGGGGCCTCGTTCATTTCAAAGCCTTGGCTCTGCTCAGTCGTCAGACTTGAGGAAAGCCGGCATGTGATCCGGGGCCGGACCATCGTCACGGTCGCGACGCGGACCACGGTCACCACCTTCACGACGGGGGCCGCGATCACCACGTCCACCACGGTCGCCGCCACGGTCATTGCGCGGACCACGACGGTCGCCACGATCACCGCGAGGTTCACGCGGTTCGCGCGGCGGGCGGGTGTCTTCCAGTTCCGCACCGGTTTCCTGATCGACAACGCGCATCGACAGGCGAACCTTTCCGCGCTGGTCGATTTCGAGAACCTTGACGTAAACGTCCTGGCCTTCCTTCACCACATCGGTCGGCTTTTCCACGCGCTCGTTCTTCATTTCGGAAACGTGGACGAGACCGTCCTTGCCGCCCATGAAGTTCACGAAAGCGCCGAAATCAACGATGTTGACGACCTTGCCCTTGTAGACCTTGCCGACTTCGGCTTCCTCGACGATGCCAAGGATCCAGTTCTTTGCAGCTTCGATCTGGGTCAGGTCCGAAGACGAAATCTTGATCAGACCTTCGTCGTCGATATCAACCTTCGCGCCGGTGGTGGCCACGATCTCGCGGATCACCTTGCCGCCGGTGCCGATGATGTCGCGGATCTTCGACTTGTCGATCTGCAGCGTCTCGATACGCGGTGCGTGTGCCGAAAGCTCGGTGCGTGCCTCGCCCAGCGCCTTGGTCATTTCGCCAAGGATGTGCGCGCGGCCTTCCGAAGCCTGCCGCAGGGCAACTTCGAAGATTTCGCGCGTGATGCCCGCAACCTTGATGTCCATCTGCATCGTGGTGATGCCTTCGGACGTGCCGGCCACCTTGAAGTCCATGTCGCCAAGGTGGTCTTCATCACCCAGGATGTCCGACAGGACTGCAAATTCCTTGCCATCAAGGATCAGGCCCATTGCGATGCCCGAAACCGGACGCTTCACCGGAACGCCTGCGTCCATCATCGAAAGGCAACCGCCGCAAACGGTGGCCATCGACGAAGAACCGTTCGATTCGGTGATGTCCGACAGAACGCGGATCGTGTAGGGGAACTCGTCCTTGGTCGGCAGCACGGGGTGCAGCGCGCGCCATGCCAGCTTGCCGTGGCCCACTTCGCGGCGACCCGGCGCACCGAAACGGCCAACTTCGCCAACCGAATAGGGCGGGAAGTTGTAGTGCAGCATGAAGTTTTCGTACCGCAGGCCTTCCAGCCCGTCGATCATCTGCTCGGCGTCCTTGGTGCCCAGCGTGGTGGTGCAGATCGCCTGCGTTTCACCGCGCGTGAACAGCGAAGAACCGTGCGTGCGCGGCAGGAAGCCCACCATCGCCTCGATCGGACGGACCTGTGTGGTTGTGCGGCCATCGATGCGGGTGCCATCCTTCAGGATCGCGCCACGAACGATGTCGGCTTCCACCTTCTTCATCGTCTTCATGGCGACCATCTGGGTCTGCGCGCCTTCATCGGCGAACGCAGCCTTGGCCTTGGCACGCGCTTCGTTCAGCGCGTTGGAGCGCGCCGACTTGTCGGTCAGCTTGTAAGCTGCGGCAACATCCTTGCCGACCAGCGTCTTGAGCTTCTTCTTGATGTCGGCGGTGTTGTCCGTGAGGTCGACATTCCACGGGTCCTTCGCGGCCTTTTCAGCCAGCTGGATGATCCCGCCGATGACCTTGCGGATTTCGTCATGCGCAAACAGCACGGCGCCGAGCATTTCGTCTTCGCTCAGTTCCTTGGCTTCCGATTCCACCATCATCACGGCGGTGTCGGTTGCGGCAACGACCAGGTCGAGGCGGCCGTCGGCCAGCGCCACGTCCTGCTTCGGGTTCAGCACGTATTCGCCATCGATGAAGCCGACGCGGGCAGCCGCGATCGGCCCCATGAAGGGCACGCCCGAAATGGTCAGCGCAGCCGAAGCGGCGATCATCGCAACGATATCGGGTTCAGTCTCGCCGTCATAGCTCAGGACCTGAGCGATAACGTTGATTTCGTTGTAGAAACCTTCGGGGAACAGTGGGCGGACCGGACGGTCGATCAGACGGGAAACCAGCGTTTCCTTTTCCGTCGCGCCGCGCTCACGCTTGAAGAAGCCACCGGGAATACGGCCGGCTGCGGAATACTTTTCCTGATAGTGGACAGTCAGCGGGAAGAAGTCCTGCCCTTCCTTGACCGACTTGGCGGCGGTAACCGCGCACAGGACAACAGTTTCGCCATACGTGGCGATGACCGCGCCGTCAGCCTGACGGGCAACGCGGCCGGTTTCGAGGGTGAGGGTCTTTCCGCCCCACTCCAGCGATACGGTTTTGACGTCGAACATTTTACATCCTTCAGCCCGCGCGCCCTATTGCGAACGGGGTTTGCTGCCGGGGAATACCGTCCCGGTCCGGTGTGGGGCCGCTTATCGTGCCCCGAAGGCGGTTCGCCGGATTGCGAGGCCGCCAATAAAAATGACAGTGCCCCCGCGAAGGCGGGGGCCTTGGTCGGTTTACGCAACCTCGCTGTGCAAGGCCGCATGAGATCCCCACCTGCGTGGGGATAACGCAAAACGTAAACGGCCCGCCAAGGCGGGCCGAACGTTTGCGTTACTTACGAAGACCAAGCTTCTGGATCAGATCGTTATAACGACCCACATCCTTCTTCTTCAGGTAGTCAAGAAGCGAACGGCGCTTGTTGACCATCATCAGCAGGCCGCGACGCGAGTGGTTGTCCTTGTGGTTGG
>NZ_JBMLSM010000029.1:0-5611 GCF_049240505.1 Novosphingobium sp.
CAGGGCCTGATCAAGCACTTCCGTCCGGAGATCGAGCGCCGGATTGCCGAGAACGTCCGGGAGGCAGCGGAATAATGCCTAAAGTCAAAGTCGACGGCGTTGAACTCGAAGTCCCGGCAGGTGCTACGGTCCTGCAGGCTTGCGAGCTGGCCGGCAAGGAAATCCCGCGTTTTTGCTATCATGAGCGGCTGAGCATTGCCGGCAATTGCCGCATGTGCCTGGTCGAAGTGAAGCCGGGGCCGCCCAAGCCGCAGGCCTCGTGCGCGCTTCCCGCCACCGAAGGCCAGGAAATCCGTACGGATTCCGAGATGGTCAAGAAGGCGCGCGAAGGGGTGATGGAGTTTCTCCTGATCAACCACCCGCTTGACTGCCCGATCTGCGATCAGGGCGGCGAATGCGATCTGCAGGACCAGTCGGTCGCCTATGGCCGCGGTGCCTCGCGTTATCACGAGCACAAGCGCGCGGTGACCGAGAAGTACATGGGCCCGCTCATCAAGACCACGATGACGCGCTGCATCCATTGCACCCGCTGCGTTCGCTTCAGCGAGGAAGTGGCGGGCGTGGACGAGATCGGCGCGCTCTATCGCGGCGAGACGATGCAGATTTCCACCTATCTGGAAAAGGCTGCGGCGCACGAGCTTTCGGCCAACGTGATCGACTTGTGCCCGGTCGGCGCGCTGACGTCTCGCCCCTATGCGTTCGAAGCGCGTCCTTGGGAATTGAAAAAGACGCTTTCGATCGACGTTTCGGACGCGATCGGTTCGAACATCCGCCTCGACAGCCGTGGCCGCGAAGTGCTGCGCATCCTGCCGCGCGTGAACGATGACGTGAATGAAGAGTGGTTGTCCGACAGGGCGCGCTACATGGTCGATGGCCTCACGCGCCGTCGTCTGGACAAGCCTTGGCTGCGCCGTGATGGCAAGCTGATGGCGGCCACGTGGGCTGAGGCGTTCGAGGCTGTGGCCAAGATCAATCCGGGTTCGTCTGTTGCGGTTGTTGCAGGCGATCTGGTTGATTGCGAGACGATGTTTGCGGCCAAGAGGCTGGCAGGGGCGCTTGGTTCGTCGCTGCTTGAAGGTCGCCAGACGGGCCTTGCCTATGACTGCTCGAACATTGCCGCAGTGAATTTCAATTCGACGTTGGCTGGCATCGAGGATGCGGACGCCGTGCTGATCGTCGGTTCGATGATCCGTGATGAAGCGCCGCTGCTCAACACCCGCCTGCGCAAGACGGTGAAGAAGGGCGCGAAGGTCTTCATCGTCGGCCCGCACTGGGATCCGACATATCCGGCGACGTTCCTGGGTGACGATCTGGCGGTGCTGGGCAGCCTGCCTGCCGAAGTGACCGATGCGTTCGGCGCGGCGCAGAAGCCTGCGATCATCATGGGCGGTGCGGCTCTGGGCAAGGGCGCTCTGGGCGCTGGTCTGGCGTTTGCCGAACAATTCAATCTGGTCCGGGAAGGTTGGAGCGGTTTCAACGTCGTCCACATGGCTGCAAGCCGCATGGGTGGCCTGATGCTGGGCTACGCGCAAAAGGGCGGCATTGCCGATCTGGTTGCGGCCAAGCCGAAGATGGTGATCTCGCTTGGCGCGGACGAAGTGGATTTCACGAAGTTTGCCGACAGCATGATCGTGCACATCGGCCATCACGGTGACAAGGCGGCGCACGCTGCCGACGTGATCTTGCCTGCCGCTGCGTTCAGCGAGAAGGACGGCACCTACGTCAACACCGAAGGCCGCGTGCAGTATGCCGAAAAGGCCGTGTTCGCGCCGGGCGATGCCCGCGAGGACTGGACGATCCTGCGCGCGATGGCCGATGCGCTGGGTGTTTCGGTAGGCTTTGACAGCTTTGAACAGCTTCGCGCGGCGATGGTTGCCGAAGTTCCGGTGCTGGGCATTGAAGGCTTGGTTGATTACGGTGCGCTGCCTGCTGCTGGTGCGAAGGCAGAAGGCGTGATTGCGGGCTATCCGATCAAGGATCGCTACCTGACCAACGCCATCGCCCGTTCCAGCCCGACGCTGCAACGCTGCTCGGCGGAACTGCTCCACGGTGAGACGTTTGCGGAGGCCGCGGAATGACCGAGTTCTTCATGGGTCTTGGCCTCTCCTACGAGTGGGCCTTCGGTATTTCGACCATTGCGGGCATTCTGCTCATCGCGCTTCCGCTGATGCTGGGCGTGGCGATGATCATTTATGCCGACCGCAAGATCTGGGCGGCGATGGCGCTGCGCCGTGGTCCCAACGTGGTCGGCCCGCTCGGCCTGCTGCAGTCGTTTGCGGACGGTCTGAAGGTGTTCCTGCAGGAAACGATCATTCCTTCTGCGGCGAACAAGGGCCTGTTCCTGATCGCGCCGATCATCACCTTCACTGTCGCGCTGATGGCGTGGGCGGTGATCCCGTTCAATTCGGGCGCGGTGCTGGCCAACCTCAATGTCGGTCTGCTCTATGTCCTCGCGATCTCGTCGCTGGGTGTTTACGGCGTGGTGATTGCGGGCTGGTCTTCCAACTCGAAGTATCCGTTCTTCTCGGCCATGCGCGCCTCGGCGCAGATGATCTCCTATGAAGTCTCGATCGGCTTCATCCTGATCTGCGTTGTGCTGTGGGCGGGGACGTTCAACCTGAACGATATCGTAAAGGCGCAGCTTGGCCACGGCCTCGGCATCGTCAACGGCTTCTGGTTCAACCCGCTGCTGTTTCCGATGTGGGTGATGTTCCTGATTTCGGGCATGGCCGAAACCGCACGCGCACCGTTTGACCTTACCGAAGCGGAATCGGAGCTCGTTGCCGGGTATCAGACCGAATACTCGTCGATGGCTTTCGCGCTCTACTGGCTTGGCGAATACGCTAACGTCCTGCTGATGTGCGCGTTGAACGCGACGCTGTTCTTCGGCGGATGGCTGCCGCCGCTCAATATCGACCTCATCCCGTGGTTCGATATTCCGGGCGTTGTGTGGCTGCTGGCCAAGATCCTGTTCTTCTTCTTCGTGTTCAGCTGGGTGAAGGCGACAGTTCCGCGCTATCGCTATGACCAGCTGATGCGCCTGGGCTGGAAAATCTTCCTGCCCGTATCGCTGCTGTTCGTATTTCTCGTCAGCGGCTACCTCATGGCTACCGGACACTTCGCATGACTGTCGGACAGCTCATCAAGAGCTTCACCCTGTGGGAGTTCGTGAAGGCGCACTGGCTGACCTTGAAGTATTTCTTCAAGCCCAAGGCGACGATCAACTACCCGTTCGAGAAGAACCCGCTTTCGCCGCGCTTCCGTGGTGAGCACGCGCTGCGCCGTTATCCCAACGGTGAAGAACGCTGCATCGCGTGCAAGCTGTGCGAGGCGGTCTGCCCGGCGCAGGCGATCACCATCGAGGCCGAACCGCGTGAGGACGGCAGCCGCCGCACTACGCGCTACGACATCGACATGACCAAGTGCATCTTCTGCGGTTTCTGTCAGGAAGCCTGCCCGGTCGATGCCGTGGTCGAAGGGCCGAACTTCGAATATGCGACCGAAACGCGCGAAGAACTGCTTTACGACAAGGCGAAACTGCTCGCGAACGGGGACAAGTGGGAGCGGGCGATTGCCACGAACCTTGAAGCCGATGCGCCGTATCGCTAGGGGGCCGCGCTAATGATCCAGGTGTTTGCCTTCTATCTCTTCGCCACGCTCTGCATCTTCAGCGGTGCCGTGACGATCCTTGCGCGCAATCCGGTGCATTCGGTGCTGTGGCTGATCCTCGCGTTCTTCAATGCTGCCGGCCTGATGGTGCTGGTGGGCGCGGAGTTTATCGCGATGCTGCTGGTCATCGTCTATGTCGGCGCGGTTGCGGTGCTGTTCCTGTTCGTCGTGATGATGCTCGACATCGATTTCGCCGAGCTGCGAGCCGGGTTCGTGAAGAACTTCCCGTTGGGCCTGGCGCTTGCGGTGGTGCTGTTCGTCGAACTGTTCGTCGGCCTGATCGTGCGCGGGGCCGGTTCGGTGGCCTTGGGCAAGGCCGATGGTTCGGCGGTGCAGGCTGCTGATGCTTCGAACATCGAAGCCATCGGTGCGCTGCTTTACAGCCGCTACCTGTTCCTGTTCGAAGCGGCGGGCATCGTCCTGCTGGTGGCCATGATCGGCGCTATCGTGCTGACGCATCGCCAGCGTGGTGGTGTGCGCGGTCAGAACGTGTCGAAGCAGAATGCGCGCCGTCCTGAAGACGCGACGGTCAATCTGCAGCCGGAAGTGGGCAAGGGGGTCCAACTGTGATCGGTATCGAACACTACCTTGTCGTCAGCTCGATCCTGTTCGTGCTGGGCGTGCTGGGCATCTTCCTCAACCGGAAGAACGTGATCATCATCCTGATGGCGATCGAACTGATCCTGCTGTCGGTGAACCTCAACCTCGTCGCATTCAGCGCGTTCCTGCACGATCTGGTCGGTCAGGTCTTTGCGATGTTCGTGCTGACGGTGGCTGCGGGTGAAGCGGCGATCGGTCTGGCCATTCTGGTCATCTACTTCCGTGGTCGCGGCACGATTGCTGTCGATGACGTCAACCGGATGAAGGGCTGAACTTTCGATGTCTTCCATCCTGATCATCGTATTCCTGCCATTGCTGGCAGCGATTATCGCCGGGCTTGGCAACAAGCGCTTGGGGCATGTGCCTGCCAAGGTCGTGACGACCGGCGCGCTGTTCATTTCCTGCGCGTTGTCCTGGCCGATCTTCCTCTCTTTCCTTGGCGGTCACACCGAAGCGAGCGTTACGCCGGTGCTGCACTGGGTAAAGTCGGGCAATCTCGACTTTGCGTGGGCGCTGCGGGTCGATACGCTGACCGCGGTCATGCTGGTGGTCATCACCAGCGTCTCAGCGCTCGTTCACCTCTATTCGTGGGGATACATGAGCGAGGAGCCGGATCAGCCGCGTTTCTTCGCCTACCTGTCGCTCTTCACGTTCGCCATGCTTATGCTGGTGACCGCCGATAACCTCGTCCAGATGTTCTTCGGTTGGGAAGGCGTGGGCCTCGCCTCGTATCTGTTGATCGGTTTCTGGTTCAAGAAGCCATCGGCCAATGCTGCCGCGATGAAGGCCTTCGTGGTCAACCGCGTGGGTGACCTCGGCTTCATGATGGGCATCTTCGGGACGTTCCTGGTGTTCGGCACCGTTTCGATCCCGGCGATCCTCGAAGCTGCGCCCGGTATGGCCGGATCGACCATCGGGTTCCTTGGGCTTAGGCTCGATACGATGACCGTGCTGTGTATCCTGCTGTTCATCGGCGCGATGGGCAAGTCGGCGCAGCTTGGCCTGCACACATGGTTGCCTGACGCGATGGAAGGCCCGACTCCGGTTTCGGCGCTGATCCACGCGGCAACGATGGTGACCGCTGGCGTCTTCATGGTATGCCGTCTTTCGCCGATGTTCGAAGTCAGCCCTACGGCGCTGTCGTTCGTCACCTTCATCGGCGCGATGACCTGCATCTTTGCCGCAACCGTCGGCACGACGCAGACCGATATCAAGCGCGTGATCGCCTATTCGACCTGTTCGCAGCTTGGCTACATGTTCTTCGCGGCAGGCGTTGGCGCTTACGGTGCGGCGATGTTCCACCTGTTCACGCACGCTTTCTTCAAGGCGCTGCTGTTCCTTG
>NZ_JBMLSM010000030.1:0-1011 GCF_049240505.1 Novosphingobium sp.
TCACGATGGCATCGGCGCGCATCGCGTTCAGCGTCATCGCCGTGTCGATCAGCGTTTCACCCTTCTTCACGCTGCTGGTGGCCGCGTGCATGTTCACCACGTCCGCGCCCAGCCGCTTGCCCGCGATCTCGAAGCTGAGCAGCGTGCGCGTGGAGTTTTCGAAGAAGGCGTTGATGATCGTCAGCCCGTTCAGCAGGTCGACCTTTTTCTTCGGCTGCCGGTTCAGTTCTACCCATTGCTCCGCCTCGTCGAGGAGGTAGAGGATTTCGTGGCGCGCAAGCTGGCCGATGCCGGTCAGGTCACGGTGCGGAAAGGCAAGGCCGCCCGCTGGATAGCGGCCTGCTTGAGGATGGGTTGGGCTTTGCATTGAAACCAGTTCCCTAGTGGCGGGTTGGGAAAGGCTCAAGCCGTTTCCCGCTGGCTTTGCCCGCCCGTCCACAATAGTCTGCACATCATGAGCTTTGCCAAATCGGTCTGGAAGATCCTCGTCGCCATCAAGGACGGTCTTGTCCTGCTGTTCCTGCTGCTGTTCTTTGCAGGGCTTTACGCGCTGCTCAGCTTCCGCCCCGCGCCCGGCATGGTGCGCGAAGGCGCGCTGTACCTGCCGCTGACTGGCGTTGTGGTTGAAGAAGCGAGCGACATTTCGCCCACCTCGTTCCTTTCCGGCCAGGCGCCGACGCCGGAATATACCGCCCGCGATCTGTCCCGCGCCATTACCGAAGCCGCCACCGATACGCGCATCAAGGCCGTCGTGCTCGATCTCGAAGCGTTCGGCGGCGGATCGATGGTCCACCTCAGCCAGATCGGCGCGGCGATGGACAAGGTGCGCGCCGCAAAGAAGCCCGTGCTGGTCCGCTCGCTGATCTACACCGACGATGCGATGCAGCTTGCCGCCCACGCCAGCGAAGCCTGGGTCGATCCGATGGGCGGCGTTGTCGTCACTGGTCCCGGCGGTTCGCTGCTGTTCTACAAGGGCCTGATCGACAAGCTGAAAGCCACCGTCCACGTCTT
>NZ_JBMLSM010000031.1:0-10297 GCF_049240505.1 Novosphingobium sp.
AGCCAATGGGCGAGGGCGCGTTGCGACCCGAGAATTCTTCGTGCAACACCGTCGCGCTGCACTATCATTCGCCGCCTGTCTGAACTGGGTTCGGGCGCCTCTTCTCGATGGCATATTTCAACAGCGCCGCTCCGCGAAAAACGCCATGCGCAAACTTGCCGTAGGGCAAGGTGAGGAAGTGGCCCATCACGAACCCAAGATGGATAGCCAGGAGGAGCGGCATTGCGGAGGTGTCTCGCCATGCCAGCAGAGCCAAGCCGGTGAGGCTTACGAAGAACAAGAGCGCGATGAAGCCGCGGTCCATGGTGTTCTGTCTCTGGTCCACCTGCAACGGATTGCGCCGAAGATTGAGCCAAAACAGACCAGCAGGGCCTATCAAAAGCCCGATGCCCCCAAGCGTTCCAAGGATGACCGGAAGGCTGAAAAGGGGGTAGGGAGCCTCCGATCGGAACAAATAATGATAAAGGGTGGCGACCGAAGTAGAGGCAAAACACAGCATGTAACCGTAGAAAGTGAAGTGGTGGAAACGTTTCCGCCACAATGTGAACGCGTCATCTTCGTTGTTGCAGCCGTCCCCGTGACCACCGTCGAGATATTTGAGTGTCAGGACTGAACGGGCCGCTTCTCCGACTGTCGCGGGTATTGACACGTGATTTCCAGGCTCTGAAACCTCTCGCCAGAAGCGCGTGACTCCGATAGCCAACGCGAGGATCGAGAATCCGAAGGCCGCTCCGAATACGAGCACAAGGAGGTTATGCGGGAAGATGGCGTAGAAACGCCCTTCGAGCCCATGCACGAACAGGCTGCCCTTCATCAGCACCGCGGCGATAAGAAAGGCCGCGACGCTGAGACTGACTGCCATCGCGACTGCGAGGCCGTTGCGGCGATAGAGGGAGCCGAACGATTTGGGAAATGCGTATTCGACATAGGTATCGCGCCGGACTTGAGCGAGTGTCTTCGGCACGTTGACGTCGAATTCATGCGGCGCCGCGTACTGGCATGCGTAAAGACATGCCGAACAGTTGTGGCAGAGATTGGCGAGATAATGCGCATCAGCGACGTTGAAGTCGAGCCTGCGTGTCATCGCCGGAAAAACGGCACAGAAGCTTTCGCAATAGCGGCAGGCATTGCAGATGTGCAAAATGCGATCCGCCTCGGCGACGTTCGCGTTGAGCATGCGCTCTGCTTCTGAGGCGAGCTCGGTCAGATTTGTAATGGCGCTCATGGCTGTGACACTCCTTCAGACGGCTTTGCCGAATGCCGCGGCGGCGGCCTGGGTCCCGGCAATGCGGCCGAAGGCCGTGCCGATGCTCATGCCGACGCCCGCGGTGTAGCCCTTGCCGAGCACATTTCCCGCCATCATCTCGCCCGCGACGAATAGATTTGCGCTCGGGCGGTCTCCGAATCGAACGGCTGCGGTGTCGTCAACCTTGAGCGACAGATAGGTGAAGGTGATCCCCGGCCTGACCGGATAACCGTAGAACGGAGGGGTATCGATCGGCAGAGCCCAATGCGTCTTGGCCGGAATCAGACCGTTCGTGCGGCAATCGTCCAGGATCGTATGATTAAACGTTCCCGGCCGGCACGCCGCATTGTACCGCTCAAGCGTGTCTATGAAAGTGTCCGCGGGGACACCGAGCTTGTTGGCCAACTCGGGCAGGCTATCAGCGATTACGCCCGGGAAGACCGGGGGCATGAAACGCCCGATGACCTTCTTGTCGATGATAGAGTATCCGATTTGCCCGGGCTGCTGTGCCACAAGGCGCCCCCAGATCGCATAACGCTTCGGCCAGAAGTCCTCGCCTTCATCAGAGAACCTCTTACCATCCCGGTTGACGACAACCCCTAGCGAGACACAGTCGATGCGCGTGCAGATGCCACCATCATAAAGAGGCGCCCTTGCATCGATTGCGACGCAGTGCCCCTGAGACGGGTCGCCGATCATGTCGGCCCCCGCCTCCATCATGAATTTCAGGAGAACGCCCTGATTGAAGCGTGTGCCGCGGATGAGGAAGTTGTCGGCCGGCCACTCGCCGAGATCGTCGCGCCCCCAGGCTTCACGCAGCCACTCGCGGTTGGATTCAAAACCACCGGCCGCCAGCACGCAAGCTTTGGCGTGGATTGTTTCGCCTGCTTTGGTTCGGGCTGCTACGAACCGGTCGCCATCGAGCACGATTTCGGCGACCGGGGTGTCGTAGCGGACCTTCACGCCCAAGGCTTGGGCGCTGCGGTAATATGCGTTAACCAGGGCCTTTCCGCCTCCCATGAAGAAGGCGTTGGTACGTGCCACATGCAGTGCGCCCGAAAGCGGAGGTTGGAAGCGCACGCCGTGCCGGTGCATCCAGTCACGGCAGTTCGACGAAGCGCGGATGACGAGCCGCGCCAGATGTTCGTTCGTCTCGCCCCCCGTCACCTTCAGCAGATCCTGCCAGTATTCTTCCTCGGGATAGGCCTCGATAAGGACGTCCTGGGGAGCATTGTGCATGCAGCGAAGATTACGGGTGTGCTGCGAATTTCCGCCACGCCATTCGATGGGCGATGCTTCCAGTAGTAGCACCGAGGCGCCTGCTTCGCGTGCCATCAAGGCCGCGCAAAGCGCCGCGTTACCGCCCCCGATTACCAATATGTCAACCACGCTCTCTTCCTCAAATCTGGTCATGGAAAGTTTAGGCAGGGTGGCATTTGGCGCTCGCTGTTCGTCTGGTGCGGGCGGAACCCCGACGCGCACCGGACGGCAGGGCGCAAAAGCCTCCTTCCCCCGCCGAGCCGGCATGTGAGCAGGCATCGACAGATATTGGTGCGACTAAACGTCAGCCGTCGCGCTGGACCATTCGCAGGAACTGCCTGGTCCGCTCCTCTTTGGGATTGTTTAGTACTTCGCGCGCAGGCCCATCTTCCACGATCACGCCCTTGTCCATGAACACTACGCGGTCCGCGACGTCGCGAGCGAAATTGATTTCGTGGGTTACGACAATCATGGTCATGCCCGCTTCGGCGAGGCTGCGCATAACACCGAGCACCTCACCGACCAGTTCCGGATCGAGTGCCGATGTCGGCTCGTCGAAGAGCATAAGCTTTGGCTCGGTCGCGAGCGCGCGCGCGATCGCAACACGCTGTTGTTGCCCACCCGACAGGCGCATTGGCAGATGATCGGCGTGATCGGTGAGCCCGACGCCCTCCAGCAGCAGACGAGCGCGCTCGCGGGCAGCCTCTTGTTTCATGCCATAGACCTGGATCGGAGCTTCCATGATGTTCTCGGTCGCTGTCTTGTGGTCGAACAGATCGAAGCTTTGGAACACCATGCCGATCTTGGCGTCGGCGCGCGCCTTGGCCAGGTTCTTCGTCGGGACAAGCCGACCCTTCTTGCGCTCGTATCCGACATGTTTGCCTTCGACCAGGATCTCGCCGTCGTTCATCGGTTCGAGGTGGTTGATAAGGCGTAGCAGCGTACTTTTGCCGGAACCGCTCGCGCCGAGGATTGCGACGACTTCACCACGATGCACCTGGAAATCGATGCCTTTGAGAACCTCGAATTCGCCGCGACCACGCAGATAATAAGATTTGTGAACGTTCTTACAGACGACGAAGGGCGTATCGTCGATCTCACGCACGTTCTTCGACGCATTCGACGCAATTGCTTTGATGATCGAGTTGTCGGCATTGAACGATGTTGAGTTCTGGTTCGAGTCCGCCGCGTCGGCCGCAGCCACCGGCTCTTCTTTCGCTTCGACGACGTCGTATTTGGGGGAGGGCGTGCTAACTCCGCTGACCCAGCGAGACCAGATCGACGGTTGTTTGCTTAGGCTGCGCAATTCGGGATCGAGCCGCCTTTCCATGACGAGCTGGCACAGTGAAATGAGCGTCGTTGTCATCAAGTAGAGCGACGCCGCGGCAATGAACACGGTGAAGAAATCGAAATTCGTTGCAACAATCTGTTGGGCACGGAACGTCAGCTCGTTGACAAAGACGACCGACGCCAGCGACGTTCCCTTCAACATCGAGATCGTCGCATTCGATATCTGCGGCGTGATCGCACGAAGGGCCTGCGGAATGATGATCCGGCGAAGCGTCACGAAAGGCCCCATCCCTAGAGCGGACGCAGCCACGGACTGGTTTCGCTTGACTGATAGCAGGCCGCCGCGAATGAACTCGGCCGCGAAAGCCGCTTCATTCAGGGCGAACCCGAGCACCGCGGTCGTGAACGGGTCGAGGCGAATTCCCACCCGCGGTAGGGCGTCAAAAATGAAAATCAGTTGCAGCAGGATGGGGGTCCCGCGCATGATCCAGATATAGAACCAAGCCGTGCTGCTAACGATTGGGTTCTTCGACATTCTCATCAAAGCGAGAACCAATCCTAGCGCAAGACCCGCAAACATGGCCAGAGTTGTGATCTGGATCGCTATCCAGAGGCCAGTGAGCAAATTTGAGCTTGTGAGATAATTCAGAAACCCCATCGGGCATCCCTATTTTTAATTATTGAGTATACTAGTATCATTAGTGCGCGTGTCAATTGCTCCCCGTTGCGCCGACCAAGGAGGGCTAGTAGCCCTGCTAAAGAGCCTGTTGCAGAATCGGCGCCTCGGCGGTCGGAACCCCGCTCCGATCGCGGTCTCTCAGTTGACGGGGCTGTGAGCGGCGTGATTCTCTGAGCGCCAGCAGCCGTTGAGGGATCGCCCAGAGGGATCGCCATGGCCCATTTCTTCCGCGAACCGGATCGTCGCCAACGCTTCCTTCTCCCGGTCGACATGATGGACTGGTTACCCGAGGGCGACATCGTCCACGTTGTTGTGGATGGCGTCGGGCTCATGGACCTCAGCGACTTCGAGGCGACCTGCAAGGTCGGTCGCGCAGGCCAGCCGCCTTTCGCGCCAGCGATGCTGCTGGCGCTGTTGATCTACGCTTACAGCCACGGTGTGCGGTCGAGCCGGGCGGTCGAGCGGTTGTGCCGGCGCAATGCCGGCTACCGGTTCATCGTCGGCGACGACGTTCCCGACCACAGCGTCATTGCACACTTTCGCCAACGCCATGCCGAGCGGATGAAGGGCGTCTTCCTCCAGGTTCTGGAGCTGTGCCGGGAGGCCGGCCTGATCCGGCTGGGGCTGGTTGCGCTGGACGGCACCAAGGTGAAAGCCAACGCGTCACTGGACGCCAACCGCACGGCCAGCCCGATCGGGGAGCAGATCGACCGGGTGTTGGCGGAGGCCGAGGCGACGGATGCCCGCGAGGACCGCCAGTTCGGCCCCGATGCCAACGGTCCGGCCATGCCTGGCGATCTGAAGCGGCGCGGACAGCGCCTGGCTCGACTGAAGGCCTGCCAGGAGAAG
The DNA here is from genome assembly GCF_049240505.1 of Novosphingobium sp. Lineage (GTDB taxonomy): Bacteria > Pseudomonadota > Alphaproteobacteria > Sphingomonadales > Sphingomonadaceae > Novosphingobium. The sequence goes on from NZ_JBMLSM010000031.1 coordinate 5,325, forward strand.
CTCCAGGCTCAGGCTGCGGCTGCGGCCGACCGCCAGGAGAAGAAGATTGCGGCACGGGAGGCCGAGGAGAAAGCCACCGGCAGGCGCAAGCGCGGACGCAAGCCGAAGGGCCCCGACCCGAGCGTCGATCCGGACACGGTGGCCAACACCACGGATCCGGAGAGCGGCATCCTGAAGACGCGGCGTGGCTGGGTGCAGGGCTACAACGCGCAGGCAGTGGTGACGACCGGGCAGACCATCCTTGCCGCTGACGTCACCACCGAGGCCAACGATGTGCGCCAATTCATCGGCATGCTTGACCAGGCACAGGCCAATGCCGAAGCCGTGCTGGGCGAGGAAGCGGTTCTCGGCGCGGCGGTTGCGGATGCCGGGTACTGGTCGGAGGCGAATGCCGAAAGCCAGACCGAGGAATGCGAACTGTTCATTGCAACCCAGAAGGATCACAAGCAGCGAGCTGCCTTGCGGGAGGCACCATCGCCGCGGGGGCGGATGCCGAAGTCAATGACCGCGCGCGAGCGTATGGATCGCAAGCTGCGGACCAAGCGCGGCCGTGGGCTCTACCGTCAACGGGGAGCCAGCGTCGAGCCAGTGTTCGGACAGATGAAGGATCGCCAGGATGCCGGTCGCTTCAGCATGCGCGGGCTTGAGCTCTGCCGCGGCGAGTGGCAGCTCCAGGCCGCCGTTCACAACCTTCGAAAACTGCACCGGGAGTCCGTCCGCCGAACAGAAAACGCAGGTTAGAACCGCCAGAATGGCCGAAAACCGGCCTCAATGAGCCGCAAGAACCCGCTTTTCTACGCCGTCATGGCGCGCTGGAGCGCGGCGAACCTAAAAACACACCTATTGGGCGACAGGCTCTAGAAGTCGGCCATAATCCCCGCGCCATTCTCGAGGGCACTTGGTAAACATGCCGCGCGATAATGAGATCCTGCACTCCCGCACCGGTGGATTTGAATGTTGTCAGGCGCCCGGCCCAGTTCCGGTCAGGAACGTCACCGGCAACGAGTTCGCCGATCTCGGCGACCAGATGGCCCGCCTCGTAGAGACCTTCGGCGATCGGAATGACGTAATCGCCGGCCTCCGCCATCAAGGCCTCCTTGCTCTCGCCGAAGACGGCTGCTTCCGCCATCGTCCTGCTATCGACCTCGCGCTCGTCCTTCCGGTGAGCCCCCAGCGCTGAAACGTGACAGTTGTCGGTCAGCCATTCGCGCTTGATGACCGGGTCGTGGGATGTGGTTGCCAGCGAGACGATGTCGGCACCATCTACGGCTTGTTCACTTGAGCTGCAGAGGGTGCGCCGATGCCGGTCGCCGTCTCGACATGTCGACGGAATCTTTCGGCGGCTTCGGGATTGAGATCGTAGGCGGTGATCCGGGATAGCGGACGAACAGTCGCCATGACCTGAGCTTCGGCCTGGCCCATGGGGCCACAGCCGATCACAGCCAGGTGAGACGCCTGAGTAGAGGTTAGAAACTTGGCCGCCAGGGCGGAGTAGGCCGCAGTGCGGTACATCCCCAGCAGTGTGCCGTGCATCACGCAAAGCAGCCGCCCTTCGGTATCGCCGAGCGCGATGATCTGGGTCAGATGGCGCGTGCCATCGGCATCTCGCAAGGTCGGATGGCTGAAGCCCAGTTTCGCGCTAAACAGTTCATCGCCGGCAAGGTAGCAGGGTAGGCTGGCCAAAAGGCCGCCGGTCTTTTTGGAGAACACGCGCGTTCGCAGTGGCTGCACTGCTTCGCCCCTACTCAGGGCCGCCATTCCCTCGCCGATTTCGTCAACCAGTTTTCCAAGGTCCAGACAGCCGATCGTGGTGGCCTTATCCAAAATCAATGTCATCTGAACTCCTAATGGATCGGCGGCGCGACAAGATTTCCAAGATGGCCGATCCGGCTCACCGGTTCGTCGGATATTTCGATTTCGAGGGGCTTTTCAAACCTGGTCGGTGAGAACGCAGCGAGGCTGACCTGTGGGGTTTCCCCGAGAATGGTTTGTGCGAGGCTCTCGGTGACGGCGGGGGTGATGGCCATGCCGTGCCCGTTGAAGCCCGTCGCGATCCAGAGGCCCTCGATGTGCTCTGCCGGCCCGATGATGGCGCGGCCATCGGGTGTCAGGTCGAAGAGCCCAGTCCAGCTCCGCACAATATGAGCATCGGCCAAGGCGGGCACGAGCCTGATCGTCTCCCTGGAGATCGCCTCGACTTTCTTCGCTTCTACCGCTTGCGGAGCGCCTAGGGCCAGGTCGCTTGCCGGTCCTAGGCCGAGCAGAAGCGTACCGCTCGCGGTCTGGCAGAAGCTGATGCGGGGCAAGGCGCAGCGAAGATATGGGCCAGTGATGAAGGGGAGTTTCTCGGTGACCAGTATCTGATGGAGCGCCAGACTAATCGGAGTCTTGATGCCAAGTGGCTCGAGGAGGCTGGCGCTATCGCCGGCCGCGGCGACGAGCGCGCACTCTGTCGGGAAGCGGCCGGCGCTCGTGATCACGGCGGTGACCTTTCCCTGATCATGCTCGATCCGCTCCGCAATGGTCCCGCGGAAGAAGCGAACGCCTGCGAGCTTGGCTTGCCGGGCGGCCTCCCAGGTGGCCAGCTGGCCATTGATGTGCCCATCCTGCGTCGTCAGGAAGCCGGCGACGATATCGCGCGAGATTGCAGGAACGAGATTCCGGAGTTCTGCTGCCTGCACCACGCGCGCCTCAAGGCCGATTGCTCGGTGACGATCGACCTCGATCTGAAAACCGGACACGATCGTCTCGTCATAGCTAACCAGCAGGTTGCCGGTGACGCGGTATTCCACGGTCGACCGGGCTCCATCCTCGAAGTTCTGCCAGAGTTTGAGCGAGCGATTGATTAGGTCGCGCTCGACAGCTTCGCGCAGCTGGACGCGCACGTTGCCCCGGTTCCGACCCGAGCCGTGATGTGCGATCTCGGCTTTCTCGATGACGCATACCCGTTTGCCGGCTCGGGCCAGATGGAGTGCGGTCCAGCAACCGATGATGCCACCACTGACGATGACGACATCCGCACTGTGAAGGTCAGCCGGATTGATTATATTGTTTACCCAGTCCGCGCACACACTCGACGGTGCGCCTCCGTCCACTGAAAAAACCTGCTGGAGAACGGCAGTTCGTTGCCACTACGCTGGCCAGAAAATAGCTTTTGTCTGGAGATACTGCCGAAGACCATCCAGCCCCTTCTCGCGCCCAAGCCCACTTTGTTTGTGTCCTTGGAAGGGTGTCGAAATCGAGAGGTTCTTGTAGGAATTGAGCCAGAGAGTGCCGGTCTGCAGCCGCGTCGCGATCTTCCAAGCGCGTCCAATGTCACGTGTCCAAAGCCCTGCGGCCAAGCCGAAGTCGCTGTAATTGGCTTGCGCAATCAGATCTTCATCGTCTTCGAACGGGAGGATCACCCCCACGGGACCAAAAACCTCCTGCTGCGCGATGTCCGAATTATTAGAAAGCCGGTTCAGAAGCGTTGGAGGATAATAGGCTCCGGCACTGAGCCTGCTGTCGGTAGGCAGCACTCCGCCGACGAGCAGATTCGCTCCGGCTGCGACAGCCCGGCTGACATGGGCGTGCACATTGTCCCGGTGAGCAAAGCTCACCAACGGGCCGATCTGCGTTTCGGGATCTGCTGGTGAGCCAAGCGGGAGCGAACGGGCTGCCTCGACGAGCATCGACGTGAATTCGTCTGCGATGCTCGCTTCGATGAAAATCCTAGATCCCGCAACGCAGCTCTGACCGGCGCCGGAAAAGATACCCATGGCGACAGCAGTGGCTGCCTTTTCGAGATCCGCATCGGCGCAGACGATATGGGGAGATTTGCCGCCAAGTTCGAGCACGACCGGCTTTAGCTTCCTCGCCGCCTCCGCCGCGATATGCCGACCGCCGGCCGTTCCGCCGGTGAAGCTGATCATGTCGATCCCCGGATGAGACACCATCGCGCGACCCAGGTCGATGCCGCCGGTGAGCACGGAGACGATGCCGTCGGGGAAGCCGGCCTCCTTCGCCAGTGCTGCGTATTCCAACCCTATGAGAGGCGTGACCTCCGAAGGCTTCAGTATGACGGCGTTACCGGCGGCCAGAATAGGAGCGAGCTTCTGCGCTTCGAGCGTCGCTGGTGAGTTCCACGGCGTGATCGCACCCACGACACCGACAGGAACTTCAAGAACCATGTTGAGATAGGGGCCGCGCGCTGGGGGGACGGTGCCCTCGAGTGTCTCACAGGCGGCAGCATAATATCGAAACGTGTTGGCGGCGCTTTCAAGCAGCGCCCGACATTCCGATAGCACCTTGCCGTTGTCCTGCATTTGGACATTGGCAAGCCGTTCCCTGTCGCGATCAATGAGTTCTCCCATTCTGTGGAGAAAGCGCGCACGCATGTGTCGAGGCAGGTTTGCCCAGGATGGGGCAGCGATGGCACGGCGGGCTGCTTCGACGGCGTCGTCTAGGTCCTCAGCCGAGGCACAAGACAAAGAGACGATCACATCCCCTGTCTCTGGATTGCGGCTCTCGATCGGTTCGCCGCGGCCTTGGACCCAGGCGCCTGCTGAAAAGAACGGGCGAGGTGCCATGGACGTGACGCCCCCTTGAAGGCCGATGCGGCAAGGCTAGGGGCGTCGGCCCCTCGATTTACTATGATACTAGTGCACTCAATAATGACTGGCAAGTTTCATTTGTGTTCGCGCTCCAGTGATACGCCAGCCCCCACTGCGCAGCGTGCGTCCCGGGGGAAACACGTTGACATCACTAATACCAGTATACTATAAAGTTCGAAAGCTCTCCATTAAGTTTGTCACTCGCGAGGGGCGCCCTTGGGAGCCGTCGATGAGCGATGATTTCGATCCCGTTTCGCTGGAAATTTACTGGTCCCGGTTGATCTCAACCCTCGGTTGATCAGGAGGCTGCGGTAAGGCAGTTGCAGAATGGGCGCGCCGACTTCGTCATGGATGGTTCAATCACGGCGAAGATGCGGGCCG
>NZ_JBMLSM010000032.1:0-19353 GCF_049240505.1 Novosphingobium sp.
TGGCGATGGTCGATTTGCCAGACCCGGAAAGCCCGGTGAACCACAGCACCTTGGGCCGCTGGTTCTTCAGCGCAGCGTGCGCTTCACGGCTAACGTCCAGCGCCTGCCAGTGCACGTTCTGCGCGCGGCGGAGCGAGAAGTTGAGCATCCCCGCCGCAACGGTCGCGTTGGTGATCTTGTCGATCAGCACGAAGCCGCCCAGCGTGCGATTGTCGGCATAGGCTTCGAACACCAGTGACTTGTCAGTCGCAATTTCGGCCACGCCGATGGCGTTCAGCTCCAGCGTCTTGGCTGCCAGATGCTCCATCGTGTTGACGTTCACGACGTATTTCGGCTGCTGCACGGTGGCCGAAACGGTTTGCGTCGCCAGCTTCAGCCAATAGGCGCGGCCGGGGATCATCGCTTCGTCATTCAGCCAGACCAGCGTGGTTTCGAACTGGTCGGCGGCCTGCGGCGGATTGTCAGCCAGCGCGATCACATCGCCGCGCGAACAGTCCACTTCATCGGCAAGACAGATGGTGACCGATTGGCCCGCAACCGCCTGCTCCAGATCGCCGTCCAGCGTTACCACGCGGGTGACCTTGCTGGTCTTGCCCGAAGGAAGCACGCGGATTTCGTCGCCCGGCTTTACGCTGCCCGTGGCGACAAGGCCGGAGAAGCCCCGGAAATCGAGGTTGGGGCGGTTCACCCACTGCACCGGCATACGGAAAGGCTTGTCCGCATCGACCGACGACAGCACTTCCACCGTTTCGAGGTGCTCGACCAGGGTAGGGCCTTGATACCACGGAGTGTTGGCCGAACGGGTGGTGATGTTGTCGCCCTTGAAGCCGGAAATCGGCATCGCGGTGAAGTTTTCGATGCCGATCGACTTGGCGAACTCGGCATAGTCCTTGACGATCGCGTCGAACACCACCGGATCGTAGTCCACGAGGTCCATCTTGTTGACCGCAAGCACGATGTTGCGGATGCCGATCAGGTGGCACAAGTAAGAGTGGCGGCGCGTCTGCACCAGCACGCCCTTGCGCGCATCGATCAGGATCACAGCAAGATCGGCGGTAGACGCGCCGGTGATCATGTTGCGCGTATACTGTTCGTGGCCGGGGCAATCGGCGACGATGAACTTGCGTTTTTCGGTGTTGAAGAAGCGATAGGCAACGTCGATGGTGATGCCCTGTTCGCGTTCAGCGGCAAGCCCATCGACCAGCAGCGCGAAGTCGATTTCCTGCCCCTGCGTGCCCACCTTCTTGCTATCGGCCTGCAGCGCATCAAGCTGATCTTCGAAGATCATCTTCGAATCATACAGAAGGCGACCGATCAGCGTGGACTTGCCATCGTCCACCGACCCGCAGGTGATGAAGCGCAGCATGGTCTTGTGCTGGTGCTGGTCAAGATAGGCGTCGATATCCTCGGCGATGAGGGCATCGGTGACGTAGATGGGATCGGTCTGCTCGGTCATCTTGTGTTCCCTTCCCTGCTCCCCCGCGAAGGCGGGGGCCTCAGGCCGGTAAGAATGTGTTTGGAGGCACGAGGCCCCCGCCTTCGCGGGGGCACAGTTCATGCAGTAAGGCTCAGAAGTATCCCTGCTGCTTTTTCACTTCCATGCCTGCGCCGCCGGCATCCTTGTCGATGGCGCGGCCCTGGCGTTCGCTGGTGGTGGTCAGCAGCGTTTCCTGGATGACCTGCGGCAGCGTCTTCGCCTCGCTCTCCACCGCGCCGGTCAGCGGGTAGCAACCCAGCGTGCGGAAACGAATCGAGCGCATGACCGGCTCTTCGCCGGGCTGCAGCGGGAAGCGTTCGTCATCGACCATCAGCAACATGCCGTCCCGCTCGACCGTGGGGCGCTTGTCCGCGAAATAGAGCGGGACGATGGGCACGTCGTTGAGGTGGATGTACTGCCAGATATCCAGCTCGGTCCAGTTCGAGATCGGGAACACGCGGATCGATTCGCCCTTGTTCTTGCGGGCGTTGTAAAGGTTCCACAGTTCCGGGCGCTGGTTCTTCGGATCCCAACCGTGGCTGGCGGTGCGGAAGGAGAAGATGCGCTCCTTGGCCCGGCTCTTTTCCTCGTCACGCCGCGCGCCACCGAAGGCCGCATCGAAGCCATATTTGTCGAGCGCCTGCTTCAGCCCTTCGGTCTTCCACATATCGGTGTGGAGCGCGCCGTGGTCAAACGGGTTGATGCCCTTTTCGGCAGCTTCAGGGTTGTGATAGACCAGCAGGTCCATGCCGCTTTCGCGCGCCATCTTGTCGCGCAGTTCGTACATGGCCTGGAACTTCCACGTGGTGTCCACGTGCAGCAGCGGGAACGGCGGCGGCGAAGGGTAGAACGCCTTGCGCGCCAGATGCAGCATCACCGCGCTGTCCTTGCCCACCGAATAGAGCATGACGGGGTTCGTCGCCTCGGCCACGACCTCGCGCATGATGTGGATCGCCTCGGATTCAAGGCGTTCGAGATGAGTCAGTGTCTGGCGATCAAGCAGTTTGGACATATCCGGGAACTTCGCTGTTGCGGACGATGCAAGCGAGATGCCGCACTGCACCACAACGCGAAGTGCCCATATGGGAGCAAGCTACACTTCTTTTTCTTTTCGCGCTGAAAGGCTGATTTATCGGGCCTTCGCAGGGCAAGCGGCCTTGTCGGTCGCGGCCCATGTAATCGCGTTTTCCAGCAAGTGCAGATGGTTCGGCTCGCTGTAGGTTTCGGGCCGGTGGCCGATTGCCGAATAGAACATGCGACCCTTGCCGATGCAGTTCGTCCAGGCCAGCGGATGGTCCGCGCCCATGACCAGACCCGGCATCTGCGGATCGTTGGGTTCATAGGTGCTTTCATCGAGCATCAGGACGGGCGTGGCCCCGGCAAGACGCGGGCTGGACCGGAATGAATACCATTCGTCGGTCATGCGCCATTCTGCGGGCAGCCCCTTGGCCAGCGGATGGGCAGATTCCACCGCGATGCGTGCTTCCTGGAACTGCTTGCCGCGTGGGTGGCCGACAAAGCGGGCGCCCAGCAGGGTATCGGGATACCAATCCCAGAAATAGACCGGATCGCCTGCCGAGCCATGCACGCCAACGAACGCACCGCCCGCTTCGAGCCAGCCCTTGAAGGCCGCGCGCTGCGAAACGGTCAGCACGTCGCCCGAAATGTTGTTCCACAGCACCGCGTCGAACTGGCCAAGCGTTTTCGCATTGAACGCACCACCCTTGTCGGTGAAGGCCAGCGCCCAGCCCTTGCGATCCGCCATTGCGATCAGCGCGGCGTGCGCCGCATCGACCGAAGGCGTATCCTTGAAACCGTTGATCTTTTCAAAGACCAGCACATTGATCTTGCCCGGCGCCCGCGAAAGGGCGGGAACATCGTTATCGAAGCGCGCACAGCGCTTCACACGATCGGCATCGGTAACGGGTACTGTGCGCAATCCGGCATCGATTTCCGCGATTTTTGCAGCATCCGTTCCCAGAAACATCGCCGCCGATTTCACATCGAGAATGGCGGCGAAAGTCGGTGGCGTGGTGCCCGAAAACAGCGGAGGCATTGCTGCGATCTTGCCGGGAATGACCTTTTCGACCACAGCCTTTGCCTGATCGCTCAGCAGCACATCGACCAGCGGCGATGCCGCCGAAAACGGCGTGTCCCGATTGCCGCAATCGGTTACCGGGGCAGCGGCAGACGCCACCCCGGAGCCGAGAAGCACGATCGGCGCAACCGCCGTTGCCAGAAGTTTGCGCAGCATTAGAGCTTGCCTGCCTTGAGCCATTCCGCCGCATGGTGCGCGGCGCGGGCCGACATCGCCATGTAGGTGAGCGACGGATTCTGGCAGCCCGACGATGCCATGACCGCACCATCGGTGCAGAACAGGTTCGGGGCTTCGTGCGCCTGATTATAGCCGTTGAACACCGAGGTCATCGGATCGCGACCCATGCGCGCGGTGCCCATTTCGTGAATGCCAAGTCCCGGAGGCCCCGGTTGCGTGGATTGCGAAACGACCGTGCCGCCTGCGCCTTCGATCATCGCCTTACCGTCGGCAAGGATCTGCTTGGCCATCTTGCGTTCGTTGTCGCTGAAACCGACGCTGATGTTGAGCAGCGGAATGCCCCACTGGTCCTTGCGCGTCTCATCCTGAACCACACGGTTTTCCGGGTTGGGCAGCATTTCACCGAAGCCGGAAATGAACGCAACCCACGGGCCGAATTCGCGGCCGCGCTGCTTGATATCCTGACCGATGCCGGGTGCGTCTGCGCTGGGCTTTCCACCCTGACGGATGACCGCGCCCTGATAGCCATAGCCGCGCACGAAATCGCCGCCATCTTCGGTGACGTTGCGATAGCGCGGAATGTAGATGCCAGTGGGACGGCGACCGCGATAATAGCTGTCCTTCGGATATTCGGGCATCACGCCAACGGTGCTGAGCGCATACATGTGATCCATGATATTGCGCCCGACCTGATCGGACTTGTTGCACAGACCACGCGGGTTCGCTTCATTGCGCGAATTGAGCAGGATCTGCGCGGTGCCGATGGTTGAAGCATTGAGGAAAAAGACCTTCGCTTCGTAGGTCTTGCCTTCCTTGGTCTTGGCATCGATCACGCGCACCGACGTGATGCGCCCGGTCTTGGGATCCTGCACAAGGCTGTGAACGATCGCATCGGTCACGATGGTCAGGTTGCCCGTGCGCTCTGCCGCCGGAAGCGACGACGAAAGGCTGGTGTGGTTCGCGCCGAAGCTGCAGCCGCGTTCGCAGATCGAACGGTTCTGGCAGCTTGTGCGGCCGAGTTCCTCGTGATGGGGCTGGGCGACCGAGAGGTTGGCGTTGCGCCCGATGATCACCTTGCGGCCGGGGAAGTTCTGTTCGACCGAAGCCTTGAACAGCTTCTCGGCGTCATTCATTTCCCACGCGGGCAGGAATTCGCCATCGGGAAGCTGGGGCAGGTTTTCCTTGCTGCCCGAAACGCCGATGAACTTTTCGATGTGGCTGTACCACGGGGCCAGATCATCATAACGGATCGGCCAGTCAACGCCGTGGCCGTCCTTGGCGTTCGCCTCGAAATCCATTGGCGAAAGGCGATAGGACTGGCGCCCCCACATGATCGAGCGCCCGCCAAGGTGGTAGCCGCGAATCCATGTGAACGGCCGTTCTTCCGGCGTGATATAGGGGTGGTCGCTGTCCTTCACCCAGAACTGCTTGGTAGCGGCGTTCAGCGCATAGCACTGCCCCTGCACGGGATAGTCGCGCGCCAGTTCTTCTTCGGGCACTGCGTTGTTGTTGGGCAGTTCCCACGGCGATTGGGTGTCATTGTAGTCGGTAACGTGTTCAACCTTGCGGCCACGCTCCAGCAGGAGAACCTTCAGGCCCCGCTCGGCAAGTTCCTTGGCGGAAATCCCGCCGCTCATCCCCGAACCGATCACGATTGCATCAAACATGGGTCTTACTCGCTTCAGAAAGGGCCAAGGCCGAGGAACGGACGCGATTTCGCCGTCAGTTTGAGCGATGGCTCATACTTGCCGGGCACGTGTTCGTAGACCAGTTCGGTCGCGGTCGCTTCGGGGCTGTAATAGTAGAGATCGACGACAAGATCCTTGAGCCGCAGATAGCCGGGATCGACCACCGCCACCGTCTTGGTGAAGGGGAATTTCCCCGAAGCGACTGTCTGCCCTGTCTTGGCCAGCGCTGCGGCATCATGGGCGCGCAGGAAGGTTTCCCGGTCCTTCACCGAAAGAGCGGCGAAACCCTTCCCCTTGGCCGAACGAGCGGCATCATCGATGCGCTTGAGCGCTCCAAGAAGCTCTTCGCGCGTTGCAGGCGCAGCCCAGTTGCCCAGCATCGCATCCAGACGCTGCGGCACTTTTGCTGCCAGCGCGCCGGGGGTATCGGTCTTGGGCAGGATGGTATCGGCCACTGCCGAAAGCAGCGCCATCTGGCCTGCCGGAAGATAGGGCTTTGCGCTTGCCAGCGCCTGCGCGAACACGTCGGCCGGAAGCGCCGTCGCTCCCAGCAGCAGCGCGATACGCGCAATGGCTCCGCGCCGGTTCACGTGCGCGTCCGTGGCTTCGATCATCGGATGTATATTCCTCTCGCTCCACCGGATGACATTCCCCCATGCGACTCTGCGCAGTTACGGGATTCCCACCAGTGATTGCGGGAACCTAGCCAATTGGCAGCGCTGGTCAAGGTAACGGTCACATAAATTGACAGCGTTGCCTGAATTTTCTGTCAGACCTCTGCAAAGCGCCATTCCTGAGGCCGTCTGTCAGGTCTGCGAGGTTGCGGGGCAACCGTCATGCTGCAACTGTGCCCACACATCATAAGACATGGGCGAGGGAAGAGCATGGCCATCAAGACACGCATCACCGAAATGCTGGGGATCGAACATCCCATCGTGCAGGGTGGCATGATGAATGTGGGCTATGCCGAACTTGCCAGCGCCGTTTCCAACGCGGGCGGGCTTGGCATCATCACCGCGCTGACGCAGCCCACCCCGGATGCCCTGCGGGACGAGATCGAGCGCACCAAGGCCATGACGGCAAAACCTTTCGGCGTGAACATGACGATCTTCCCCACCGTCAATTCCCCCGATTACAAGGCCTATGCGCAGGCGATCATCGATGGCGGGGTGAAGATCGTGGAGACGGCGGGCACGCAGGCCGTGCGCGAGATCTGGGAAATGCTGAAACCCCACGGGGTGACCATCCTGCACAAATGCACCGCCGTGCGCCACGCGCTATCGGCGGAACGTGCCGGGTGCGACGTGATTTCGATCGACGGCTTCGAATGCGCCGGCCATCCGGGCGAGGATGACATTCCCGGCCTGATCCTCATTCCCGCAGCCGCTGACAAGGTGAAGATTCCCCTGCTGGCCAGTGGAGGCTTTGGCGATGGGCGCGGGCTGGTGGCGGCGCTTTCGCTTGGCGCAGAAGGCATCAACATGGGCACACGCTTTTGTGCCACGCAGGAAGCCCCGATTCACGAAAACGTGAAGCAGGCCTATATCGACAATGACGAACGCGGCAGCTTCCTCATATTCCGCAACTTCAAGAACACCGCCCGCGTCGGACGCAGCGAAGTGTCCGAAGAAGTGGTGCGTCGCCTGTCAAAACCAGACGCGAAGTTTGAAGACGTTCAGGAACTGGTCAACGGCCGCGCGGGCAAGGCGCTGCTCGAAACCGGCGATCTTTCCAAGGGCGTGTTCTGGGCCGGGATGGTGCAGGGCCTGATTCATGACGTGCCCACCTGCCAGCAACTGATAGACCGCATCATGGGCGATGCGGAAGGCATCATTCGTGGGCGTTTGAGCGGTTTGCTGGCCTGATGAAAAGGCCGGTCGCGGCGCTTATCCCATTCGGTAAAGTAACTGGACAACCGCCATCCTTGTAACTTGCATTCATCCCCGTAGCATACAGAGTGTTTGGGGGCTTGGGCGGGACGGTCGTTTCATCCTAACGAGTTCAGAGTGACGAATTTTGGCTGTTGCGGACGATGGTTGCAGGGACATCGGTCAGCGCGCCTTGCGCGGTTTGCCGGGGCGACCGCGTTCGAAAATGATCGGGATGGTGGAACGCTGCGCCACTTCGCGCAGGATGAAGCTGCTGCGGATCTTGGCGACGTGGGGGAGGTTCGACAGTTCCTTGCGATAGATCGTGTCGTATTCGTCCAGCGAACTGACGTGAACGATCAGCAGGAAATCCGTGTCACCCGATATGAATCCGCAATAGGACATCGACGGGCATTTGATCACTTCCTGTTCGAATTCGTTGAGGATCTGTTCTGCCTGGCTGCGCAGTTCGATCATCACCACGACCACGCCCGAGAACCCCAGCGCTTCTAGCGAAAGCTGCGCGCGGTAGCCGGTAATGATCCCCGCTTCCTCCATGATTCGCCGCCTGCGGGCCACAGCCGTGCTGGAAAGGTTGAGCTGTTCGCCCAGCGCGACATCGGTGCTGCGCCCGTCTGCCGAGAGAAATTCGAGGATTCGAAAATCCACCTCATCCAGATCGAGCGTTGGAGAATTCATCGAAAAATCCTGATTCCGGTTTCGGGATGAAGATTCATGCGGCCCAAAAGGGCTGATTCATTCAAAATCTGAATATCGCGGTGGAAGATATCGCCATCCTTGAAGAAGTGATGAGGACTGCAGCGACACCACCCTGTCAACGCCCAAATCCACCCTTTTGCAAAAAGGGTTTTGCCAAGCCGATGTTTCTTGAATAGCCATCGGAATCAGGGATGCACAACGACTTTTGCAAATAAAAATGCATAAATAAATAATGGGAGATGAAAGGAGAAAATTGTTACTTAAAAATGGGGGTTTTTATGCAGCATTATTCGGACAAATCATCGGTCCGTAACTTGACCTTTTCAAGAATGCTGCTGTGCAGCGCATCGCTGGCCTGCCTTGGCCTGCCATCACTGGCCACCGCGCAATCAACCGATGTTGCGCCGCAGGCGGCCGACGAGCCAGTTTTCGAAGAAGCGCCGGGTGACCAGATCACCGTCACCGGATCACGCATCGTCCGCGATGGCTATGATGCGCCAACCCCGGTCAGCGTGGTCAGCACCAAGGAGCTGAAGTCCGAAGCGCCGGCCAACATTTCCGATTTCGTCAACACGCTGCCCGCCGTGCGCGGATCGACCACTGCGGCCAGCACCAACGGTTCGCTTTCGAACGGGGCAGCGGGCGTGAACAGCGTGAACCTGCGTGCATTGGGCGCGGCGCGCACGCTGGTGCTGTTCGACGGGCAACGTTCGGTCGCTTCGACCACCACCGGTTCGGTGGACGTGAACACGTTCCCGCAGGCACTGATCCAGCGGGTGGAAGTGGTGACGGGCGGTGCATCGTCCGCCTATGGTTCCGACGCGGTTTCGGGTGTGGTGAACTTCATCCTCAACAAGGAATTCACCGGCCTTGCCGCCGAATACGAACACGGCGTGACCACATACGGCGATGGCCCGAACCACAAGTTTTCCGCCACGGTGGGCAAGCCCTTTGCCGAAGGGCGCGGTCATGTGATCCTTTCTGCAGAACACTTCACGCAGACCGGCATCCAGTCCATCGACCGCGACTGGAACGACAGCGGCTTCTTTCTGGCCAACAACCCGGCTTACAGCGCATCGGCCTGCACCGACAGCAGCGCGGCCACGGCCTGCGTCAACGAGTTCCTGATCTCGTCCGGCATTGGCACCGGCCAGTTCACGCCAGGCGGGTTGGTCAGCACCGGCCCGTTGCGCGGCACCTATTTCGGATCGATCGATCCTGCCACCGGCAAGGCTACGGTGAACAAGCTGGCGTTTGGCACCACCAGCGGACAATGGATGGTCGGCGGCGATCTTGACATCACGACCGAAGGCCATCGCGGCAGTGCCACCTTGCAGCCATCGGAAAAGCGGACGTCTGCTTTCGGGCGGCTGAGCTATGAATTTTCGCCAGCGTTCAACCTGTTCGGCCAGTTCGCCTATAGCAAGTACAATGGCCAGAGCTATTACCAGCAGACGCCGACCACCGGCGTGACGATCCAGCGCGACAATGCTTTTCTGCCGGATTCGGTGCGCGCTGCGATGGTGACCAACAACCTGAACTCCATCCAGATCGGCACCAGCAACATCTTCCTGCCGCCGCAGGGCAGTGACAACACGCGCGAGGTCTATCGCTATGTCGCAGGGGGCAGCGGCGAATTTGGCGCGATGGGCGCCGAATGGAAGTGGGATGGATATTACCAGCTTGGCAAGACCAAGACCAACGAACTGCTGACCAACGCCTGGAACATCGCGCGCATGGCGGCGGCAACCGATGCCGTGGTGGCGCAGGCGGGCAACGTGGGCGGATATGCGGCGGGCACCATCGTTTGCCGTATCAACGTGGACACCAACACTGCCAACGACGACCGCGCCTGCGTTCCGCTGAACCGCATCGGCACCAACGGCGCTTCGCAGGCTGCCATCGACTATGTGCTGTACAATGGCCTTCAGCCGCTGCGCAAACAGGAGCTGAAGCAGGAAGTTGCGGCGCTGAGCTTTTCCACCAACAACCTGTTCGATCTGTGGGCAGGCCCGGTTTCGCTGGCATTTGGCGGTGAATATCGCAAGGAATCGGTGACCGGAACGGTGGACGACCTGTTCCGCCCCCGCGTGGCCAACGGGGTGACGACGGGCACCTGGATCTATGGCAACTATCTGCCCACGGTCGGTTCGTACAACGTGAAGGAAGGCTTTATCGAAACCATTGTGCCGCTGATGGATGGCATGGATCTGAACGGTGCGGCACGCGTGACCGATTATTCCACATCGGGCACCGTCGCCACATGGAAGCTGGGCCTGACCTGGCAGATCAGTGATGACGTGAAGTTCCGCAGCACGGTTTCACGCGATATCCGCGCGCCCAATCTTTCGGAACTGTTCGCGCCGGGCACGGGACGCACGAACACGGTCAACGTGCCGCAGCCCAATGGCACCGTGGCCGCCAACCAGTTCAACGAATCCACTGTTGGCAATCCCGATCTGAAGCCGGAAGTGGCCAAGACATACGGCGCTGGCTTTGTGCTGACGCCGCAGTTCATCCCCGGCTTTGCGATGTCGGTCGATTACTACAAGATCGACCTTTCCGGATCGATCGACTCGCTTACCGCGCAGACGCTGACCGACCAGTGCTATCTCCAGCAGATCGCCAGTTCGTGTTCGTTCATATCGACCACCGGCGGACGCGGGGTGACCACCCCGGGGCTGGCGGTGACCAGCATCGAGATCAAACCTACCAACTTCGTCAGCCTCGAAACCAGCGGGCTTGATCTGGAGGCCAGCTATCGTCGCCAGATCGGCGCGGGCAACTTTACGCTGCGCGCGCTGGCCAGCCACGCGATCGAACTGGTGACCAACAACGGCGTGACGCTGCAGACCGATGCGGCGGGGCAGAACACCGGCTCTCTGCCCAAGTGGACCTATCGCATCACCGCAGCGTATGAATTCGACAGCGGGTTCAGCATTCAGGGCGTGGCGCGCGGGGTTTCGGGCGGGGTTTACAACAACAACTACGTGACCTGCACCACCGACTGCCCGCTTTCCACCGCAGACCGACGCACGGTGAACCTCAATTCCATCCCCGGCGCGTTCTACTTCGACATGAACGCCAGCTACAACTTCGAGGTGGCGGGCGTGGCGACGCAGGCGTTCCTTTCGGTCCGCAACCTGACGAACAAGGACCCGGTGCTGGTGGCCAATGGCCCGACGGGCAACAACACGCCCGCCTATCCGCAGACCAACCGTGCGCTTTACGATGTGCTGGGCCGCGTATTCCGCATGGGCCTTCGGATCAAAATGTAAGGCGCATCAAGATGTGAGGGTGCGGTTCCGGGGGGCTGCGGTGCGGCGCCCCGGACCGTCACGAAGTTCAACAGTCCCCCCTTGGGAGCAAGATGTGATGATGAAGAAGGCGGCTCTATCCACTCTGGCCCTGCTGATGGCCAGCACTCCGCTGAGCGTTGAGGCCAAGGCGCCTGCAGCGCTCAAGACCGAGGCATCGGCGCTGATCGACGGCAATGCCAAGCTGGTGCAGGAAATGGTCGATTCCGTGTTCAGCTTTCAGGAGCCGGGCTTTCAGGAGTTCCAGACTGCCGAATACCTGACCAGCATTCTGGCCAAGAACGGCTTCACCATCACCAAGGGCGTAGCGGGTATTCCATCGGCATGGACCGCGACGTGGAGCAATGGCGATGGGCCGGTCGTGGCGCTGGGGTCTGACGTGGACGGGTTGCTCGGCCTTTCGCAGGTGCCGGGCGTGCCGCAGATCAAGCCGCTGATCCCCGGCGCGCCGGGGCATGGCGAAGGGCACAATTCGGGTATGCCGCTGATCGTTGCTGCCGCGCTTGCCACCAAGGAAGTGATGACCAAGCATGGCATCAAGGGCAAGCTGATGCTGTGGCCGGGCGTGGCCGAAGAACTGCTGGCGACCAAGGCCTATTACGTGCGGGCGGGGCTGTTCAAGGACGTGGATGTTTCGATCTTCACCCACGTGGCCTCCAGCTTTGGCACCAGCTATGGCGATTCCGGCAACAACGGGATGGTCTCGGTCGAATACAACTTCAAGGGCATCACATCCCACGCGGCGGGCGCGCCGTGGTCCGGGCGCAGCGCGCTGGACGGGGCGGAACTGATGAACATCGCGTGGAACATGCGGCGCGAGCATCTGCCGCTGACGCAGCGTTCGCACTATGTGATCACCAACGGCGGCGGCCAGCCAAACATCGTGCCGGGCGAAGCGACGGTGTGGTACTATTTCCGCGAACAGACCTTCGATTCCATCCGCAAGCTGTATGAAACCGGCAATGAGATTTCGGAGGCAGCGGCCAAGGCCACCGGCACCACCGTTTCGCGCCGCGTGCTGGGCTATGCCGCGCCCAACTATGGCAACAAGCCGCTGGCCGAAGCCGCATATGAAAACATCAAGCTGGTGGGTATGCCCAAGTGGTCTGCCGACGATCAGGCCTTTACCAAGGCGGTGCAGGAATCGCTGAAGTTCAAGATTGCGCCGCTGAAGACCGAAGTCGATCCGCTGTCATCGCCCGAAACGCGCGAGAAATCGATGGGCGGCGGGTCTGACGATATCGGCGATATCATGTGGACCGTGCCGACGATCACGATCCGCTTTCCGTCGAACATACCCAGCATGATCGGCCACAACGTGACATCGGCCATCGCGATGGCAACGCCCGTTGCGCACAAGGGCGCGGTGGCAGGCGCGAAGGCCGTGGCGCTGACCGTGCTGGACGTGATGACGACGCCCAAGCTGGTGAGCGACGCCAAGACCTACTTCAAGACGGTGCAGACCAAGGACCAGAAGTACGATCCCGTGCTGACGCCGGAAGACCAGCCTGCCATCCATCTGAACAAGGATCTGATGGAGCGCATCCGGCCTGAGTTGAAGAAATACAACTACGATCCGGCCAAGTACCCGACCTATCTGGATCAGCTTGGCATCAAGTACCCGACGTTGAAGCCTGCATCGTAAGAGTCGCATCGCTTCATAGCCTTCGTCACCCTGAAGCCATTCAGGGTGACGAAGCAGGACGGCCAAAGGCGCCCCACAGCGCAAGAAATGTCAAATCTCGGAACAGCCCGGTCTAAAGCCTGCGCGCCCTTGCGCGGGTAGTCTGGGGGCAAGAGGCTTATAAAAGCCGGTTCTTGGGAGAGACATATGATGCCATCACGGCCTTTCGCCTGCGCTTTTGCGCTGGCCCTTTCGTGCACCGTTTCACCACTGGCGATGGCGCAGGATGCGCAGCCGGACGATGACGGCAACGCCGATATCGTGGTTACCGCACAGCGGCGCGAACAATCGCTGCTGGACGTGCCGCTGGCGGTGACGGCGCTGGGCGGAGACAGTCTGGCCGAACGCGGCGTCACCAATTCGGCGCAATTGGGCGATGCAGTGCCGAACCTGCAGATCAACAGCCCCTATGGCAACACGCAGCCCAACTTTTCGCTACGCGGGATCGGCGTGGCGAACGAATACAACAGCAACCAGGCATCGCCGGTGGGCGTCTATCTGGATGACGTATATCTTGCGCCACGCACCAGCCACGGCATGGGCCTGTTCGATCTTGACCGGATCGAAGTGCTGCGCGGGCCGCAGGGCACGCTGTTTGGCCGCAACACCACTGGCGGCGCGGTGAACTTCATCACAAAGAAGCCCGATCTTTCCGGCTCCAACGGCTATCTCCAGTTGGGCTATGCCAATTTCGACACATTCACCGCGCAGGGCGCCGCCGAAACCACGCTGAGCGAGGACAAGCTGGGCCTGCGCGTGGCGGCGAACTATGCCAAGGGCGATGGGCAGATCCGCAACGTCTTTCCCGGCGGGCGCGATGCGGCTTCGACTGATACATTGCAGGGCCGCGTTGCGCTGCGTGCGAAGCCGACCGAAACACTGGATATCACCCTGCGCGCCTATGGCGGGCGCGACCGGGGCACGCAGGCGGCGGTGCATGGCCTTGGCGTATTCCGCACGGGGCTGGGCTTCTTCGAGATCAACGAAAACCGCGTTGGCGTGAACCGCACCGACGCCTGGGGTTTTTCGGCCAACGTGGCGCTGGAACTGAGCGATACGCTAAGCGTGACATCGATCACCAGCTATGACGGCGGCAGCCAGAACCTGCAGCAGGCGGCAGACGGCGCGCCGCTGGACATTCTCGACATCAACTGGCGTTCGCAATACCGCCAGTTCAGCGAGGAACTGCGCGCCAATTACGATGGCGATGGCGTCAGCTTCGTCGGCGGGCTGTTCTATGGCTGGGACCGGAACGTTACCGACAACACATTCAACCTGCCGCTGCCCCCGGCGGGCGGGTTCTTCCAGCACTACCGGCAGGTGCGCAACAGCTATGCCGTGTTCGGGCAGGCCGATATCGATCTGGCCGACAAGTTAGTGCTGACATTGGGTGCGCGTTATACCCACGATACGTCGGGGTATGATGATGCCCATGCCAACCTGTTCATCGGCGCAGTCGGCGCGGCGCAGACGCCGATTGCAACGACGGTGCCCTGCGCAGGCGTGGCCGGCACCTGCGCCTATGATCCGACCGCGCGCTTTGCGCTATCGGACAAGAACGATGCGCTGACCGGGCGCGTTGCGCTGAGCTATACGTTCGACAGCGGGATGCTGGTCTATGCCAGCTACAATCGCGGCTATCGTGCAGGCGCAGTCAACGGGGGCGGCTATACCTCGTCCGCAGGCATCGGCTATATCAAGCCGGAGCGGGTTAACGCCTATGAAGTGGGAATCAAGGGCCGCGCCGGTGGCCGGTTGCTGACATATGCGGCATCGGCGTTCTATTACGACTACACCAACCAGCAATTGCAGGACACGCGCGCGGGGCCGGTATCGTTCCTGGTGAACGCGCCGAAATCCGAAGTCTATGGACTGGAAGTGGAAACCACGCTGCGCCCGGTGGATGGGCTGCGGGTAGATGCATCGCTGGGCCTGCTCCATTCCAAATACAAGCAACTGACGCTGCAGGGCGCCAACCTTTCAGGCAACGATCTGCCCTTTGCCCCGCGCATGACGGCGCAGTTCGGGTTCGAATGGGACATGGTGGATGTGGGTGGCGGCACGCTGACCTTTGCACCGAACATGGCCTATTCCAGCCGCCAGTTCTTTTCGCCCTTCAATGAAGCCAATGCGCCAGGCACCGGCCAGATCAACAGCGAATTGCAGCAGGGGGCCAATGCCCGCGTGAACGCGGCGCTAAGCTGGAGCAATGACGCAATCACCGTGCGCGCTTTTGCCAACAACCTCTTCAACCGCAAACTCTATGGCTATGGTCTGGACCTGCGCGGGGCGGGGTTCCCCTACAACTTCCTCGTCCCCGCTGCGCCGCGCACCTATGGCGCCAGCATCCGTTACAGTTTCTAAGATGGCGATTATGCCGATCTCGGACACGTATCGTCATTGCGAGGAGGTGAAGCCGACGAAGCAATCCAGAGTCGGCCTGAAACGCTCTGGATTGCTTCTCCTCGCTACGCGAGGCTCGCAATGACGACAGCGAAAAGTGCGTGTTGGCTATCCATACAATCGCTTCTAATATGGCGGGGGCATCCATGATCGATCTGAAGAATCCCGATCTTTACGTCGGCGGGATGCCCTATGCGGGCTTTGCGGACTTGCGCACCGCAGGCCCGGTGCGCTGGAACCCGGAGGTTGATGGCGCAGGCTTCTGGGCGGTGCTGGGTTATGAAGAGATCGTGGCCGTATCGCGCCAGCCCGATCTCTTCTCATCCGCTTATGAAAACGGCGGGCACCGCATTTTCAATGAAAACGAGGTGGGGCTGACCGGGGCAGGGGAATCCGCCATCGGCATTCCCTTCATCTCGCGCGATCCACCCACGCACACGCAATATCGCAAGTTCGTGATGCCCGCGCTTTCGCCCGCGCGGTTGCAGGGGATCGAGGAGCGGATTGCCGAAAGGGTGACGCGCCTGTTCGCGCAAGTGCCGCTGGGCGAGGCGGTGGACATCCTGCCGCTGCTGACCGTGCCGCTGCCCCTGCTTACACTGGCCGAACTGTTGGGCGTGCCCGCCGACATGTGGCACGATCTGCACCGCTGGACCGATGCCTTCGTGGGTGAGGACGACCCGGACTTTCGCCAGTCACCGCAAGCGATGCAGGCGGTTCTGGGCGAATTCATGGCCTTTGCTGCAGCCCTGTTTGAGGACCGGCGTGCCAATCCGGGGCCGGACATCGCATCGCTGCTGGCCAATGCCGAGATCAGGGGCGAGCCAGTGCCGCTGGGTGACTTCATCGGCAATCTGATACTTGCGCTGGTGGGCGGCAACGAGACGACGCGCAATTCGATCAACCATTCCATCATCGCCTTTGCGGCCAACCCTGAACAGTGGGAGGCGCTGCGCGCCGATCCTGCACTGCTGCCCGGCGCGGTGAAGGAAATGGTGCGCCACGCCAGCCCGGTGATCCACATGCGCCGCACCGCCATGCGCGATACGGAACTTGGCGGGAAGGCCATCCGCAAGGGTGACAAGGTGGTGGTGTTCTATCCCGCCGGAAACCGCGATCCTGCCGCATTTGCCGACCCTGACCGGTTCGATATCGCGCGGCCTGTTCGCCAGCATCTGGCCTTCGGATCGGGCACGCACGTTTGTGTGGGATCGCGTCTGGCTGAAATGCAATTGCGGCTGGCCTTTGCCGAAATGGCGCGTCATGTTCGCACCTTCGAGATCGTGGGAGAGCCGAGCCGGGTACGGTCGAACTTCATCAACGGTTTCAAACGGCTGGAGGTAAAACTGGTGCCGTGATGGGTGAGACGGTCTGGGACAACAAGGCAATCATCTGCGACGTTCTGGGCCGCGCCCCGGATGTCGAGATGGGTTCCATCGGTGATGGCTGGTCGCTGTGCCGGTGGCGGCAGTTCGTTGGTGCCTATACCCTGCCAGCCCTGCCGCAGCCGATCTTTACCGTACATATCGCGGGCAAGCCGCAGGTCAAAACGTGGGATAACGGTAGCTGGACCGAAACCAGTTCCATCCCCGGTTGCGCCACGATCGTGCCTGCCGGAATGCCCACCGGCTGGCTGGTGGATGGCGAACTGGACGTGGTTACGCTGTCGATGTCGTCAGACGTGCTGGCCGGGCAGGCCCATACCGACCAGTTCAACCGGATGCGCTTTGCCTTTGCCGATCCGCTGGGTGTGGCGCTGACGCGTCAGATACTGGCGGAAATCTATGCCCCGCAGGCGGACGAGCGCACCGCCTATGTTTCGGCAATGGTCAACGCGCTGAAGGCGCACATCCTTTCCGGCCCGCCCGCGCATGGCAATCCGCTGGACATTCCGGTATCGGACTTTTCCGCCTATCGCCTGCACAAGATCATGAACGCCATTCTGGCCGATCCGGCGGCCGAACACAGCCTTGAAGCGATGGCAGCGGTGGCAGGGGTCACGCCTTCGCACTTCTGCCGCCTGTTCAAGAAGGCAATTGGCATCACGCCGCACCAATATGTCATGAAAGCGCGCCTCGACCGGGCGCAGCAGATGTTGGTACAGACAGACCTGAGCCTTGCCGCCCTTTCAGAAGCGGCGGGCTTTGCCAGCCAGAGCCATTTCAGCCGGGCGTTCCGGGGATGGTTCGGCATGGCGCCAAGCGATTTTCGCCATCAGGAACGGCGCCATTTGAGCTGAGAGGGAAAAGGAGAGGTACGATGGCACAAGCCACAGCAGCCGTGGTGCGCGAACCCGGCGGCGCGTTTTCGCTTGAGACGATTGATGTGGAAGAACCCCGCGCGGGCGAAGTGCGCGTGCGCATTGCGGGGGTTGGCCTGTGCCACACCGATCTGATCTTCCGCGATCAGTTTGCTCCCTTTGCCCTGCCGGGCGTGCTGGGCCACGAAGGCGCGGGCGTGATCGAGGCCGTGGGTGAAGGCGTGGAAGGCCTTGCCGTGGGTGATGAGGTCGTCGTCGGCTTTTCAAGCTGTGGCGCGTGCCCGCGCTGCGCCGAACACCTGCCGAGCTATTGCCAGAGCTTCGTGCCACTGAACTACGCCGGGATGCGGCTTGAGGATGGATCGACCGCCTATGCCAAGGAGGGCGAGCGGGTGACCTCGCACTTCTTCGGCCAATCGTCCTTCAGCGCGCTTACTGTCACGCGCGCGCGCAATGTGGTGAAGGTGGATACGTCGAAGGTTCCGCTCGAACTGCTGGGGCCGCTGGGCTGCGGGTTCCAGACCGGGGCGGGCGGGGTGATCAATTCGCTGGCCTGCCCGGCAGGATCGAGCATCGCGGTGTTTGGCGGCGGGCCGGTGGGACTGGCCGCCGTGATGGGCGCGGTGATCCAGGGGTGTGAGACCATTGTGCTGGTCGAACCGGTGGCGGCGCGGCGCGACATCGCGCTGGAACTGGGCGCGACGCATGTGATCGATCCGGGTGCAGTGGGCAACCTTGCCGAGGCATTGCGTGCCATCGCGCCTGCCGGGCTGGACTTTGCGTTCGATACATCGGGCGTGGTGGCGGTGATCGAGGCAGGACTTGCCGCGCTGGGCAGCCACGGCGCCATCGGACTGGTCGGCGTTCCTGCAAAGCCTGAAGCCGCGATCAACGTCAACATCGCCGCGCTGATGACGCCGGGGCACCGCATTATCGGCATCATCGAGGGCGACAGCGACCCGCAGACATTCATTCCCGAACTGATCGCGCATCACGCCGCAGGCCGCTTCCCTTTCGACCGGCTGATCAGGACGTTCCCGCTGGCGCAGATCAATGAAGCGCTGGCGGCACAGGCGCGGGGAGAGTGCATCAAGGTGGTGCTTATTCCCTAGGCGGCGTGAGGAACTTGGCTTTCAGCGCTTCGATTTCCGCCGGGGTCAGGCCAAGGCCTTTCGTCGCATAGGCATCGAGCGAACCATAGACGCGCTCGACTTCGGCAAAGGCCGCTTCGATATAGGCGGGTTTGACGATCAGTACGGGTTCCAGAAAGGCCGGGTTGATGGGGTGGCCCGATTTTGCCACCGCCGCCAGCGTTGCCGCGTTCTTGGCTTCGAGCCGCGTATTGCTGAGCAGGTAGTCCTGCATTACGGTTTCACCCGGCACGCCAAGCAGGCCGAGGACGACCGCGCTGGCCCAACCGGTGCGGTCCTTGCCGGCGGTGCAGTGATAGATCACCGGCCCATCGGCGGCGATCATCGTGCGGATCAGCGTGGCGTAGGATTTGCGGGCGCTGGGGAGCGTCACGAATTCGCGGTTGGCGGCGATCAGCAGCGCCTCGCCCTTGCCGCTGGCGATCTGCGCCATTGCCTGACGCATGTCTCCGCCAAGGGATTTGGTGCTGTCTGCCGCCACATCGAGCACCAGATAGTCGGCACCTGCCG
>NZ_JBMLSM010000033.1:0-3005 GCF_049240505.1 Novosphingobium sp.
GTGATCGAGCGCGGGACCAAGAGCATCGACACGATGCTCTATTTCCTGCTGTTCAACATCGCGCCGACGATAATCGAACTGACTGCCGTCATCGTGATCTTCTGGATCAATTTCGGGCTGGGGCTGGTCACGGCAACAATCGTGGCGGTGATCGCCTATGTCTGGGTTACGCGCACGATCACCGAATGGCGCTCCACATTGCGCGAGAAGATGAACCGGCTTGATGGCCAAGCCCTGTCACGCGCAGTCGATTCGCTGCTAAACTACGAAACAGTGAAGTATTTCGGGGCCGAAGCGCGCGAGGAAGCGCGTTATGCTTCGGCTGCACGCGCCTATGCCGATGCGGCGGTGAAGAGCGAAAACAGCCTGGGCCTGCTCAACATCGCCCAAGCGGTTATCGTCAACCTGCTGATGGCAGGCGCGATGGCGTGGACGGTGTGGGGCTGGTCGCAAGGACGGCTGACGGTGGGCGACCTTGTGTTCGTCAACACCTATCTCACCCAGCTTTTCCGCCCGCTCGACATGCTGGGCATGGTCTATCGCACGATCCGGCAGGGCCTGATCGACATGGCCGAAATGTTCCGTCTGATTGATACCCATGTCGAAGTGGCGGATATTCCGGGCGCACCGGCGCTGGCAATCAACCGTCCGTCCGTGACGTTCGACAACGTGGTCTTCGGTTATGACCGTGACCGCGAAATCCTGCACGGCCTGTCGTTCGAAGTGCCTGCGGGCAGCCGCGTTGCCATCGTCGGGCCGTCCGGCGCGGGCAAATCGACTATCGCGCGGCTGCTTTTCCGCTTCTACGATCCTTGGGCAGGCCGCATCCTGGTTGATGGGCAGGACATTGCGCAGGTCACCCAAGGTTCGTTGCGCGCGGCACTCGGCATCGTTCCGCAGGATTCGGTGCTGTTCAACGATACCATTGGATACAACATCGCCTATGGCCGCAATGGCGCGAGCATGGACGAGGTAGAGGCGGCATCGAAAGGCGCCGCCATTGCGGATTTCATCGCCCGCCTGCCGCAGGGCTATGACACCGAAGTGGGCGAACGCGGGCTGAAACTGTCCGGCGGCGAAAAGCAGCGTGTGGCCATCGCCCGCACTTTGGTAAAGAACCCGCCGATCCTGCTCTTCGACGAAGCGACCAGCGCACTAGACACCCGCACCGAACAGGACATCCTTTCCACGATGCGCGCGGTCGCCAGCCACCGCACCACGATCTCCATCGCGCACCGCCTTTCGACAATTGCCGATTCGGACACGATCCTCGTGCTGGATCAGGGGCGTCTGGCCGAACAGGGCAGCCATACCGACCTGCTCCGCCGCGATGGGCTATATGCCGAAATGTGGGCGCGACAGGCGCAGGAGAGTGCGGAGATTACAGAAGCGGCAGAGTAAGGCTTCACCGCTCTGCATTGCTTCGCTTCGCTCGCAATGACGAAGTTTTCGGTTGCGACTGCCCTAGTCATCGTCGTTGCGAGGAGCGCAGCGACGAAGCAATCCAGAGTCGCCGCCATTTCCGCAAAACGGTCTTGCCACCGCGGATTTTCCGCCTCGATCAACGCCAGTTTCCTCTTGCGAGAGCCGCCCTTCAACTGCTTTTCGCGCGCAATGGCATACTCCATCGTCGCGTGAACTTCGAACCAGACAAGCAGCTTGCAACCATGCTTGGCTGTAAATCCATCGACTATGCCCTCACGGTGCTGCCAAACACGTTGCGGCAAATTACTGGTCACACCAACGTAAATCGTGCCGTTGCGCTGTGACGCCATGATATAGACTGCCGGTTGAAAATTGCGCTTCACCACTCTGGATTGCTTCGTCGCTGCGCTCCTCGCAATGACGAGTCATTCAGAAATGGTGAAATCTACTTCACCACATCCGCCTCATGCCACACCACGGCCTGCGCCACCTTGATGCAGTCCATCCCGCCGTCATAGGTCATCGACGGTGAGCCATAGAGCCGCCAGCCCTGCTCCAGCGCTTCGGACACACGCTCGCAAAAAGCGCGGTCGTCCTTTCCGGTCAGCAGGCGATACACAGGGCGGTCTTCAGGAGTCTGGTAGGTCATAGCCCACGCCTACTCCTGACCGGGAAACCGCGCAAATTCCGGGAGGCCATGCGCCTGCGCCATCCAGCCGATGCGTTCCGCCGTCTGGATATGGAGTTGCGCGGGCAACTGGTCGGGATCATCGAATGTTGCAGATTGCACGTCGACGATTCCCGGCAGGTTCTCGGCGTTCGTGAAGAACAGTCCGGTGCCGCATTTCGGGCAGAAGTTGCGCATCGATGCGCCCGACGAATTGTGCGTCGTCACTTCACCCTGCGTCAGCGAAAACTGGTCTTCCTTGAACATCGCCCAGGACACCAGTGGCGCGCCAGAGCTTTTGCGGCAATCGGTGCAATGGCACAGCGCGACGTGCATCGGCGCGCCATCCACCTTGTATCGAACCGCGCCGCAATGACACCCGCCTGCAAGTTCCATCATCTCTCTCCTGCCGAATCAATGGATGGAACATTACAGGAACGAGCAGTGCCTCACAATATATACTTGGAAAGGTCGGCGTTGCCTGCAAGGTTCGCCAGCTTTTCGGCCACATAGGCCTCATCCACCGTCACCGTTTCACCAGTGCGGTCTTCGGCATCGAAGCTTACTTCCTCAAGCAGCTTTTCCATCACCGTCTGCAAGCGGCGTGCTCCGATATTCTCGACGCTTTCATTCACCTGCGCGGCGGTGCGGGCAACGGCCCGGATCGCTTCAGGCGTGAAATCCAGCGTCACGTTTTCAGTGGCGATCAACGCGCGGTACTGTTCCACAAGGTTCGCGCGCGTTTCGGAAAGGATGCGCACGAAATCGTCTTCCGACAGCGCCTTCAGTTCCACCCGGATCGGCAAGCGGCCCTGTAGTTCAGGCAGCATGTCCGAAGGCTTGGCCACATGGAACGCACCGCTGGCGATGAACAGCACGTGGTCGGTCTTCATCGGGCCGTATTTGGTGGCAA
>NZ_JBMLSM010000034.1:0-3596 GCF_049240505.1 Novosphingobium sp.
GGCCAAAGCCAGCCTCGACCACCAGATGGACCGAGGATCAGCGCTTACATGACGAACTGCACTTCAACTCCAATTTCAAGCGGCAGCCCTTCCCAAGCCCGATCCGCCAATGCCCAGAAGCAGTCGGCATGAGCCTGCGCCTGCGCATCCAATCTTCCAGACCGTCAATCACCACATGAAGGAGAGCATGAAATGGCATTCGATTACGAAGATGCAGGCACTTTCGGCAGCGAGCGCGAGGCAAAAGACTGGGCGCAGCGCAACAAGGTCGATCTGCGCGATCTCCACATTCGCAACGTCGGCGGCCAGCGGGTCGAGGTGGGTATCCGCAAGAGCGCCTACGATCAGCGCGAGAATTACGACAACCGGCACGGCCAGAGACAGGACGGCTTCTGGCGATGATGAAGTCCACCGCAGCGTGCCTGATTTGGACCACTGGCTTGTTGCACGACGCGAACGGAGCTCAGAATTTCGGCCTGATGGAGTTGTGGCGTATTGAAGCCGCTGGTTCCGCGGCTTCCAATATCTTCTTATGCAGCCAAAGCAGATTGCACGTTGCCAGGAAAAAGCAGGAGAGCGAAGGCATTTGCAATCTGCCGGGCGCTTGATTCAGACAAGCCAGTCACATCCCCCACCAAGGCCCCGCCATCGAAAAAGCTTTTAGGCTCAAGGCCAGAAGCGATCAGTTGATAGGTTCGGAACAGAACCCTTGCCATTTTCCCATCGGCAGACTGTCTGATCATCTGGTCATAATCAGAATCCAAGCTGATATGGTCCCAATGGACCGAGAAGTGTTTTCTTGCTTTTGCCACGTGCAGGAACGGTATCTTGCGGCGTTGGCACTCATAGAACCAAGCATCGCGAGCGGCCGAATCTCGCTTGTCGATCATTTTCCAAGCGGGGTTAGGCCATGGGATCCCTTTGAGGGGTCAGGACATAGAACGGGCACAGATATACGCTCTCATGACTGCCATCTGCGTTACAAGGCGAGTTTACGCGTCCGCTGGCCTTTGGGCTAGCGGTGAATTTGGCATGGCCGGAGTGCCGCGGGCTCCTGATCGACGACGATTGATCACGCTCTCATCCGCGGATTGATTACCGCAATACCCGTTTCCGTCGCTGGACCTTCCTCACTCTAAGCACGGGCATCGGACTTGCCTGCCCCAACGTACACCGAGGATTGCCCATCACAGTCGGGCGCCCGCGACACACCGGCCATGCCTATGTCGCCAAAGGCCAGAGCCCAAGCTCTACCCCTGGCGGGTCAGACCGCCACCACCGGTTGCACGCGACGGGCGATGTCCCAGGCGAAACCCACAAGTTCACGGGCGATCGCCGTGTTGACCTTGGGTTGCGGCTTGCCTGTCGCCGAGAGGCGGCGGAACCGCTGGCATAGCCGCACCTGAGCCTTCCAACCGATCGCCTGAATATCTTCGGGAAGATCCGCAACGCGATCCCGGTAACGTCGCTCTTCGCGGGCAGGAAGTCGATAGGTCCATCCCGCCTCGACCAGCATGGTGCGGGCATGAGCGTTTCCGGCGCGCGTGATCCGGCCACGCTGAACTCGCGCGCCACTCGAATATTCCGACGGGACCAGCCCGAGGTAAGCCATCAACTGCTTGGGGTTCTGAAACCTCGTCAAGTCGCCGACCTCCGCGACCAGGGTTGCCGCGACAATCAGGCGAACACCGCGAAGGGCTTGCAAACTGCGAACCAGCGGTGCGAACCGCCAGCCATCGACCGCTTCGACGAGCGCCGCCTCGAGGCGTGCAGTTCGTGCCTGCGCCTCCAGGACACGACGCTTGGCCTCCTCAAAAGCCAGTTGCTGATGCGCGAAATCGAAACGTTGCTCCGACAGCCAGCGCCAGTAGGTTTTGGTCCATGCCGACTTTCCGGAAAATCTGCGATCATGGCGAAGCAGGAAGCTGCGCACCGATTGCTTGGCAGCCGAAGTGTCTTCCTGCGCCGACCGCCGCGCACGGATGAGATCGCGGATTGCCTCATGAGCTTCATCCGGCACCCAGATCGGGGCCAGCTCTCCGGCGCGGAGCAGGCGCGCCAGCGTCATTGCATCGCGCCGATCGGTCTTGATCTGGTCACCAGGACGTCTCGGCATCATTGAGGGGGAAATGACAATGCAGGGTTGCCCCTGTCGGGTCAGAAGGCGCTGCAGGCCGTAGCCGCAAGGTCCCGCCTCGTAACAAAAATCAAGGGTGATGCCAGGTCCAGCCAGACGCTTGACCATACCGCGTACGGCATCGTCTTCATTCGGGATCGTGCCATGAAAGCGAACCTCGCCGCCGCGTTCGCCCTCCGCCACGGCCACCGCGATCGTCTCCTTGTGCACGTCCAGCCCGATGTACTTCAATCTCTTTGCCATCGATCATCTCCGTTGCTGACCCTCCGCAGGTGAAGCATCGCAGATCAAAGCCCTCATGGCTCAGGCAGTCATTGGGTCTAAGCGTCTCTGCGCGCACTTATGGGTCGACTCTATGCGTCGACGACTCCAGCATTCCAAAGGCATCCATCGGACAGTTGTAGCATCGCCTCTCGTCGCAGAGCCGGCATATCGTCAGCGCCGAGACAGCGTCGTCAGACATCTGCGCAAGTATTGTCTCGGCAATACGTTCCAGCACGAGGCGGTCAGCATTCGAGACATGGCTAAGGATTTCGGATAAAGTCTCGTTTCTTCGTTGCAGGATCGCAGATAGGCGAGTCTCGCCTGCCTCAGTGAGCATCAGCGCTACTGCACGACGGTCCCGTAGCGCTTTGGATCGAACGGCGAACCCGGCTGCAACCAATCGATCGACAAGCCGCACCGTCCCCGCGTGGGACAAGCCTAGCACCCGTCCTAATTCGTCGATCGAAAGACCGGTCGCGTGACCGATGACGACGATCGCCGCGGTGGTTTCGCCACCGCCGGGTATCGTCGGGTCGAATGCCGCCTTCTTAATTCGATCGGTGATGCCCACTGCGAGGGCGCCGAACAGATTGACGAGCCGGTCCGAGAGTACGTTCAAAGGGTTGCCTCATTCATTGACGGCGCATAGTGTATGCGCAGCGCATATATCACGCCTGTCTAAGCATGAAGGCAGGTCATGCGCCATGATGAAAGCGAGGCACCATGTTTTCGACATTACACATAGCTGAAAAGACGACCGGCTCTCGCGGGTCTCTCGCGTTGCTGCGCTGGGCGCTGGTGGTCATCTTTCTCTGGTTCGGTTGCATGAAATTCACGAGCTATGAAGCGATGGGCATCGCGCCATTGATGAAGAACAGTCCGATCATGAGCTGGATTCCGGCCGTTTTTGGGGTGCAGGGTGGAAGCTATTTTATAGGCACCGTCGAGCTCGCGACGGCCGCTGCGCTGATTATCGGTGCTTTCAACAAGACGGCCTCCGCTCTCGGCGCGGCGATGTCATGCCTGACTTATGCCGTGACACTGACGTTTTTCCTGAGCACGCCTGGCGTCGCCGAGCCGACCGCTGGCGGGTTCCCGGCGATTTCGGCCGGAACCGGACAGTTCCTGTTGAAGGACCTGGTGCTTCTTGCGGCATCAGCGTGCCTTCTACTTGCGTCCATACGGACAGCAGACG
>NZ_JBMLSM010000035.1:0-5598 GCF_049240505.1 Novosphingobium sp.
GACCTGGCGAAAAAGCAGATGAAGGCGGGCGGCACGATCTTCTCGTTCCATCTCGACGGCGGCCTGCAGCAGGCCCACGCGGTTCTCGATGCGCTCGAACTGATCGATATCTCGAACAATATCGGCGATTCGCGGTCGCTCATGTGCCACCCGGCCTCGACCACCCACTATGGCGTCGGGCCAGAAACCCGCGCCGATATGGGCGTGGGCGAAGGAATGCTGCGGCTCAACGTCGGGTTGGAAGACCCTGACGATCTGATCGAGGATCTGGATCAGGCGCTGCGCAAGGCAGGGTTGTGACGCCACGTTTCATCTGTTGCATCGACAGGGCGTTTGCCTAAGGTGCCCGACAGGGGTGGGGTCGCAACGGAGCATGGCAATTTGCTGGCCGAAGCGCACCTGTCTGCCATTATCCAGTCATCCGATGATGCGATCATCAGCAAGGATCTCAACGGCACGGTCCTGAGCTGGAACCCGGCTGCCTCCCGCATCTTCGGCTTCACCGAGGCCGAGATGGTGGGCCAGTCGATCCGCAAGTTGATCCCGCATGACCGGCAGAGCGAGGAGGACGACATTCTCGCCCGCATTGCGCGCGGCGAACGGGTAAAGAGCTTCGACACCCGCCGTTGCCGTAAGGACGGCACCGAAATCGCGGTGTCGATCACCGTTTCACCGGTCTACGACAAGGCGGGGCGCATCGTCGGGGCCAGCAAGATCGCGCGTGACATCACCGCCCGCGAAGAGGGACAGCGCGCCCTGTTCGAAAGCGAAACCCGCTTCCGCATGTTGGCGGACAACATCACCCACCTTGCATGGGTGGCAGACGCTACAGGGGCGATCGGGTGGTACAACAAGCGATGGTATGATTACACGGGCGTCCCAATTGGCGCGACCGACGGCTGGGGTTGGGACAAACTTCACCATCCCGATCATGTTGAACGGGTTAAGGTTCATTTCGCCAGCAGTATCGAGAGCGGAATCCAATGGGAGGATACATTCCCGCTACGCGGGGCTGACGGCAGCTATCGCTGGTTCCTTTCCCGCGCCAAGCCGATCCACGACGAGCACGGTGCTATTCTGTTCTGGTTCGGCACCAACACCGACGTGACCGATATGCTCGAAAAGGAAGAGCAGATTCGCGTCCTGCTGATGGAAGTGAATCATCGGTCGAAGAACCTGCTGGCAGTCGTGCAGGCTTTGGCGCGCCGGTCTGGCGGTAACGACCCTGAATTTTTGCGCCGGTTCGAAAATCGGCTCGCCAGCCTCGCCGCCAATCAGGATCTGCTGGTTCGGCGCGGCTGGTCGACCATTTTGATGGACGAACTGGCCGATGCACAGATGGCTATCCTTGGCCGTGACAGCCGTTCGCAGGTGCATCTTATAGGCGAACAGGTGACACTCAGCCCGCGTGCGGCAGAGATCATCGGCATGGCCCTGCACGAACTTGCCACCAACGCGCTCAAATACGGTGCATTGAGCACGCCCGGCGGCGAAGTGGTGCTGTCATGGGCCGAACAGGACGGCAGCTTCACCATCGATTGGCAGGAAACCGGTGGTCCAATGGTGAACCAGCCACAGCGCGACGGCTTTGGCACGACCCTGATCCGCCACATTCCCGCCCGTAGTCTCGATGCGGAAGTCACGTTGGATTACGCAGCCACCGGCGTTCACTGGTCGCTACGCTGCTCCAGTGAAACAGCACAGAAGCTGGCCAGTTAGGCCGCTTTCGCCTCGCTCTCAACAGCGTGCGCGGCACGTTTGTCTTCGGTGATAAGGCGATTTTCTCCACGCCCCATCGTCCAGTTCTTGCCGAGCCGGACCTTGTGGTTTGGGGCACACCAGATTTCACCGGATTCATCGAGCGCGGTGACCCAGATCAGGTTATGCTCCTGACCATAATCGATCATGCCGATGGCATAGCCATCGCCCTTGCCCAGAACGTGCAACGGAATTGTCGGGTTAAGTTGCGTAAACACAAAGATTTTCCTGCAATGACTGACAGTTGCCAGAGTGTTGCAGGCTAAATCCCCGGATGCGCCGCGTGGTTCCCGCCGGATGGCATCACTCGCCCTTGGCGGCAGCTTCCAGCGCTGCGATGCGCGCTTTCAACACTTCCACTTCCTCGCGCGCCGAGGCGGCAAGTTCTTTCACCGCATCAAATTCTTCGCGGCTGACGAAATCGAGGCCGCCGAAGATTTCCTTGGCCTTTTCACGCGCGTTCTCGCCCGCTTCGCGGCCCATGCCGGCAATCGTTCCTGCTGCACTGTTCAGCAGCTTGACGAAATCGGCGATCATCGGGTTTTCACTCTGCATCGGGCAAGTCCTGCTAGGCGTTACAGTGCCTATGTGGGCAGGACATGCCTGCCCCGCAAGGGCCAATCGCCGTTCTGTCAGATCTCGACGCGGACCGAACTGGCCTTGCCGAATGCGCCATCGGCATCCGGGTTCAGTTGCAGGAACTGCCATGTCAGAACCGAGGCAAAGCAGACCCACGCCAGATAGGGCAGCAGCAGCATCCCAGCGACAGGACGGATGCGCCAGAACAGCACGATCGTGACCACAATAGCCACGATCATTGCCACCGTGATCCAGAACGCGCCAGTGATCTGGTGCAGGGCAAAGAACGTGGGTGACCATGCAAGGTTGAGGACCAGTTGCACCACAAAAGCCGCAGATGCAGCCCCCCTGCCACGCGCCCCGCGCGCCGAGAGGACCATCGCAAACGATATCCCCATCAAAACATAGAGGATCGACCAGACGATCCCGAACGCGGCAGGCGGTGGATAGATCGCAGGCTTTTCCAGAGCATCGAACCACGGATTGCCCGGACCACTCCCGGCAACCTGCCCGGCCAGAAAGCCAAGCGCGACGATCAATGGCACCGTGAACAGGGACCAGCGCAGAAGGCTGGCGCGAAGCTGGCCGGAAGAAGCGAGGTAGTTCATGTCACCCGTTAGCTGAGCGCCGTCATGAAGATTGTAAAGCGCGATTCGCCAAGGATATTGGCGGGGTGCAGCCGTCTGCGCAATCCGAACTCCATCCGGCGACCAAGCCTCCCGGACACATTTGCGGGGGAAAACTCAGTTTCTTTGTGCCGAAATGAGAAACTCGACATTGCCTTCCGGCCCGGTGATCGGGCTTTGCACGATGCCCTCAACCAGCCAGCCATCGCTTTCCAGCCATTCGCGCACTTCGTCGCAAACCCGCTGGTGCAGCGCGGAATCGCGCACCACCCCACCCTTGCCAACCTCGGCCTTGCCCACTTCGAACTGCGGCTTGATCAGCGCGATGAGCCGGGTGGGCCGTGCTGCCAGCATCAGCGGCACTTCCAGAACCTTGCGCAGCGAAATGAAGCTGGCATCGCACACCACCCATGTCGCCGGGCGATCGATATGATCTGCTGTCAGGATGCGGGCGCTGGTCTGCTCCAGAACCGTGACGCGCGAATCCTGCCGCAATTTCCACGCCAACTGGTTGGTGCCGGAATCCACCGCGAATACATGCTCGGCACCGCCCTGCAACAGCACGTCAGTAAAGCCCCCCGTCGAACTGCCGATGTCCATCGCGATAATGCCCGCCGGATCGAGGCCGAAATGCTCTATCGCGTGGGCGAGCTTTATCCCACCGCGCGAAACCCACGGATGGTCGCGCCCCCGCACATCCAGCGGCGCTTCTGCCGAAAGGGGCTGCCCAGCCTTGGCGATCTTGGTTTCGCCTGAAAAAACAAGGCCAGCGAGGATCAGAGCCTGCGCGCGGGCACGGCTTTCGACCAAGCCGCGTTCGACCAGCAACTGGTCCACGCGGATCTTCTGTTTGGGGGGGCGGGTTGAGGTCACGGCGCGTTCCTTCCATAACTGGCGCATGAAGATCAATCGTGCTGCACTGCCCGCCCATGTTTTTTCCTGCGCCCTGCTGCTGCTGGCAGGGGCCTGCAGCGGGCCGCAAGTGGTGCCACCGCCCGCACCGCAGCCCACGCGGAGGCCTGCACCGCCTGCCCCTCCGCCATCTGCACAGCCCGCATACAAGGATTGGCGCGATGCGCCACAGACGCCGGGCGACTGGCGATATGACAATGGCACCGCGCGTTTCGGCTCCGCTGGAGCAACGCTGTTTGCGCTGACCTGCAACCGTACCGCCCGCACTGTCAGCCTGATCCGCACAGGCACCGCGCCGCAATCCCTGCCCATGACGATATCGACCAGCAGCGAAACCCGCCCGCTGTCCGCCGAACCTGCCCCCCAGGGTGCGCCGCAACTCGTGGTGCCATTGCCTGCGCGCGACAGATTGCTTGATGCAATGGCTTTCAGCCGGGGGCGTTTCGTGGTGGAAGTGAACGGGTTGCCAACGCTCTACCTGCCCGCTTGGCCCGAAGTGGCGCGGGTAACCGAGGATTGCCGGAGATAGTTGCTGATGCGCCTATTGTGCGGCGCGAAGCGGGGATTGTGACGGCAAATTTTTTTCATGCAAGTCTTGTTGTTTTGCCCTGAATGAATCACATTCGAATCAAGGACGGCGAGATTACGCACTCCCGGCCCAGCAGGCCAAAAACCTGCGACTTTGGCTCAACAGCGCGAAAGGAGGTGATCCGATGTCTCATGGTTCAGCAGAGAGGTCGGTACAGTCCCGCGCGAGGCATTATCGCTGAGTTTCGATTAAGCGATAGAGGCTTCGTGGGCGGCACTTCCGGCCGCTGACCATGCGAAGGGCCGCTTCGGACTGACCGACGCGGCCCTTCACATTTATTACATTCCCCTTGCCTTTCGCGCAATAATAGTTCACGGCGCTGCACTCTCGATTCTAGCGCAAGGACTGTTCAGATGGCGACGCCCGCCGATACCAGCCTCACCTTTACCCGCACCCAGCACCCGTCCCCGGTTGCAGCGGACGTGCGTGCGCAGGTGCTGGCCAATCCCGGCTTCGGCACCGCCTTCACCGATCACATGGTCGAGATCGACTATACCGAAGGAAAAGGCTGGCACGATGCCCGCGTGGTTCCCTATGGTCCGATCGCTCTAGATCCCGCAGCAGCAGTGCTTCACTACGCGCAGGAAATCTTTGAAGGGTTGAAGGCCTATCGCCTTGCTGACGGCGGCATTTCGCTGTTCCGCCCGGAAGCCAACGCCGAACGCTTCAACGCTTCGGCCCGCCGCCTTGCCATGCCCGAACTGCCCGAAGACCTGTTCATCGAAGCCGTGCGCCAGCAGGTCATGGCCGACAAGGACTGGTTCCCCACTGTCGAAGGCGGCTCGATGTATCTGCGCCCCTTCATGTTCGCCAGCGAGGCGTTCCTCGGCGTGCGTCCGGCCAAGCAGTACAAGTTCATGGTCATCGCGAGCCCGGCGGGGAACTACTTCAAATCGGGCGCGCCTGCCGTCTCGATCTGGGTGTCCGACTACACCCGCGCCGCGCCCGGCGGCACCGGCGCGGCCAAGTGCGGCGGCAACTATGCCGCCAGCCTCGTCCCCACGGCAGAAGCCTTCTCGCGCGGGCACGATCAGGTGCTGTTCCTCGATGCCGCTGAGCACAAGTGGGTCGAAGAACTCGGCGGCATGAACCTGTTCTTCGTGTTCGACGATGGCTCGATCCTCACGCCTGAAC
>NZ_JBMLSM010000036.1:0-22808 GCF_049240505.1 Novosphingobium sp.
CGGAACATCAGGGCTTTTACGCGCGGATCGAGCGACGCCACGTGGGCATTGCGCCGCGCCCTCAGTTGCTCGCGCAGCGCAGTCTTGGCTTCCACGGGATGCTCCGGTTCAGAAGGAAGGGGTGACGGGCCCACCGTGGGTCGTTAGCTCGGAAAATCCTCTGACGCCTCGACGTCAGGTGGGGACCGCTTACCCAGGACCAGGATCCCAGGCAGGGGCAGCCCCCTTGGATTGCTTATAGCCTCAGGGATGTTCATACGGCTCGTGCCGGGCAGATCCCGTCGCTGTCTATCTAGGCGCTGACCGATCCCTGCTCAAGGGTGATCGCGAGTTTTTCAAGACGTTCGGCGAGCAGATTGATCCGGTCCGTCACGATCTGCTCTGCGCCATCTGTTTCATCTGGAGATGCCACGGCTGCCTCTGCCGCGGTATCAACGGGCGCATGACGATGCGCTTCGTGCAACTCGTCGGCCAGCATCAGCGCGGAAAACAGCAGCATTCGCGCTTCACCCTGTCCGATTCCGATGCGGCGGGCGCGGTCATCGATCATGCGCCCCAGCATTTCGATATGCGGTTCCTCACCATCAGCGCAGGACACGGCAAAGGGGCGACCGCCGATGGTCAATGTCAGATTGCTCATTTCGGAAGGCCTGCCAGCAAAAGGTCCAACTGGCGCAATTCCTGCGCCACGGTGTCTTTCAGTTTGCGGTGCCTAACCCTGAGCAGCGCAAGCTCCTCAGCCGTTTCGCCGCCCCGGTTGCCCTGTTGTGAAACTGCCCCCTCGACCCTGCTCAGCGCTTGCTCAAGCCGGTCCAGCGCGGCATTCAATGCTTCTGCTGCCATGACCACGCAAGTTATCAGATTGGCGGCCCATCGCAACTGCTGCACTGCAAAACCCGGTAGACAGCGCCATTAGACAGCGCAGGCCAACGCAATCGTCGCAAAGAACACCACCGCACAGCCTTGACCCTTCGCCCTGCCATGACCAAAGAGGCCCCGCTCCGAATCATCGGTTTTCGTGTGGGCCTCAATGGCTGGCAGCACGACAGGGAAGGGCTTTTTCAAGCATGACACGCGAAACCACCGCGCTGGCACCAATGGCCAACGCGATCCGTGCGCTTGCAATGGACGCGGTCCAGGCAGCGAACTCGGGCCACCCCGGAATGCCGATGGGCATGGCCGATGTCGCCACAGTGCTGTGGACCCAGTTCCTCAAGCATGATCCGTCGGCTCCGGCATGGACCGATCGCGACCGCTTTATTCTTTCGGCCGGCCACGGCTCGATGCTGATCTACGCGCTGCTCCACCTTTCGGGTTACCAAAGCCCGACGATGGAGGACATTCGCAATTTCCGCCAGTTGGACAGCGTTTGCGCAGGACACCCGGAAAACTTCCTGATCCCCGGCGTGGAACTGACCACCGGTCCGCTGGGGCAGGGGCTGGCGATGGCTGTCGGCTTTGCAATGGCCGAACGTCATCTCAACGCACAGTTCGGCAACGATCTGGTCGATCACAAGACGTGGGTCATCGCTGGCGACGGCTGCCTGATGGAAGGCATCAACCACGAAGCCGTGGGCCTTGCCGGAACGCTCAAGCTTGGCCGCCTGAACGTGCTGTGGGATGACAACAAGATCACCATCGACGGCGACACATCGCTTTCGACCAGTGAAGACATCCTCGGTCGCTACACCGCGTCGGGCTGGCATGTTGCATCGTGCGACGGTCATGACTTTGCCGATATCTCACGCGCTCTGGCCGAAGCAGAAGCCGATCCGCGTCCATCGCTGGTCGCCTGCCGCACGGTTATCGGCAAGGGTGCGCCCAACAAGCAGGGTGGTCACAACGTTCACGGTTCACCGCTGGGTGCCGACGAAATTGCCGCTGCGCGTGAATATCTGGGCTGGACCTCGGCTCCGTTTGAAGTTCCGGCAGATATTCTGGCGAACTGGCGTTCGTCGGCAGAAGCCGGGAAGGTCGCTCACGCCGAATGGCAAAAACGCGCCGCCGCCAGTGACAAGGCTGCCGAACTTGCTCGTCGGATGGCTGGCGATCTTCCTGCCGACACCGGCTTCGATGCCTATATCCAGTCGCTGATTGCCAACCCGCCCAAGGTCGCGACGCGCAAGTCGAGCGAGATGGCGCTGGAAGCCTTTACCGCAAACGTGCCTGAAATGGTCGGCGGTTCGGCGGACCTTACCGGTTCGAACAACACCAAGACCAAATCGACTAGCCCCTTCACGCCGGAAAGCTATGACGGTCGCTATGTCTATTACGGCATCCGCGAATTCGGCATGGCTGCCGCGATGAATGGCATGGCGCTGCACGGCGGGATCATCCCCTACGGCGGCACATTCCTGGTGTTCTCGGACTATTGCCGCAATGCCGTCCGCATGTCGGCGCTACAACACACACGCGCGATCTATGTGTTCACGCACGATTCGATCGGTCTTGGCGAAGACGGGCCGACCCATCAGCCGGTCGAACATGTCATGTCGCTGCGCATGATCCCGAATCTGCTGGTGTTCCGCCCGGCTGATGCGATCGAAACGGCAGAAGCCTGGGCTATCGCGCTGGCCAACAAGGACCGCCCATCGGTTCTTGCGCTGACCCGCCAGAACCTCCCGCCGGTGCGCTTCGATGCCGAGATGAAGAGCGCCAAGGGTGCCTATCGCCTGGTCGAAGCTGTTGCCGCTCGGAAGGTTGTGCTGCTCGCCACCGGCTCTGAAGTCGAAGTCGCGATGAAGACGGCGGCTGCGCTTGAAGTGCAGGGCATCGGTGCCGATGTCGTTTCGGTCCCTTGCTGGGAACTGTTCGACGAACAGGACGCGGCCTACAAGGCCGATCTGCTTCCGGCCGATGCTCTCAAGGTTTCGGTCGAGGCTGGGGTGACGCTGGGCTGGCAGAAGTATGTCGGCGATGGCCTGACCATCGGCATCGACACTTTTGGCGCATCGGCTCCGGCTGACGTTCTCTTCGACTATTTCGGCCTGACGGCTGACAAGATCGTCCCGCAAATCCTTTCGCGGGTTTCGTAAATTCAACAGGAGATACCTGACATGGCGATCAAGGTTGCAATCAACGGTTTCGGACGCATTGGGCGCAATGTTGCCCGCGCCATCCTCGAACGGCCCGATTGCGGCCTTGAGCTGGTCTCGATCAACGATCTGGCTGACGCAAAGGCCAATGCCCTGCTGTTCAAGCGTGACAGCGTGCACGGTGCGTTTTCGGGCGACGTTTCGGTCGATGGCAACGATCTGATCGTCAACGGCAAGCGCATCCAGGTGACTGCCGAGCGTGATCCGGCAAACCTGCCGCACGCCGCCAACGGCATCGACATTGCGTTTGAATGCACCGGCTTCTTCACCAACCGCGATGGCGGCCAGAAGC
Organism: Novosphingobium sp.; assembly: GCF_049240505.1. Classification (GTDB taxonomy): domain Bacteria; phylum Pseudomonadota; class Alphaproteobacteria; order Sphingomonadales; family Sphingomonadaceae; genus Novosphingobium. Next base: position 3,388 of record NZ_JBMLSM010000036.1, read on the forward strand.
ATATCGACGCGGGCGCCAAGCGCGTGCTGATCTCGGCTCCGGCAAAGAACGTCGACCTGACCGTCGTGTTCGGCGTGAACCACGAAAAGCTGACCGGCGATCACAAGATCGTCTCGAACGCTTCGTGCACCACCAACTGCCTCGCGCCAATGGCCAAGGTTCTGCATGAATCGATCGGTATCGAGCGTGGTCTGATGACCACGATCCACTCGTACACCAACGACCAGAAGATCCTCGATCAGATCCACAGCGACCCGCGCCGCGCCCGCGCTGCTGCGATGAACATGATTCCGACCAGCACCGGCGCTGCCGTTGCCGTGGGCGAAGTTCTTCCCGATCTCAAGGGCAAGCTCGATGGCTCGTCGATCCGCGTGCCGACGCCGAACGTATCGGTGGTGGACCTGACCTTCACGCCCAAGCGCGACACCACGCTTGAAGAAGTCAACAGCGTGCTCAAGGCCGCTGCCGAAGGCCCGCTGAAGGGCGTGCTGGGCTACACTGACGAACCGCTCGTTTCGATCGACTTCAACCACGATGCGCACTCGTCCACCATCGACAGCCTCGAAACCGCCGTGCTCGAAGGCAAGCTGGTGCGTGTCCTGTCGTGGTACGACAATGAGTGGGGTTTCTCCAACCGTATGCTCGACACTGCGGGCGCGATGGCGAAGTTCCTTTAAGGATCTGTGATAATGACCGGGCGTCTCGAAGGCATTGCACGGCACGATAGGCCGCGTGGGCCGATCGAGACGCTCGATCACGTTCCAGTCACCCGCGAGCTTGGCGTTCGCGGTGACCTGCGCGGGGCAATCCGTCCCGGCAAATCAGGACGCAGGCAGATATCCCTGATCGAGGCCGAAAGTTGGCAGGCTGCGCTGGCCGAGTTAGGGGCCGCCGCTGACCGCGCGCTGCCTTGGCACATCCGGCGCGCAAATCTGCTGGTGCAGGGCGTCAGGCTCCCGCGTGAGCCGGGCAAGATTATCGCTATCGGCCAATCCCTGCGCATTGAAGTAACCTGCGAATGCGATCCGTGCAGCCGCATGGATGAAATCCAGCCCGGCCTGAAACTCGCCCTGATGCCAGACTGGCGCGGTGGCGTGCTGGGCCGAGTCTTGACCGATGGTGAAATCGCCATCGGCGACGAAGTGAGGATCGAGGAATGAGCTTCAAGACGCTTGACGATATCGGTGACCTGACCGGCAAGACCGTGCTGGTGCGCGAAGACCTCAACGTGCCGATGGCCGATGGAAAGGTGACCGACGACACCCGCCTGCGCGCCACCGTTGCCACTTTGAGCGAGCTTGCCGACAAGGGTGCCAAAGTCCTCGTCCTTGCGCACTTTGGCCGTCCGAAGGGGCAGCCTTCAGAAGAGTTCTCGCTCAAGAAGATTGCCGATCCGCTTTCGCACGTTCTGGGCCGCCCGGTAAGCTACATCGATTGGGAAGGTGATAAGGAAGCCGTCGCTGCTCTTGCGCCGGGATCCATCGCCATCCTCGAAAACACGCGCTTTTTCGGCGGCGAGGAAAAGAACGACCCGGCGGTGGTCGAACGTTTCGCCAACCTCGGTGACATTTACGTCAACGATGCCTTCTCGGCTGCGCACCGCGCTCACGCATCGACCGAAGGCCTTGCCAAAGTGCTGCCCGCCTATGCCGGACGGGCGATGGAAGCCGAACTGAAGGCGCTTCAGAAGGCGCTTGGTGAACCTGAGCGACCGGTTGCCGCCGTTGTTGGCGGCGCAAAGGTTTCGACCAAGCTCGATGTGCTCAAGCATCTTGTATCGAAGGTCGATCACCTGATTATTGGTGGCGGCATGGCCAACACCTTCCTTGCCGCGCGGGGCGTGAACGTCGGCAAGTCGCTTTGCGAGCATGATCTCACCGGAACGGCTGAGGAAATTCTCGACAACGCAGACAAGGCCGGTTGCACCGTTCATCTGCCCTATGATGTCGTCGTTTCGAAGGAATTTGCGGCGAATCCTGCCTCGTTGCGCATGTGCAATGTCCATGAAGTTGCCGAGGACGAAATGATCCTCGACGTTGGTCCCGCAGCGGTCGAAGCCTTGGCCGATGCGCTCAAGACCTGCCGCACGCTCGTGTGGAACGGGCCGATGGGCGCGTTCGAAACCGAGCCGTTCGATGCTGCGACTGTTGCGCTGGCGAAGACCGCTGCGGCGCTGACCAAAGAAGGCTCGCTAGTATCGGTTGCAGGGGGCGGCGATACCGTTGCCGCGCTCAACCATGCTGGCGTCGCAGCCGACTTCACGTATGTCTCGACAGCAGGTGGCGCGTTCCTCGAATGGATGGAAGGCAAGGAACTGCCGGGCGTCGCAGCACTGGAGGCGTAAAAAATTCAGGAGGGCGTGTTGCACTGCGGCACGCGCTCCTTTATGGCGAGTATTTGCATAGGTATGCGCCATTTTTGACGCTCGCTGACATTCGCGAGCGTCTTTTTAAAGCGCATTTACGCATAGGTATGCGGAGCCGGAAATCCGGGCGTTCCGCCAGAACAGGACGGGCTGATGAACACGACCGAAATGACCGCCAAGATGGCCTCCGGCAACGGCTTCATTGCCGCTCTCGACCAGTCGGGTGGTTCGACTCCCAAGGCGCTCAAGGGCTATGGCATCGAAGAAGGTGCCTGGACCACCGACGAGGAAATGTTCGGCCTGATCCACGAAATGCGCGCCCGCATCATCCGTTCGGCTGCATTCGACGGCTCAAAGGTTATCGGTGCGATCCTGTTCGAGCGCACGATGGACGGCACCGTCGATGGCAAGCCTACGCCTGCCGCGCTGATCGAAAAGGGCGTGGTACCCTTCATCAAGATCGACAAGGGGCTTGAGGACGAAGCGAACGGTGTTCAGCTGATGAAGCCGATGCCGACACTCGACGATCTGCTGGTCCGTTCGAAGGCTCTGGGCGTCTACGGCACCAAGGAACGCTCGGTGATCAATTCAGCCAACCGCGAAGGAATTGCTGCCGTGGTCGCGCAGCAGTTCGAAGTGGGCAATCAGGTTCTCAGCCACGGCATGATGCCGATCATCGAACCTGAAGTGAATATCAAGAGCGAGACGCGCGCCGAGTGTGACGCGATCCTGCTCGACGAAATTCTCAAGAACCTCGACGCGCTGCCTGAAGGCACGCAAGTCATGCTCAAGCTGTCGTTGCCGATCGTGGCGGGCACGTTCGATCCGCTTGTCTCGCACCCCAAGGTGCTGCGCGTCGTCGCCCTTTCGGGCGGTTACAAGCGCCCCGAAGCTTGCGTCGAGCTGGCAAAGAACAATGGCATCATTGCCAGCTTCAGCCGCGCCCTGCTTGAAGACCTGCGCGCGCAGATGAGCGATGCCGAATTCGACGCCGCGCTGAGCGCAGCGATCGACGAAATCTACACCGGTTCGACGCAGAAGACGCTCGTCGCCGCATAAATCCGTTTGAGAGGACGGAAAGGCCGCCCCGCCACCGGCAAAGCCGGGGCGGGGCGTTTTGCTTGCAGCATACCATCCGCACCGATAAGGCCGCCTGCATGGCCAAGCTCTCCTCAGAACTCTACCTCATCTCTCCGCTCGACGTTTCAGGCACGTTCCCGGACCGTCTTGCCCGCGCGCTTGATGCTGGTCCGGTTGCCGCATTCCAGTTCCGGGTAAAAGGCATGGACGAGCATGAGGCGGCGCGCCTTGCCGAGCCGCTCCAGCGTATTTGCGCAGATCGCGACGTGGCGTTCATCGTCAACGATTCCATCAGCCTCGCCAAGCGTCTGGCAGCCGATGGCGTCCATCTTGGGCAGGACGATGGCGATGTGAAGGATGCACGCGATCGCCTTGGCCGCAACGCCCAGATTGGCGTCACCTGCCACGATAGCCGTCACATGGCGATGGACGCGGGTGATGCCGGGGCTGATTATGTTGCCTTCGGTGCATTCTTCCCTTCCAGCACCAAGGAAACCAAGCACGTCGCAGGGCTGGACCTGCTCGAATGGTGGCAATCGATCTTCGAACTGCCCTGTGTGGCCATCGGTGGCATAACGCCCGCTAACTGCGCTCCGCTGGTGCAGGCAGGCGCTGATTTCCTCGCGGTGAGCAATGCCGTGTGGAACGGTGACGAAGCGGCAAATGTTACGGCCTTTTTTGATGCGATCCGCGCAAATCCTCGGTTGGTCGAAGACGACTGACTGACTGGAACTGGCGGAACAAGCAGGGCGGGCAGAGCATTGTAGCAGGGCAACCATACTGGAGCCTCAATGCCTCGCTTCACCGCCGCTGCGCTTGCCGTTCTGGCACTATCCGCCTGCAATTCCGAAACCCCTACGCCGTCGGCCAGCGAGAGTGCAGTAACTGCGCCGTCGTTCATCGTGCCAATGGCTTCCAATGACCCTGCGCCCGGCCAGCCAGCTTCACCTGAGGATGCTGCCCGTCCGGTCATGCAGGCGCAGGTCGTTCTTGAACGGCTCGGCTTCGCACCCGGCGTAATCGACGGCAAGACAGGCCTTTCGACGACCAATGCCGTCACCGGTTTCCAGAAAGCGAACGGGTTGCCCCCAACAGGCAAGTTCGATGATCCCACGATGAAGGCACTTGCGCGGTGGTCGAACATCGCCGCCACGCGCGTCGTCACCATTCCTGAAGATTTCGCGCAGGGCCGGTTCGAACCGCTGCCCAAGGATCCGGCGCAGCAGGCAAAGTTGTCCGAGATCGGCTACACCTCGCTCGAAGAAAAGCTGGCCGAGCGCTTCCACACTACGGCTGAAGTTTTGCGGGGACTTAATCCGGGACTTGCGCAGCAGGCGACGGCACGCGCCGAAGCGGAAAAGCAGCGCAATTCGCTCAACCCGCCCACGTCCAATCCTCTGCCGCCTGAACCATATCGCGCAGGCCTGAAGATCAGGGTGCCCAACATCGGCGGTGACCAGATCGACCCGGCAAAGGTCGATAACAAGGGCTGGCTGGCAACGCTTGCTACGCTTGGGGTGAGCGATGCCCAACCCGAAGCTGCGCGCATTGTCGTCAGAAAATCGAAGGGCACGCTGGAAGCCTATGACAAGGCCGACAAACTTGTCGCGGTCTTCACCGTCACCACCGGATCGAGCCGTGACCCGCTCCCGCTCGGCAACTGGAAGATCAAGGGGAAGTCGTACAATCCTGAATTCTCCTATGATGCCAGCTTGTTCTGGGACGTTCCCGACAGCAAAGGTGAGCATCTCCTGCCGCCCGGACCGAACGGCCCCGTCGGCGTGGTATGGATCGATCTATCCAAGGAACACTACGGCATCCACGGCACGCCAGAACCGCACACCATTGGCCGCGCCGAGAGCCGCGGCTGTGTGCGCCTGACCAATTGGGATGCAGCACGCCTTGCGCAGATGGTAACCGGATCGACGAAGGTTTCGTTTGTAAGCTGATGCGGCTTTCCATGCACGCCATGTCGTGCAAGACAGGCGGTCTGATGCATCGTATGGAGCGCGCATGACCGGACCGACCACACGAGAACTGACACTGCGCGGCGTCGTGCTCGGCGCGATCCTGACGGTCGTGTTCACCGCTGCGAATGTCTATCTCGGCCTGCGCATCGGCCTGACGTTTGCCACCTCGATCCCTGCCGCCGTTATTTCGATGGCGGTGCTGCGGGCATTTTCCGGCGCGACGATTCAGGAAAACAACATCGTCCAGACCATCGCGAGTTCGGCGGGCACCCTGTCCGCTATCGTGTTCGTCCTGCCCGGTCTGGTCATGGTCGGATGGTGGGCAGACTTTCCCTATTGGGAATCGGTTGCGGTAATCGCGGTCGGCGGCGTTTTGGGCGTCATGTATTCCGTTCCGCTTCGTCGTGCCTTGGTGACCGGTTCCGATCTGCCTTATCCCGAAGGCGTTGCTGCAGCAGAAGTGCTGAAAGTTGGCGCGGGCGTGGGCGGGGTTGAGGAAAACCGCAAGGGCCTTGCCGCAGTTACTGCCGGCGGTCTTCTTGCGGCGCTTTATCCGCTGCTTGCCAAGATGAAGCTGGCGGCTGAAGAAGTGGGCGGCGCGTTCAAGATCGGCTCGGGCGGCTCGATGCTGTTTGGCGGGCTGTCGCTGGCGCTTGTCGGTGTCGGCCATCTCGTTGGCCTTGCGGTTGGCATCGCCATGCTGGTGGGCATCGTAATCAGCTTCGGCGTTCTGCTCCCGCAGTTGACCGCAGGCAGCATTCCGGCAGGGGCGGACCTTGCCGATTTCGTTGGAACCGTGTTCCGTCAGAAGATTCGCTTCATCGGCGCGGGCACCATTGGCGTTGCCGCGATCTGGACCTTGCTGCGGGTAATCGGCCCCATTGTGCGCGGCGTGACCGCTGCGATTGCCGCCAATGCCTCACGCAAGGGTGGTGGTATCGACAGCCTCGACATCACTGAGCGTGACATCCCCATCGGCATCGTCGGCGGCACAATTCTCGTCTCGATGATCCCGATTGCCTTGCTTCTGGCCGATTTTGCCGTTGGTGGTCCGGTGGCAGCCTCGCTGGGCATGACGCTTGTTGCTTCAGTGGTTTATGTTCTGATCGCCGGCATCATCATCGCATCGGTCTGTGGCTACATGGCAGGTCTGATCGGCGCATCGAACAGCCCGATTTCGGGGGTTGGTATCCTCGCGGCGCTCGGCATTTCGCTGCTTTTGCTAGGCCTGTTCGGGCAGGGTGGATCAGAAGCGGATACAAAAGCGCTGGTCGCGTTTGCGCTGTTCGTCACTGCCATCGTTTTCGGCGTCGCCACAATTTCGAACGATAACCTTCAGGATCTCAAGACTGGCCAACTCGTCGGGGCTACGCCCTGGCGTCAGCAGGTCGCCCTGATCCTTGGCGTGCTGTTCGGCGCTCTGGTGATTCCACCTATCCTCGATCTGCTCAACTCCACGTTCGGATTCCAGGGCGCGCCGGGGGCGGACGAAAATGCGCTGTCAGCCCCGCAGGCTTCGTTGATTTCCGCCATCGCGCAAGGCGTGTTGGGCGGCAGTCTCGATTGGGATCTGGTAGGGCTGGGCGCAGAAATCGGCGCGGGCGTGATCTTGGTGGATGAACTGCTCAAGCGTTCGGGGAAGGGCGCGCTTCCGCCACTGGCGGTCGGAATGGGCATGTATCTGCCAACGCAGGTTACGCTTATGGTCATTCTCGGCACCGTTCTCGGTCATCTGTATAACCGCTGGGCCGTGCGACAATCATCGCCTGAATTTGCCGAGCGCATGGGCGTGCTGACCGCCACCGGCCTGATCGTGGGCGACAGTCTGTTCAACATCGCATTCGCCGCAATCGTGGCGGGGACAGACAACCCCGAAGCGCTGGCCGTGGTGGAGAATTTCCCTGGCAGCCTGCCGTTCGGCGTGGCCGCCTTCGCCGCGATCATTGCCTACGCCTACTGGCGGATGCGGCGAGATAGCGTGAGCGCTTAACCCGGCGTCGCGATGCTGATCGGCCCTGCGTGAACGCAGCGCAGGCCGGTTGGCGTATCATCGCGTGCGACTTCGCGCAGGATTTCCTCGCCGTCCATCAAGAACCGGCGACCTGCAAAAACCCCACTCGTCAACGTCAGTCGGTCTGCAAGCCTGAGGTACGAACCGGTCGTGCCATCGGGCGCAACATAGCTGGAATCCGCGATAGTTTCGAACCCCAGTTCCGGCTTTTCAGTCGCCAGCGTGTTGGCGTCTCCGGGGATCTCGCAGGTCCAGCCACCCTTTTGCAACACCATCAGCTTTCCACCGGGAACGGCCTGTGCAGCACTTGCCAGAAACATTGCGGCGATTGCGAAGATGGAAAAGCGCTTCATGCTCCCGCGCTAGCACGCCGAGCCCATTTCAGGCAATCGCGCTTGAAGCAACGCCCATGAACGGCTAAGGGCCGCGCTTCCCTACTCACGGTAAGGCTCTTTCCATCATGAAGATCAGCGGCGTGGACATCCGTCCGGGCAATATCCTGGAATACGAAAAGGGCATCTGGAAGGTCGCCAAGACCCAGCATACCCAGCCCGGCAAGGGCGGCGCGTTCATGCAGGTTGAAATGAAGAACCTGATCGATGGCCGCAAGACCAACGTCCGCTTCCGCAGCGCTGACACGGTTGAGCGCGTGCGCCTCGACACCAAGGATTTCCAGTTCCTCTATGCCGAGGGCGATGATCTGGTTTTCATGGACGTTGAAAATTACGATCAGATCACGCTGCCTTCGGATCTTCTGGGCGATGCCGCTGCCTTCCTGCAGGACGGCATGACCGTGCTGCTCGAAATGTATGACGAGCGTCCGATCTCGGTGCAGTTGCCCGATCAGGTTGAAGCCACCATCGTCGAAGCCGATGCCGTGGTGAAGGGGCAGACCGCGTCTTCGTCCTACAAGCCCGCGATTCTCGATAACGGCGTGCGCGTCATGGTGCCGCCGCACATCGGCAGCGGCACGCGCATTATCGTCGATGTCTACGAACGCACTTACGTCGGCAAGGTGGGCTGATAGATGGCAGCCATTTCCGGCCTGATGCGCGTGATGGAGCGCGCGGCGCGCAAGGCGGGTGGACGCTTGCGCCGCGACTTCGGCGAGATCGAGCATCTTCAGGTTTCGAAGAAAGGCCCTGCGGATTTCGTCTCGAAAGCCGATCAGCATTCCGAACGCACGTTGTGGGACGAACTCCGCACCGCGCGTCCGGGCTGGGGCTTCCTGATGGAAGAAGGCGGCGAAATCGCGGGTGAGGAGGGCAAGCCCCGTTTCATCATCGATCCGCTCGACGGCACGACCAACTTCCTCCACGGCATCCCGCACTTTGCCATTTCGATCGCGGTGCAGGAGCCGACTCTGGACGACAGGGGTTGGGGCGAAGTAACCGCAGCGCTGGTCTATCAGCCGATCACCGACGAAAGCTTCTGGGCTGAAAAGGCTCAAGGCGCGTGGTTGCAGGACCGCCGCCTGCGTGTTTCGGCACGTCGCCATATGGATGAAGCGCTCATTGCTACCGGCATTCCCTTTGCCGGGCGTGGCGATATCAACGAATGGGCGCGCATCTACGCCGAACTCGGCCCGCGCATTGCCGGCATCCGCCGCTTCGGCGTGGCTTCGCTCGATCTGGCGTGGGTTGCTGCGGGTCGCTTTGACGGTTTCTGGGAATCCGGCCTTTACCCGTGGGATACGGCTGCTGGCTGTCTTCTCGTGCGGGAAGCCGGTGGTTTCGTGTCCGACTACAAGGGGCGCTCACAGCCGATCTGTGATGAAACCGTGCTTGCGGGCAACGATGCGCTCCACTCGAAGCTCCACAAGCTTCTTGCAGGCGCGCTGCGTAACGCTTGACCTTTCGTGATGGCACTGGCTAAGGCCCGTGCCGGAACGTGCCCCTGTGGCGGAATGGTAGACGCGAACGACTCAAAATCGTTTGTAGAAATACGTGCCCGTTCGAGTCGGGCCAGGGGCACCATCCGCAATTGCGTCAGTCGATGCTTTCCGAACCGGATCGCATCGCAGAATCCGCCGCCAGTGAATCGATCTGCGCCTGTGTCGGCATGACCGGTCCTTGTGCCATGCGCTTGCGCCGTTCAGCTTCCAGCATTTTAAGATACGCAATGCGTTGCTGCGGCGTCATCCGTGCGAGCGCAGCCTGATCGATTTCGACGATCACCGGCGCAGCGCTCACAGACAAGTTTGCAGGGATAATTCCGCCAGCACCATCGCCGCCCGCGTCCATCGGTGCGCCGTTACCGTCGCGATAGCCTGATGAACGGGGGCGTCTGGCCTCATCGCTGCGATGGTCGGCCAGCTTGGTGCTTCCGAACTTCTGCCGCTCGGCACGTTTGAGTTCGGCCTGCTTCTGGCTTTGCGCCATCGCCTGCTGCGCCTCGCCATCGGCAAAGAGCGCGACCGTGCACGATATGCCAAGCGTCAGTGCCGCAAAGTGGCGGTACATCTTCGGATCGATGCCGAGAAACGGGGTAGACTTGCGGGCCATTACGTATGCCCATAGTCCCCGCACGTTAAGGATCGCGCCATGTTTCATGGTTAGCGAATTGCTACGGGAATGGCGCAACCCGGCTTGCGTTCCATCTATGTTCTGATATGCGAGCCACATGGCCAAACCCAAACGCCGCTATGTCTGTCAGGCCTGTGGCAGCGTTACCAACCGCTGGCAGGGCCAATGCGCCGATTGCAGCGAATGGAACACGCTGGCCGAAGAAGCGCCCGAAACCGTCTTCTCGGCCAAGCATGATCTGTCCAGCGGAGGGCGCCGCGTCGCTTTCGTCAGCCTTGATGAACCCGTGGCCCTTCCGCAGCGCCGTCAAACTGGCATTGCAGAGTTCGACCGCGCGCTCGGCGGGGGGCTGGTGCCGGGCTGCGCCATCCTGATGGGTGGCGATCCGGGCATCGGCAAATCCACGCTGTTGCTTCAGGCTTCGGCAAAAGTGGCGATGTCGGGCGGCACAGCGGTCTATATCAGCGGTGAAGAAGCATCCGACCAGATCCGCCTCCGCGCGGATCGTCTGGGTTTGGGCAAGGCACCGATCCGGCTTGCCTCCACCACGTCGGTCCGTGATATCCTCACCACCCTGGGCACAATGCCGCCGCCTGCGTTGCTCGTGATCGATTCGATCCAGACCATGCATTCGGACCAGATCGAAGGCGCGCCCGGCACGGTCAGCCAGGTGCGCGGCTGCGCTTTCGAACTGATCCGTTATGCCAAGGAGAGCGGTGTAGCCCTCGTCCTCGTCGGTCACGTCACGAAGGATGGCTCCATCGCAGGGCCGCGCGTGCTCGAACACATGGTCGATGTGGTGATGAGCTTCGAGGGCGAACGCAGCCACCAGTACCGCATTCTCCGCGCGATCAAGAACCGCTTCGGCGCGGTGGACGAAATCGGCGTTTTTGCAATGGCCGGGGCGGGGCTGGAAGAAGTCGGCAATCCGTCGATGCTGTTCCTTTCCGGGCGTGAGGATCAGGTCGCAGGCAGCGCCGTTTTCCCCGCGCTCGAAGGCACGCGGCCGGTGCTGGTCGAAATTCAGGCGCTTACCGTCCGCCTTGCCAGTGGTGCCACGCCGCGCCGCGCGGTGGTGGGCTGGGATTCGGGCCGCCTCGCTATGCTCCTCGCCGTGCTCGAAGCGCGCTGCGGCCTCAGCTTTTCCACCGCCGAAGTTTACCTCAACGTCGCAGGTGGCTACCGGTTGACCGATCCTGCCGCCGATCTTGCCGTGGCCGCCGCACTCGTCTCCGCCCTGTCCGACAGGCCCCTGCCACCGGCCTCGATCTGGTTCGGTGAGATATCGCTGGCAGGCGAAGTTCGTCCTGTTGCCCACACGCCAGTGCGCCTGCGCGAAGCGGCCAAGCTGGGCTTCCGGCTTGGCTGCGGGCCGGAGGCCGGGTCCGAAAAGGTCGATGGTCTGCGCTATTCTCCGCTCAAGCTTCTGCCAAATCTGATTGACCGCGTGATGGGCGGCTCATAGGTTCCCGCCCGAAATGACCGGCTTCGATTATGTAGTTCTCATCCTCGTCGGCATCGGTGCCGTCGGCGGTTTCATGCGCGGCTTCGTGGAAGAAGTGCTGTCGCTTGCGGCATGGTGCCTCGCCCTGCTCGCAGTGCACTACTTTCATGAAAGCCTGACTTACTGGCTCGCCGCGCATCTGCCTACCGAAACGGGCGCGGGCGTGCTCGCATTCTTTCTGCTTCTGCTCGGCCCCTACATCGCCACACGCATGTTCGCCCGCCGCATCGGCAGTGCAAGTCGCGATTCCGCCATCGGCCCGATAGACCGGCTCCTCGGCTTTGGCTTTGGCGCGGTGAAGGGCTTCATCATCGTCGTCCTCGGCTATTCCATCGTCGTGTTCGGTTATGATCTTGCCTGGGGTGAAGATGGCCGTCCCGAATGGATTACCGAAGCACGCACGTATCCCTTCCTCAACGCCGCCAGCGAAGAACTGCTCACCCTGATTTCAGAACGACGTGAACAGGCTGCAAAACAGGCCAGCGAAGTTGCCCGACGCAAGGCCCGCCAGCAGGTTCTCGGAAACTGAGATGAGCGCAGGCCGCGGGCTGTACACGCCCGAAATCCTTGCGCTGGCAATGGAACTTTCCGGCACGCCGTGGGATGAAGCGCTGCCGCACAAGGGCAATGCCCGGTCGCGCAGTTGCGGCAGCACCATCGAAATGGGCGTCGCTACTGACGAAGCCGGAGCAATCACAACCATTGGCCTGCGTCCCCATGCCTGCGCCATTGGCCAAGCCGCAGCCGCCCTTTTCGTCCGCTCGGCAAAAGGTCGCGATCGCGCCAGCATTGCCGCATCCCGTGCTGCCTTGGCCGATTGGCTGCTGGGGGAAGGCGGGCAACCCGATTGGCCGGCGCTTGATCTTCTCGCCACCGCGCGCACTTATCCTGCGCGGCACGGAGCGATATTGCTCGCGTGGGACGCCGCGCTCGATGCGCTCTCGTCTTGCGATCAGTCCTGATTCAATCTTCATCTGATCATATGCAGGGCTTGCCGCACGCCCCGCCGCTTGGCTACAGCCCGTTGCGATAAGATCGGTCCGGGGGAAATTTCAGCGTGTCATCCAGCATTGCCAGCAACGGAATGTCCGAAGGCAGACCGCCTGAACCCAGCGCATCCGATATCCGGCTCGTCATCGCGGCGAGTTCTGCCGGCACGGTGTTCGAATGGTACGATTTCTTCATCTACGGCACGCTTGCAGCGATCATCGGCAAGACGTTCTTTCCATCCGATAATGCCACATTGCAGGTACTGCTGGTGTGGGCGGGCTTCGCGGTCGGCTTCGGGTTTCGGCCCTTGGGGGCAATCCTGTTCGGCTATCTGGGCGACAAGCTGGGCCGCAAGTACACCTTCCTCGTCACCGTCACGCTCATGGGCATTGCCACCGCAGGTGTCGGGCTGATCCCCTCGGCAGAAAGCATCGGCCTTTTTGCACCTGCCATCGTGCTGTTTTTACGCGTGCTGCAAGGCCTCGCGCTGGGCGGTGAATATGGCGGTGCGGCGATCTATGTCGCCGAACATGCCCCCGGCGGTCGGCGCGGCTATTATACCAGCTACATTCAGGCCAGCGTGGTCGGTGGCTTCGTGCTCAGCCTCCTCGTGGTGCTATCCAGCAAGTCGCTGATGAGCGAAGAGGTCTGGACAAGCTGGGGTTGGCGCGTGCCATTCCTCGTCAGCCTCGCGCTGCTGGCCATCTCACTGTGGATGCGCCTGAAACTTTCGGAAAGCCCGGTGTTCAAAGCGATGAAGGAACAGGGCGAACTCGCCGGAAATCCTTTCGTGGAAAGCTTCACTTATCCCGGTAACAAGCGGCGCATCTTCATCGCCTTGTTCGGCATCGCGGCAGGCCTCACGGTAATCTGGTACACCGCGATGTTCTCCAGCCTCAGCTTCCTCAAATCCGCCGCACGCATGGACGATACGCTGGCAGAGATCACCGTCGGAATCGGCGGCGCGATTGGTATGGTGTTCTATCTGATCGCCGGCGCATGGTCAGACAGGGTTGGCCGCAAAAAGCCGATCGTGATCGGTTATGCGCTGACCCTGCTGTTACTGTTCCCGGTGTTCTGGCTCATCGGCTCTTCCGCCAATCCCGGCCTTGCCGCCGCGGCGCAGCGCAACCCTGTGGTCGTCTCCGGGCCGGATTGCAATTACAGTCCCTTCGCCGCCGAACAATCGAGCCAGTGCGCAAAGCTGCTTTCGGATCTCGCGGCCTCCGGCATCAGCTATCAGCTTGAACAGGGGCCGGTTTTCACCGCAACCGTAGGCGGTGCGGCAATGGCCACCGCGTCCTATCCGTGGAATGACAAGGCCGCAGCACGGATCAAGGCGCTGCAGGCCGATCTTTCCACCCACGGTTATGACTTTGCGAAAGTCACGCCATCGCCTGCACGGCTTGCGCTGGTTCTGGTCGGTCTGCTGGCACTGATGGCGCTTTCCGGGGCGACTTACGGGCCGGTTGCCGCGCTGCTTTCCGAGATGTTCCCGCCCCGCATCCGCTACAGCTCGATGTCGATTCCCTATCATCTCGGCACAGGCTATTTCGGGGGTTTCCTGCCGCTGATTTCCAGCTACATCGTCGCCCGCACCGGTGATCCCTACGCCGGGCTGTGGTACACTTGGGTTGTGGTGCTCTTCGGGTTCCTAGTGGCTCTCTGGGGCTTAAAACCGGGGCTTCCCGCCGATTTCACGGACGACTGACATTTCTGTTCTCCCTCCCGCAACATTGCGCCTCTCGCTGGATTCCGATGCACTCGCAGCAAACTGGCGGGCGCTTGATGCCTTGTCCGGGCGTGCTGCGGCGGGGGCAGCGGTAAAGGCCGATGCCTATGGACTTGGCGCCGCGCGGGTGGTGCCAGTGCTGGCCAGTGCCGGTTGCCGCGATTTCTTCGTCGCACACTGGGGCGAGGTGCCTGACCTGCTCCCGCTTGTTCCGGCAGAGCAGATTGCCGTGCTGCACGGCCCGGTTAACCGTGACGAGGCCGAATTTGCTCGCAGCACGGGCGTTCGCCCTGTGCTCAACAGCCTGCACCAGATTCGCCTCTGGGCAGAATCGGGCGGCGGCACGTGTCATCTCATGTTCGATACCGGCATGAGTCGTCTGGGGCTTGAAATGGTGCATCTCGGTCAAGAGGCGCTGTCCGCGCTCGATATCGATATCTGCCTCAGCCATCTTGCCAGTGCGGACGAAGATTGCGCCCAGAATGCCGACCAGCTTCGGCATTTCGAAACGGTTCGCCGCACGGTTACGGCGCGCCGCTACAGTCTGGCCAACAGTGCCGGAATCGCCTTGGGCGATGCCTATCATGCCGATCTCACGCGCCCTGGCATCGCACTCTATGGCGGCATCGCGCGTTCTGAACTTGGCGGAGTGATAAAGCCGGTGGCGCAACCTGAAGCCATGATCGTGCAAGTGCGAAACCTCGAACCGGGCGCAAAAGTCGGATACAATGCCTTGTTCTGCGCCAGTAAACCGATGCGGGTTGGTGTTCTGTCGGTGGGTTATGCGGATGGCTACCTGCGCTGCTGGACGGGCAAGGGCCATTTCACTTGGCAAGGTCAACGCACGCCTGTGCTGGGCCGCGTATCGATGGATCTGACGATCGTTGATCTCACCGATCTGCCTGACTGTGGTGATGGCGATTGGCTTGCGGCAGATTATGACCTTGCGGCGTCGTCTTCCGCCACTGGCCTGTCACAATATGAACTGCTGACCCTGATGGGACGACGTTTTTCGCGCCAAACCGGTTGTTAACGCTACTTGTTTAGATTTGTTGCGCTGCACATACTGCACGTGCTAATACTATATATACGTCGCAGTGGGGTGCCAGACTATGGCCAGTGATTCCAAGAACGGCGGCACGGTTATAATCAAAAAATACGCTAACCGTCGCCTCTACAATACCAGCACATCGAGCTACATTACGCTCGACCATCTCGCGCAGATGGTGAAGGATAACGTCGATTTCAAAGTGATGGATGCAAAGACGGGTGCGGATCTTACGCACGCGATCCTCACGCAGATCATCATGGAGGAAGAAGCCGCCGGTGAGCAGATGCTGCCGACGAACTTTTTGCGCCAGTTGATCTCGATGTACGGCAATTCGATGCAGGCGTTCCTTCCGGGTTATCTCGAAGCCTCGATGGAACACTTCCGCGATAACCAGGCCAAGATGCGCAAGGCGATCGAGGATAGCCTCGGCTCCAATCCGCTTGCCCAGTTGGCGCAGCGCAACATGGAAATGTTCAAGGCTGCAGCAGCGGCTTTCGTTCCCGGCGCACAAGCGGGGTCTGAAGAACAAAAGCCAGCCGCTGAAGGTGACGATCTCGATGTCCTGCGCAAGCAGATGGCCGAGATGCAGAAGAAGCTGGACCAGCTTTCCAACTGATATGCTTCCCGCAATGTCCAAACCGGGCATTGCGGGAATTGCCTTTGCGCTTTAACGCGCGACCCATGAACCAGCCAGCAATCAAGCACGCGCTCAACGTGAAGCGCGCCGAAGACTTCGCCCAGTGGTATCAGGCGGTGATCGCCGAGGCCGAGCTTGCCGAGGAATCCGGCGTGCGCGGCTGCATGGTCATCAAGCCGTGGGGCTATGGCATCTGGGAACGCATCCAAAAGCTGATGGATGCCGAAATCAAGGAAGCAGGCGTCGAGAACTGCTACTTCCCGCTGTTCATCCCGCTGTCCTATTTCACCAAGGAAGCCGAACACGTCGAAGGCTTTGCCAAGGAAATGGCGGTCGTCACGCACCACCGCCTGATTTCCGACGGGAAGGGCGGTCTTACACCCGATCCCGAAGCCAAGCTGGAAGAACCGCTGGTCGTGCGCCCCACGTCCGAAACCGTGATCGGCGCGGCAATGGCGCGCTGGGTCCAATCGTGGCGCGATCTGCCCTTGCTTACCAACCAGTGGGCCAACGTCGTCCGTTGGGAAATGCGCACCCGCATGTTCCTGCGCACCAGCGAATTTCTCTGGCAGGAAGGCCACACCGCCCATGCGGATGAGGCTGATGCGATGGTTGAAACCTTGCGCGCACTCGAAATGTATCGCGCCTTTGCCGAAGGTCCGCTGGCCATGCCGGTAATCGCCGGTCCCAAGCCCGAGAACGAGCGCTTCCCCGGCGCGGTCGAAACATTCTCGATCGAAGCCATGATGCAGGATGGCAAGGCGTTGCAGGCGGGCACCTCGCACTACCTCGGAACCACGTTCGCGCAGGCTGCCGGCATCCGCTATCAGGACAAAGAAGGCCAGCAGGCGCTGGCTCACACCACATCGTGGGGTGTCTCCACCCGTCTGATCGGCGGTGTGATCATGACGCACGGCGATGACGATGGCCTGCGCGTGCCGCCGCAGGTCGCTCCCCAGCAGATCGTCATTCTCCCCATGCTGCGCGACAATGACGGCGACGAAGCGCTGCTCGCCTATTGCGAAGAAATCCGCGCCGCACTTGCCAAGCAGTCCGCCTTTGGTGAACGCATCCGCGTCCTGCTCGACAAGCGCCCCGGCAAGGCCACCCAGAAGCGCTGGTCATGGGTCAAGAAGGGCGCGCCCCTGATCCTCGAAATCGGCGGTCGCGATGCTGAAGGCGGTCAGGTGTCTGCCCTGCGCCGCGATCAGCTCTGGCGCCTGGATGCCAAGCCGAACTTCGTCGGCCAGTCGAAGGAAGCATTCATCGCCAGCGCGGCTGCCGAACTCGAAGCCATCCAGACTGCGCTCTATGAAGAAGCCCGCGCCCGCCGCGATGCGCAGATCGTGCGCGACGTGACCGATCTCGATGGCCTCAAGGCTTACTTTGCCGAAGGCAACAAGTATCCGGGCTGGGTCGAAATGGGCTGGTCCAAGCCGACCGGCGAGGCGCTGGACAAAGTGGTGGAGCAACTCAAGGCGCTAAAGCTCACCATCCGCAACACCCCGCTCGATGCGGTCAAGCCCACTGGCACCTGCCCATTCACCGGCGAACCGGCGATCGAAACCATCCTGATCGCCCGCTCCTATTGATTGTCCGGAAGGGTGGCTTCAACAGCCACCCTTTCCCTTCCCGGCGCTTGCCGTATCGCCACACCCGTTGCATGAAGCTTTCATGCGCAACTATCTGATCCTGCTCCTGCTACTCGCGTCCACCGCCGCATACGCCGCGCCCGAGGACGCCATTTCCGAAGCCCGCCTCCGCGCCGATGTCGAAAAGCTCGTCAGCTTCGGCACCCGCCACACGCTCTCTTCGCAGACGGACCCCAAACGCGGCATCGGCGCAGCGCGCAAATGGGCCGAAGCAGAGTTCCGCAAAGCCAGCGCCACCTGCGGCAATTGCCTGCAAATCGTCCTTCCCGAAACCGTGGTCAGCGGTGATCGCGTGCCCACGCCCACCCGCCTCGTAAACGTCGTGGCCATCCAGCGCGGCACCGAACGTCCGGGCGAAGTCGTCATCGTTCAGGGCCACATCGACAGCCGCGTGTCCGATGTACTCGACGCCACCAGAGACGCTCCCGGCGCGAACGACAACGCCTCTGGCACCGCGCTCGTCATCGAAGCCGCCCGCGTGCTCGCCCAAGAAAAGTTCCCCACCACCATCGTCTACGCGGCCCTCTCCGGCGAGGAACAGGGCCTGCTCGGCGGCAAACTGCTGGCCGACTACGCCGCCGCACAGGGGTGGACGGTGAAGGCCGTGCTCAACAACGATATAGTCGGCGGTTCCACCGGCTCCGATGGCTACCGCGACAACGCCCACGTTCGCGTCCTGTCTGAAGCCCTCCGCGCCGATTCGACCGATGCCCTGCGCGCCCAGATGCGACGCTTCGGTGGTGAGAACGACAGCCCCTCGCGCAATATCTCGCGCTGGGTCGCCAGCCTTGCCGAAGCCGACGCAGACAAAGGCCTGACCGTCCGCCAGATCTGGCGCGCCGACCGGATGGGCCGGGGCGGGGACCAGTTGCCGTTCTCGGACAAGGGCTATCCCGCCGTCCGCTTCACGGTCGCGGTTGAGGATTACGAACATCAGCATCAGGATTTGCGCACCGAAGCAGGCGTCAAATTCGGTGATACCGCTGACGAAATGGATTTCCCCTACCTCGCCAAAGTCACGCGCCTGAACGTGCGCGCGCTGGCCAAGCTTGCACGCACCCCCATGCCGCCTGCGCCGGTGGTGAAGGGGGCGGTCAAGCCCAGCACCGATATCGAATGGCAGTCCGTGCCCGGCGCGGTCCGCTACACCCTGTGGCAGCGCCGCACCGATGCGCCGATGTGGGAAACGAAGCTGCTGGATACCACCGACACCAAAGCCAGCTTCCCCGGCGTCCGCGCCGACGATTGGCTGTTCGGCGTCAATGCTGTTGCGGCAGACGGTTCAGAAAGCCCGGTCGCCTCCGCTGTACCCGGTGGCCAGTTCGCCCCGCTTTCGCCCGTTTCAGTAAAACCGTGAACGCTTGCTATCGGGGGGTATAACGACCACATGCCCCCCATGACCAAAATCCGCTTTCCCCAGGGCCTCCCCACGCGCCAGCAGGTGCTCGATTTCATCGCCCAGTCGGCAGAACCTGCTGGAAAGCGCGAGATTGCCAAGGCATTCGGCCTCAAAGGCACGGAAAAGATCGCACTGAAGTCCTTGCTCAAGGACATGGCCGAAGAAGGCCTGATCGATGGCAACCGCAGCGCTTTTCACGCAATGGGCGGGGTGCCGAAGGTCACCGTTCTGCGCATCATGGAGATCGATGAGGGCGAACCCGTAGCCATTCCCGATAGCTGGAATCCCGAAGACGCCAGCCCGCCGCCCCGCATCCGCATCGTTGAACCGCGTGGCAAACAGCGTGATCGCAACGCTGCGCTGCGCGTGGGTGATCGCGTGTTGGCGCGCACCGAAGAAGCGGGCAAGGGCTGGATCGCCCACCCGATGAAAAAGCTGCAAGGCGGTGAGGAGCAGCTGATGGGCGTCGTCGAACTCGACGGCACCGGCAAGGGCTGGCTTGCCC
>NZ_JBMLSM010000037.1:0-12207 GCF_049240505.1 Novosphingobium sp.
GACAAATGGGGAGGTGGCAGCCCGCAGGGCTGACGGAGGGGTTTTGGCCCCTCCACCACCCGCTGCGCGGGCGGTCCCCCTCCCCATTTGCGCCTTTGGCGAAAACGGGGAGGATTTGGTCAGCCGACATGAATGGCTTCCCACGCTTCGCGCGCGGACCATGTTTCGGTGCTGCCGGTTACGGTGCAGCCCTTTTCGCCTTCGACGATCTCACCCACGCGGTAGACCGTTTCGCCCGCTGCGGTGAGATCGGCGGCGAGCGAATCGGCTTGGTCGGGTTCGACCGCGAGGATCATGCCGATGCCGCAGTTGAAGGTACGCGCCATCTCCTCAGGCTCGATATTCCCCTGCGCCTGCAGGAAAGCCATCAGGCGGCTCTGTTCCCAGCTATCGGCATCGATGCGGGCGTGAAGGCCCTTTGGCAGCGCGCGCGGCACGTTTTCGAGCAGACCGCCGCCGGTGATGTGGGCAAGCGCGTTGATACGACCGGAACGGATGAAGGGCAGCAGGCTCTTCACATAGATCCGGGTCGGTTCAATCAGATAGTCGATCAGCAGGCGCTCGTTATCGAACAGCGCAGGGCGATCAAGTTTCCAGCCCTTGTCTGCGGCGAGGCGGCGGACCAGCGAATAGCCGTTGGAATGGACGCCTGACGATGCGAGGCCGAGGAGGACGTTTCCTGCCGCCACGCGATCACCGGTGAGTTGTTCGCCACGCTCAACCGCGCCGACGCAGAAGCCCGCGAGGTCATAATCGCCATCGGCATACATGCCGGGCATTTCGGCGGTTTCGCCACCGATCAGCGCGCAACCGGCGATGCGGCAACCTTCGGCGATTCCTGCGACAACACGTTCCGCAACGCCGTTATCAAGACGGCCCGTGGCGAAATAATCGAGGAAGAACAGGGGTTCAGCACCCTGAACGATCAGATCGTTCACGCACATGGCGACAAGATCGATGCCGATCTGGTCGTGTCGGTCATGATCGATCGCCAGCTTCACCTTGGTGCCGACGCCATCGTTGCCCGCAACCAGCAGCGGGTCTTTGTAACCGGCTGCCTTGAGATCGAAGAAGCCGCCGAAACCACCGAGTTCCGCGTCCGCGCCGGGGCGGGCGGTGGACTTGGCCAATGGGCCGATGGCTTTGACCAGCGCATTGCCGGCGGCGATGTTCACGCCGGCCTGGGCGTAGCTGTAGCTCTGCGGCTTTTGATCCTGTTCGCTCATGGAGCGCGCGCCTAGCGCTTTCTCGCTTGGATTTCCACTTGCCTTTGGGCAAAAGCGAACGCGCAAGCACCGGAATTCGAATTCCGGGCACATTTTCGGCCAGCGCTGCGGCCCAACTGAAGTTCGGAGTTGTCTTGGTCGCCCTGCGCCTGCCATTCGAAAATGCGAAGAACCGTAAGGCCTTGGGCCTTGGCGCAGCCCTGCTTTTGGCGGTGGGCGGCGCGGTGCTGGTTGCGCAGATCGAAGGCGATCGCGGCATTCCGCCCATTGCCAGCAACGGCGATTTCGAGATTCGCGGCATCGAAGTGAACGTCAGCGGGGACAATCCCGAAGACGCGCGGATGAAGGGCTGGCGCGAGGCGCAGCGCAAGGCCTGGGAAAAGCTGTGGGAATCGAACGGCAGCGGTGGGGCCGCGCCGGGACTGGATGATTCGACCATCGAATCGATGGTATCTGCCGTGGTGGTGGAACGCGAACAGGTGGGGCCGCGCCGCTATATTGCCACGCTGGGCGTGATTTTTGACCGCGCACGCACGGGTGAGCGGTTGGGGATGACCGGCGCGCGGGCGCGCTCTGCGCCGCTGCTGGTGATTCCGGTGCTCTATCAGGGCGGCGTGGCCACGGTGTTCGAAACGCGCACCCCCTGGCAGAAGGCATGGGCCGAATATCGCACCGGCAACAGCGCGATCGATTATGTGCGGCCAACCGGCGCAGGATCGGATTCGCTGCTGCTGACGGCGGGCCAGCTTGACCGGCGCAGCCGCAACTGGTGGCGCATGATTCTGGATGAATTCGGCGCTTCGGACGTGATCATGCCGATTGCGCGACTGGAGCGGGAATTTCCCGGCGGCCCGGTGCAGGGCACGTTCAGCGCGCGCTATGGACCGGACAACCGTTTCCTTGGCAGTTTCACGCTGACCGCGAAAAGCGAGGCGGAAGTGCCCAAGATGCTGGAGCAGGCGATTGGCCAACTCGATCGCATTTTCACCCAGGCGCTGGCTGACGGAACGCTGAAGCCCGATCCGACGCTGAACATGGTGACGCAGATCGATCAGGCATTGATCGACCAGACGATGCAGAAGCTGGGGCCAGCACCCGTGGCCATGCAGGTCGAGCCGGTTGGCGACGAGCCAGGCGCGGCGACGGCAACGCCTGCGGCTGCTGCGACCAGCACGTTTACCGTTCAGTTCGTTACGGGCGATGCGGCGGCGGTTGATGCAGGCATGGCAGCGGTGCGTGGCGTGGCGGGCGTAAAGAGCGCCAGTTCCACATCGATCGCGATCGGCGGCACGTCGGTTATGCGCGTGACGTATGCGGGCGAACTTGAGGCGCTGGCTGCGGCGCTGCGGGCGCAGGGCTGGCGCGTGACGGTGGGCGCGGGCGCGCTTTCGATCCGCAAGTAACGCGCTTTCGCGATTTGAGCGTATAATCACGGCGATGTCGACCCAGATTGCCCTTCCGCTGGTGACGGCGCGTGGTGCCGAGACCGTGGTCATGGGGCACAGCCTTGTCCCGGTGATCGAGGCCTTGCAGGCTGCGGAGCGATGGCCATTCCGAACCGCGATTCTGGCCGGGCCGCCGCGTTCGGGCAAGAGCCTGCTGGCGCGCTGGTTTGCTGAAAGTGGCGCAGGTGAAGTGATCGACGGGGCCGATTCGCTTCCTGAGGACGAGGTATTCCACCGCTGGAACCGCGCACAGGCGAGCGGACGACCGTTGCTGCTGGTAGCGAATTGCGCGACCGGCGAATGGAAGATCACGCTGCCGGATCTGGCATCGCGGCTTGGCGCGGCGCTGCTGATCGAGATTGCACCGCCCGACGATGATCTGGTGGCCGGATTGGTGGCGGAACTTTCCGCACGGCGCGGACTTGTGCTGGGGGAACAGGTGATGGCCTACCTCCTGCCCCGGCTGGAGCGCAGCCATGCTGAAATCGAGTTGCTGATTGAAACTCTTGACCGGCTCTCTCTTGAGCGTAAAGCACCCGTCACCATATCATTGGTTCGTGATGCGCTTGCTGAGCGGACAGGTGAATTTCAGCCGCGCTTGCTTTAACGCGGGATTAGAGAGAGAATCGGGGCATGTTCAAGGGCCTGATCGCATATCTGGATTCGATCCGTTCGCGCGATCCTGCGCCACGATCGCGCTGGGAAATCCTGCTCTATCCGGGGCTGTGGGCGGTGGGATTCCATCGCGTGGCCCACTGGCTGTTCGAAGCGGAGATGTTTTTCCTTGCCCGTGCGGTGAACCACTTCTCCCGCTTTCTGACCGCGATCGACATTCATCCCGGTGCGAAGATCGGGAAGCACCTGTTCATCGAACACGGTTTTACCGTCATCGGCGAGACGGCTGAGATTGGTGACAATGTAACGATCTATCAGTGCGTTACGCTGGGTGGCACCAATCCCACAAATGGCATTCCGGGCAAGCGCCATCCCACGCTGTCCGACGATTCGATCATCGGATCGGGCGCGCAGATCCTTGGTCCGATCACGGTCGGCGCGCGCGCGCGCGTGGGTGCGAATGCGGTGGTGACCGATGATGTGCCCGAAGGCGCGACGATGATCGGACTGAAGGCGCGATCCACACTGGTTCCGGCAGAGACGTGGCTCAAGCAGTTCATCCCCTATGGCACGCCCTGCAAGGAGCCTTGCGAGCCGAACGGCGGCAGTCGCGTTGACGATCTTGAGGCTGAAGTGGCTGCGCTCAAAGCGCAAGTTGCGGCGCTGATCGCGGCGCAGGATGGCGGCACACCCGCGCCGACGCCGACGACGGTTGGTAGAAGGACCCGCAACTGAGCGTGAGCGGACCCGATGCCGGTGCGCCCGGCAGCGTGGTGCCCTTTCCGACCGTGCGCGTGGTGCAGCAGGTTGGCTTCGAACGAGTCGAGCTGCTGAAAATCCTCGACATCTATGGCCGCATGGTCGCCGCCGGATTCTGGCGCGACTATGCGATGGACTTTGGCAAGGACGCTGCGGTCTTTGCGGCCTTCAAGCGCACGGCAGAACGCCCCACGGCGCGAATCGAGAAGCGGCCTTCACTGCGGGGCAAGCAGGGCATGTGGGCGCTGTTTGGCGAGGCGGGGCAGGTGCTCAAGCGTGGGCACGATCTGGCGGGCGTGCTGTTCCCGCTGGAGCGACGGCTTATGAAGGTGGTGGAGGACTAGGCCTTGCTTCAGGCCTTGGGCTTGAGCAGGAAATTCATCCAGCAACTGGCGAGAGGTTTGTCGCGGTCGGTTTGCCATGCCTCTGCCCGGACGTTGGCAATGCGGCGGCCTGCGCGCACGACCTGGCCACGGGCGAAGGTTTCCACCGTGACGCCGCCGCGCAGGTATTCGACCGAGATGTTCACCGGCTTGATGCGCACGCGCGCGCCTTCATCGCCAAGTTCGGCGTGGAGGGCCATGATGGCCGCGATTTCCAGCATTCCGGCAATGGCGCCGCCGTGGAGATAGCCGGGGCGGCCCATTGCACGGTCCGAAAAGTCCATGACCAGCAGCGGGCTGCCTTCAAGCAGGCCTTCGATGCGCATCCCCATTGCGCGGGCATAAGGCGGCAGGCGATCGGACAGGAGAGTCATGCCGAAGCCCCCGGCGCGTCCGGCGTTGGCGTTCTGGCCCAGCCATCGGCCTCTACCTGAATGAAGATCCCGGCTGCGTGGGCAACGGGATCGGCAATATCGCCATCATGGGCGATGCCGCGCACGAAAGCCATCGACTGCTTGAGCTGATAGCATTCGGCCCAGGCGATGATCGTCTTGCCGGGGGTGGCGGCACGCACATAATCGACGCGCAGATCCAGCGTCACCTGCGGGCGAAAACCGCCGCGCAAAGCCCAGACAGACATCGAGGTGGCATTATCCAGCAGGCTGATGATCGGGCCGGAGGCCAGCACGCCGGTATCGGGATCGCCAACCAGATCTTCGCGCCAGGGCAGGCCGAGTTCGACCCAGTTATCGCCATGATCACGGTACTGCATTCCGATGAAGCCGGTGTGCCCGTGCTTCATCATGAACTTGCCGAAGCGCGAGGGATCGAACGCCATGTCGGGCGGGATCGAGGGGCGTCCGCCGCTGCTTTCGGGAATGCTGTTCATCCGGTATCCCTGCCGCAGGTGCAGAGCGTTGACAAGCGGCTTAAGCGGTCAATTAAAAGGCGCTTCCGGCAAGCGCGTCGATTGCGCCCTGCAGAATCAGCGCGGCGGCGTGCGAATCGATGCGCTCTGCCCGTTTGGCGCGACTGAAATCCTGCGCGATCATGGCTCGTTCGGCAGCTTGCGTGGTCCAGCGTTCGTCCCACAGCAGGATGGGAAGGCCAAGGTCTTCGAGGTTGCGGGCGATGGCACGCGCGCCCTGGGAGCGGGGGCTTTCCGACCCGTCCATGTTGAGCGGCAGACCGATGACAAGGCCTTTCACGCCGCGTTCGGCAACCAGAGCGGCGAGTTTTGCCTTGTCGGCCGTAAATTTGCCGCGCTGGATCGTCTTGCCTGCCGTGGCAAAACGCCAGTCGGGATCGCACAGGGCGACGCCGATGGTCTTGGTGCCGGTATCGAGGCCCATCAGCGTGCCGCCATCCGGCAGTTCATCGCGCATCGACAGGGCTGACTGGGTGATCACTTTGCCGAAGCCTTGTGCGCGGCTTCCCATGCGGTGACGCGGCGGTTCACGTCGGCGCGCAGGTTCGTCCAGAACAGCGGGATGTCGTAGACGTGGTAGTTGTTGCCGGGCAGCACATAGGGGCCAAGTTCGGGCGGATCGCCGATCAGCAGAATGCCGGTGGCCGGATCGCAACGGGCCGGAACCGCGCCAACGATAATTTCGCCCCCCTTCAGATCTTCGCTGGGCTTGAGCGTGCCGAGGTTTGCGGTAGACGCGGCTGCAGGGGCTGCACCGCCGTTTAGCGGGTTGGTGCAGAGAATCGGGCGCGTATCCTTCGCCTTGCCATCGAGTGCGGGGCGGGTGCGGTAGGCGTCGAGCACAATGTCGGGGTCTGCCGGTTCAGCAAAGCTGGCCCAGCTCATCACACAGCCAGCGCGGTCTGGCCCGTTGCAGGCGGGCAGGCCCATCGCGGGCAGGTCGTGTTCGATGGAGATCGGCCAGCCCACGGCATAGGCGGCGACCACGCGGGCGGCGAGCGGCGTTCCAGCCACGCGATCCTTGAGCAACTGGATCAGATGCAGCGCGCCCTGGCTGTGTCCGGCCAGCACGATGGGTTTGTCCGCAGGGACCGAGGCAAGGAACGTATCGAAGGCCTGCCGCACGTCGAGATAAGCAGCGTCCAGCGCCATCTGCCCTTCGGCCTGATCGGTGAGGAATGCGCCAAACGCGGCCTGACGGTAACGCGGCGCCCAGACTTGCGCCTGCCCGTTGAACGCGCTGGCCATGCCTTGCAGGAAATAGCTGGCGCGGCGATTGGTGTCGTTATCGTCAAGCGGGCCGTTCCACGCCTGCCGCGCAAGGTAGCTGGTGGGGTGAATGAAGAACACTGCCGCAGGCCCGTTGCCCTTCTGCACGCCGGAGGGCACCCATTGCGAAGGGTCTTGCGCGCCCACGCTGGGGCGCGAGAACCACATGGTGTTTGCAGCATAGGCATCAGCCGATACAGGTTCGAGCCGGGTGTAGGCAGAGCGGGGAACGAAGGCGAACCGGCTCAACTCCGTAGACCAGATACGCAGGGCGAAGAGCGCCGCGATCACCAGCACGGCGAGAATGGCGATCATGTAGAGGAACTTGCGGGCCATCGGAATCTCTGTGTTCAGGCGGGTTGTTTTGAGGTGAGGGGCGAAACCGCCAGTCCATCACGCCCCATGCTGTTGCGTTCGGCCTGACGTTCGAGGAGAATTTTGAGCATGACGACGATCGGATCGGCCAGCATCAGGCCGAGGATGCCGAACAGCAGGCCGAACATCAACTGTGCGCCAAGCACCAGCGCCGGGGCAAGATCGGCGGTGCGCTTTGCCACCATCGGGATGATGATGTTGCCATCGACGGTCTGCACCACGAAATAGACTGCAATGCAGAACAGCCCGGTTTCATTGCTGACCGAAAAGCCCACCAACGTCATCAGAAGGCCTGAAATGGGCGCGCCGATATTGGGCAGGAAGGCAAGAAGGCCGGTCAGCAGGCCAAGGAGCGCTGCCATCGGCACACCCCACCACGCCAAGAGCAACCAGGTGGCGATACCTTCGACGAACATGCCGACCATGCGCCCGAACAGCAGCATCCGCAGCGCCTTGCCCATACGCAGGGCCGTGCCTTCCCAGTGATCGCGGCTGTCTTCGGGCAGCATCCATGCAAATCCCCGGCGATACAGATGGGGTTCGAGCACGAAGTAGATCGACAGGATGAAAATCAGGAAGGCCGTGGTGAAGCCACCGAAGATGCCGCCCAGCGCGCGGGTGACTTGCCCCACACTGCCCAGAACCTGGCTTACGATCTGCTGCAGGTTGAAATCACGCATGGTTATGCCGTGGCTCTGCGCCCAGATGGTCAGGCGACCAAGCTGGGTCTGGATCACGGCGGGCAAGGCTGCGGCCTGTGCTGCAAGCTGGCCCCCTGCAAAGATCACCAGCCAGACAAGAAACGCGAAAGTGCCCAGCACCACGATCATGATGCGGATACCGCGCGGCAGCCACGGAGCAATCCGCGAGATCAACCGCTGCCCGCCATCGATCAGCGCGGCGAAGACAATGCCGCCGAGAATCACCATGATCGGCTGTGCCAGCAGAACCACCAGCGCGAAGAGCGAGGCCACGCCGATCCAGACGAAAGCCTTCTTCGCCTCGCGGCGGATCAGGTCGTCCTTGATGTCGGTCGGCCCTGCACTCCGTTCCGCGCTGGCTTCGTCCATAGGGTTCAGCGCTCCGTTGGTGCCGTATGGCGGATTTCAGGGCGCAGTCTGGTCCACGCGCGGCCATCGCGCAAGGCGGGCCACCATGTCAGCGGATTGAGCGATTCGCTGCCGTTGAGCGAGAAGGTAACGAATTCGGCACGCCCGCCGACATTGGCCAGTGGCACAGGGCCGCCAAGGCCGCGTTCTTCGATCGGTGCGCGGCTGTCAGCCGAATGATCGCGATTGTCGCCCATCAGAAAGACATGGCCGGGCGGGATCACCGTTTCGGGATAGTTGTCGAGCATCTGGTCCATATGGTCGATCACAAGATAGCTTGCGCCATTGGGCAGGGTTTCGCGGAAGGTGGGTAGTTCATAGACTTCTTGCCCATCCGTCAGCCGCGTGCGGTAGCGCTCGAACATATCGTAGCAGGGTGCGCCGTCGCAGGAGAGTTGCGGATCGGCGGGAATCTGCACCGGCGGTTCAGCCTGTTGGGGCACCAGCTTGCCGTTGAGGATGATCTGCCCGTGGATCACAGTGATGCGATCACCGGGCAAGGCGACGACACGCTTGATATAATCCTCGTCCCGATCCGGCGGGACGGCGATCACGATATCGCCATATTCCGGCACCTTGGGCAGGATGCGCTTGTCCCCGCGCGGCAGAACGTGGAACGAGGCCGACACCCACGACCAGCCATAGGGGTATTTCGATACGATCAGCCGGTCGCCCACCAGCAGGTTGGGCATCATCGAGATCGAGGGAATATAGAACGGCTTGGCGACCATGCTGTGGAACACCACGACCGTCAGCAGCATGAGGGCCAAGCCGCGCAATTCCGCCCACCAATCGACACCGCTTTCGGGGGATGGTGGCGGCGGGGCCAATGATTCTTCAGGCTGTTCGGCAGGCTGGTCGGTCAAGCAGTGGGCATTCCGGCAAGGGGGCGGGCCTCGATCACCACAAAGGCCTGTGCCCAGGGGTGATCGTCGGTCAGGGTAAGGTGGACGACGGGTTCGTAACCGGCAGGGGTTATCGCGGCAAGCTGCGCTGCGGCACCACCTGTCAGCGCCAGCGTGGGGGCGCCGGAAGGCGCGTTGACCACGCCGATGTCCTTCATGAACACGCCCGCCTTGAACCCCGTGCCGACCGCCTTGGAAAAGGCTTCCTTCGCAGCGAAGCGCTTCGCCAGCGTGCCTGCAATCGTATAGGGGCGGCGCGCGGCCTTCGCCTTTTCAACATCGGTGAAAACGCGGTTGATGAAGCGATCACCGAACCGGTCGAGCGAGTTCTGGATACGCTCTATGTTGCAGAGGTCCGAGCCGATGGCGAGGATCACTGAAGGAACCTCACCGCGCTTCGTCCATCAGATCGCGCATCCGCCGGACCGCTGCATCGAGGCCGGTAAAGATCGCCTCGCCAATCAGGTAATGGCCGATGTTGAGTTCGGCCAGTTGCGGAATTGCAGCGATGGGCTGGACGTTTTCATACGTCAGGCCGTGGCCAGCGTGAGGTTCGATGCCGTTGCGGGCGGCCAGCGCCGCCATATCGGCAATGCGGCGCAGTTCTATGGCACGCTGTTCGCCCTCTGCATGGGCATATTCGCCGGTGTGCAGTTCGACCACTGGTGCGCCGAGGCGCATCGCAGCTTCGATCTGGCGTGCTTCGGGCGCGATGAACAGGCTGACGCGGATGCCTGCGTCGGAAAGACGCGCGACGATGGGGGCGAGGCGGTTGTGCTGGCCAGCAGCGTCCAGCCCGCCTTCGGTCGTGCGCTCTTCGCGGCGTTCGGGCACGATGCAGGCGGCGTGCGGTTTGTGGCGTAGCGCGATTTCCAGCATCTCGTCGGTCGCTGCCATCTCGAGGTTCAACGGCAGGTTGGTGGCGGCCTGGATGCGGGCGAGGTCTTCGTCGCGGATATGGCGACGATCCTCACGCAGATGCGCCGTGATGCCATCGCCGCCCACGCTGGCAACGATTTCCGCCGCGCGCACCGGATCGGGATGGTCACCGCCACGCGCATTGCGAATGGTGGCGACGTGATCGATGTTGACGCCGAGCCTGAGGCGTTCCGGAGTCAGCACGCTGCTCACGGCTTGGCCCGGCTGCCCGGCTTGATCGCTTGGGTGGCGGCAAGTTCGGGCGGAAGTTCATCGGGCGCATAAGTGGGGAAGTTCAGCGCCACGAGCGGGAAGAACGGCACGCCGAGATCGACGCTGCCAGCGGACCGATCGACCAGTGCGGCGGCGGCGATGACCTGGCCGCCTGCTTCTTCGATAGCCTTGATTGCTTCGCGGCTGGAAAGGCCGGTGGTGACGACATCCTCGACCATCAGCACCTTTTCACCGGGGGTGAGCGCGAAGCCCCGCCGTAGTTCAAACTTGCCGGTGGGGCGTTCGACGAACATCGCCTCTACGCCAAGCGCCCGGCCCATTTCGTGCCCGATGATCACGCCGCCCATCGCAGGCGAGACGACCTTTTGAATCTGTTGGCGCAGATCGCGCGGAATCTTCTGTGCAGTGGCAGCGGCAAGACGCGAGGCGCGCATCGGGTCCATCAATACGCGCGCGCATTGCAGATAGTACGCACTGTGGCGGCCCGACGAGAGAAGGAAGTGCCCTTCGAGAAGGGCCTGGCTGGCGCGGAATTCGGAAAGGATATCGTCTTCTTGCATGGGTCTGCCTGCAAATGCCGTTCTGTGGGGTCGGTCTATGGCCCGCAAATGGCCCTTGCCCGCGCGGGGGGCAACCCTTTTCCGCATGATGTGCAAGGGGGCGAGTAAAGCGCGCTGTAATAGCGTCCTGTAACACTGCATTGCCGCATTGCCCGAATGGCCATGAGCGAGCCATGAAAAATATGCGCTGTGCGGCTTGAGGCTTGAGACGGCTGCGCGTATAGGCCGGGACGATCGAGGGACTTAAAGGGAGCGCGCGAGCGCTTCCTTGATGCAGCGCAACAAGCGCGCAAACAGGGAAAAAGCGGAAACTTTGACGATGAGTCTAGCCGATACCGCCCGCGTTGCGGGTAAAGCTTTCCGAACCTTTGGCGTCGCTTTCGCGCTGACTTTCGGAGCCAACGCCATTGCTGCTGCGCCTGCCGCGCCGGTCGCTGCTGCGCCCGTCGCAGTCGAGTCGCCAGCGGCTGTCGCTGCGCCTGCTGCTGATGCCGCTGTCGATGCCGGGCCTTATACCCCGATGGCACCGACGCCCGGCAAGGGTATGCCGGTGGACAAGGGATGGACCTTCCAGGACCAGTATTCGCCTACTGGCCAGGAAGCTCTGTGGATGCATGATGCGATCCTGATGCCTGTCATCGTCGCGATCTCGATCCTCGTCCTGATCCTGCTCGTCGTGGTTGCGGTTAAGTTCAACAAGCGCGCCAACCCGGTCGCTTCGAAGACCAGCCATAACACGCTGATCGAAGTGGTGTGGACGCTGGTGCCTGTGCTGATCCTTGTGGTCATCGCGGTGCCGTCCATCCGTCTGCTGGCTCACCAGTACGATCCCGCGCCCAAGGGCGCGGTGACCGTGAAGGTGACCGGATACCAGTGGTACTGGGGCTATACCTATCCCGACAACGGCGGGTTCGAGGTTGTCTCGAACATGCTGTCCGAGGAAGACGCGCACAAGCGTGGTGAACCCAGCCACCTGGCAGTCGACAATCGCATGGTTGTTCCTGCCGGTGAGCCGATCCGCATCCAGACCATCGGTGCAGACGTGATCCACGCCTTCGCTGTGCCTTCGCTGTGGTTCAAGCTCGACGCCGTGCCGGGCCGCATCAACGAAAAGGTTCTCTTCATCAAGGAACCGGGCGTTTATTACGGCCAGTGTTCCGAACTGTGCGGCGTGCGCCACGGTTACATGCCGATCACGGTCGAAGCCCTGCCGCGCGACAAGTTCGAAGCCTGGGTGAAGACCCAGCCCGGTGGCACCGTTGGTCCGGCTGAAGAAGCTGCACCAGCAGTGGTGCCTGCGGCCGCTGCCGCTCCCGCCGAAGCCCCGGCTGCTGACGCTTCCGCAGCGCCTGCCGCCTGACGCGAAATCATCGACAAGGTTTGACCGAGATGGCCTCCATTCCCGCAAACGAAGGTTTTGATGCGCATGATCATGCGCACGACCACGATCATGACCACAAGCCGGGCTTCTTTGCCCGGTG
>NZ_JBMLSM010000038.1:0-2377 GCF_049240505.1 Novosphingobium sp.
GCCAGGTCACCTTGTTCTTCTTGAACAGGAATTCGATGCCGCCGGTCAGGCCCTTCACCGATTCCGCCTTCTGCGCGAGCATCGCGTCCAGATCGAGTTCGAGCGAACCGGTCTTGATGCCATAGCTGGCCAGCGTGCCGTTGCGGGCTTCGTCGAACTTTTCCGATCCGTGCAGCAGCGCCTTGGATGGAATGCAGCCCACGTTGAGGCAGGTGCCGCCCAGCGTTTCGCGTCCTTCGGCACAGGCCGTCTTCAGGCCAAGCTGCGCTGCGCGGATAGCCGCGACATAACCGCCGGGACCAGCACCGATGAACAGAACGTCGTAGTCGTATTCAGCCATTTTCTCGGCTCCGTTGCGCGTGCGTGCTTTGACAAGCTCAGCACGAGCGGCTTTGGATTCAAGTCAAACGCACAACATCCGCTCATCCTGAGCCTGTCGAAGGATGCCGCGCAACATCATGTCAAAGATCGATCAGCAACCGCGTCGGATCCTCGATCGCTTCCTTGATCGTCTTGAGTGCCGTCACGGCCTCGCGTCCGTCAATGATGCGATGGTCGTAAGACAGTGCGATGTACATCATCGGGCGCACCACGATTTCGCCATTGCGAACGACCGGGCGGTCCTCGATGCGGTGCAGGCCCAGCACGGCCGACTGCGGCGGGTTGATGATCGGGGTGGACATAAGCCCGCCGAACACGCCGCCGTTCGAGATGGTGAACGTGCCGCCGGCCATATCAGCCATCGTCAGCGTGCCATCGCGCGCTGCCTTGCCATAGTTCGCAATCGACTTCTCGATATCGGCAAAGCTCATCTTGTCGACATCGCGCACCACCGGCACGACCAGCCCGTTCGGGGCCGAAACGGCGACCGAGATGTCCACATAGTCGAAGTAGACGATCTCATCACCCTGGATCTGCGCGTTGACCGAAGGAAGATCCTTCAGCGCCAGCACCGATGCCTTGGCGAAGAAAGACATGAAGCCCAGCTTCACGCCGTGCTTCTTCTCGAACACGTCCTTGTACTTGTTGCGCGCTTCCATCACCGCGCTCATGTCCACGTCGTTGAACGTGGTGAGCAGGGCAGCATTTTCCTGCGCGCTTTTCAGGCGCTTGGCGATCGTCTGGCGCAGGCGCGTCATCTTCACGCGCTCTTCGTTGCGACCTGCTGCCGGTGCCGAAGCAGCGGGCGCGGCAGCCGGTGCCGAAACCGCAGCGGCGGGTGAGGCCTGCTTGGCGGCGGCAGCAGCCATCACGTCTTCCTTGGTCAGGCGGCCGTCCTTGCCGGTGCCCTTAACCGTCGAAGGATCGATGCCATATTCCAGAACTGCGCGGCGCACGGCGGGCGAAAGCGCGGCGGCCTCGCCCGAAGGCGCAGCAGCAGGCGCTTCCGAAGCCGACGCAGGCGCAATCGGCGCTTCGGTGCGCGGGGCAGGGGCCTGAGCGCCAGCAGCGGCAACGCTGTCCTCGATCAGGGCAAGCAGCGCGCCGACCGAAACGGTATCGCCCTCGTTCGCCACCAGCGCGCCCAGCACGCCTGCAGCAGGTGCGGGCACTTCGACCGCAACCTTGTCGGTTTCAAGGCTGACGATGGGCTCGTCCAGCGCTACGGCCTCACCGGGCTTCTTCAGCCACTGACCAACGGTTGCTTCACTGACGCTTTCACCCAGCGTCGGAACCTTCACTTCAATCGACATAATTCATGTTCCTCGGGGAGAAGGAAAATCAGTTCTTCTAAGTCAGTTCTTCTTCTGGCGGCGGATTTCACCACGCACCGAAAGACCCAGCGCATCGGCAACAAGCGCGCCCTGTTCGCTGGCGTGACGGCTGGCGAGGCCCGTTGCAGGCGATGCGGCGGCATTGCGGCCGGCATAGCGCGGGCGTTCGACCTTGCTCTTGGCGGCCTTCAGCGATTCCTCGATCATCGGTTCGACGAAGAACCACGAACCGTTGTTGCGCGGCTCTTCCTGACACCACACCACTTCTTCCAGATTGGTCATGCGCGAAAGGCGCAGGGCCAGCGGTTCGCCGGGGAAGGGGTAGAGCTGTTCAAGGCGGATGATCTGCGTATCGGTGATTCCGGCGGCATTGCGCGCTTCGATCAGGTCATAGGCGACCTTGCCCGAACACAGCACCACACGCTTGGTATCCTTGTCCGCCGCCGGAGCGGTGTCGGACAGGATGCGCATGAAGTGTCCGTCGCCGATGAAGTCCGAAGCGACCGACTTTGCCAGCGGGTGGCGCAGCAGGCTCTTGGGCGTCATGATGACCAGCGGCTTGCGGAACGGACGGTGCATCTGCCGGCGCAGCACGTGGAAGTAGTTTGCCGGCGTGGTGATGTTGCACACCTGGATGTTGTCTTCGGCGCAAAGCTGCAGGA
>NZ_JBMLSM010000039.1:0-10968 GCF_049240505.1 Novosphingobium sp.
AAAGGTCGGATCGGCCGACGACCGCCCTTCCCTCGCCGGCTGAGCATCATCGAATAGCGACGACCTTGGTTTTGACGGCATCGGCGATCGCCTTCCAGCTCTGATCACTGGTCCATGCCGGAAGACCGTCACGCTGCGCCAGTGCAAGGCAGAAGCGGTCGCCGAGCGATAGCCCCTTTTCTGCAGTGACAGCCCGCAATCGCCCAGCCATTTGCGCGAGCGCCTTATCGGTGGGTACAATCGTCATCGGCAGTGGGTCAAGCATGGCATCGACCTCACGTTCAGGCATGCCAAGATGAATGAAGTGCGTGACCACCTCAGCGTAGTTGATCGTGCATATCCGGGCGTCTGCTATCGCAGCTGCGACTTTGTCAGCGCCCTTCTCCCCTTTCAGCATGACAATGAGGGCGGAGGCGTCCAGTACGATCTCGCTCACTCTCCGCTGTCCTCGCGGCGCTTGGCGAGGAACGCCTCGACCGACGCGTCTGAGTTCCCTTCGGTGTACTGCTTCGCCAAAGCCTGAGCGCGGGCCACGGCCTGTGCGGCTGTTCGTAGCACGAGACCATCAGGCGTCTCATCCAGATAGACCGCGCCGCCGTCGCTAAGCCCGAGCCGCTTTCGGATGTCCAGCTGGGATGCTCATCCGGCCGTTGGGCGTTACGTTGACCTGGACTGTCATGATGGCTTCCATTTCCGCTGAGTTGCTCGCCGCTAGTGCGATAGCCAACAGGCCTCCAATTCTCAACGAAATGCTAATTGGTATACAGGTTACCGATTGAGCCACTTTGAGATTTGTGTGTCACAAGTGTTGTAAAACGTCTCAACATAACGCTTTTTCCAAGGTGTCGCCTCTGCGGGACAGCGATACCGCCTTGCCACTACTTGTCCGAAAGGGATCGCGCGCCGGACAATTTGCAGGTGCCAGAGGTCAGCCCCCCTCCCCTCAGCATATCTGGCTCTCCATCCCTCTCATTAAGTTTCTACGTTTTATTCTCTCAAACACCGGCCTCATCTGTTACAAATGACCACCACGGGATCTGACCGCCCAACGCAGGGCGCGCGGCGATACATTGTCAGCGTCGATCAGGACTGCGAGCCGTTGTGAGGGATCAAGGTCGTAGCGACGCATTGCGCTTTCTGCTCAAATACACTATCTAAATGCTCAAAGGAGCAATCATGGCAACTTCCGCTACCTATGTCGACAAGATGGCGACCCGACGCCCCAAGCCTCGAGCCGCGCGGGCAGGCAAATCTGTGAAGGTCAAGGGAGACGAAAAGTACCGCGAAATCTTCGCGGCCTCCCCGCAGGCGCGCATCGCCATGATCCGTAATGGTGTGCCGGCGATCGAGGCCAAGCGGCTGGTTCAGGCGCTTGGGGTCGAGCAGAAGGTGTTCTATCAGGCGCTCGGCCTCAAGACCGCCACCGTGAACCGCAAGATCACGCAGAGCGAGCAGCTCGCCAGCGATGAAAGCGAACGCCTGCTCGGGGTGGCGCGGCTGATCGGGCAGGTCGAGGCGATCATTGCCGAGTCCGGCTATGCTAAGGATTTCGACGCGCCCGAGTGGCTCTCGCGGTGGCTGCGTGAGCCGTTGCCCGCGCTCGGCGGCACGCCCCCGATGGCGCTGCTTGATACAATGGAGGGGCAAGCGATGGTGTCCGAAGCGCTCGCCCGGATCCAGACCGGAGCCTATGCGTGAGCCATACGATCTGGCGGATCGCGTCAGACACCCGGGATTACGAGGCGGATGACCTCAGCGGCAAAGGTGCGGAGATCACTGGCGGGCGCTGGAACGACAAGGGCACGCCGGTGGTCTACACCTCGGCCAACCGCGCTTTGGCTGCGCTTGAAACAATCGTGCACCTCAACGCGGGCGGCCTACCGCTAAATCGCTATCTCATCGAGGTCACTATCCCTGACATGGTCTGGAATGCGGCGGAATTGATCGATTCCATCTCGGCTCCGGTCGGATGGGATGCCGAACCAGCCAGCAAGACGTCATCGGACTTCGGCACGCGCTGGGCACGATCAAATGCCAGCCTGTTGCTGCGGGTGCCTTCTGTCCTCGTGCCCGAGGAAAGCAACGTGCTCATCAATCCGCGACATCCTGACATCGTGAAGGTCACCGCGCGGAAAGTTCGCAAATGGCTCTACGACGCGCGGACCGTTCGGAACATGTAACGACTGCAACACGCTTTCCAAACGAGTGCGAAGAGCGATGCCCGCATTCGCACCCGACCCAACCGCGCCACGATAGCTATCAAGGCGATGAACCTCTCGTTCCGAGCGAGCTCGGAAGGGGTTTCGCCTCATGCTGCCTGAAGGCAGTCTGAGGCCGGACCGTCCCGACCGGATGGCTGTCTCAAGGGAAGTGGCGGTCTGGCACGGCCGCTCCCATCGAGCGCCCAGTGCAGCACTACCAGCGCAGCCGCGTGATCGCGGCCGAGAATATTCCGATCAGCGGGGTCAAAGCGCCGATATAGGGACAAAGACGACGTGCAATCGACGAGCGCACCTGATCGGTATCAAGATTTTTGCCTTCGATCTCGGAAAATTTGAGAACTTCCTGTGCCAGCGTGCGGAGCATAGCTTCTGCGCGAAGCGAGAAACCGAGAGACTCCATTCGGCCAGTGGTTCTGCGACAGCGCTGCAGTCCCAGGTGAAGTTCGGCCATTCGCAAAGTTGATGGATATCGGTTGCCACAATCTCCGCACTTTCTGCAGAGATTGTGCGCTACATTCTCCGCAGAGATATTGCTTGTGCCGACAGCCCCATTTGGGTGACCCGGTTCAGCGCTGCTCCATACACCTCATAGCTTGGACTGCATGGCTACCCTCAGCGCTCAGCGAATTGCCGATTGCCGCCCATCCGTTACCTGTAAAGCGCATGGTTGTTTGCCGGCCCGCGAAACCCTGGCAAGCATCCTCTGCGCCCCTCACAATGGCTTGCTGGATAACCGGGCTGGTTGCGGCAAATTGTGACAGGAGGCGGATCGGCAGGTCGCGGCTACGATCAGCCAACGCGTCTG
This sequence comes from Novosphingobium sp., assembly GCF_049240505.1. Classification (GTDB taxonomy): domain Bacteria; phylum Pseudomonadota; class Alphaproteobacteria; order Sphingomonadales; family Sphingomonadaceae; genus Novosphingobium. The sequence goes on from NZ_JBMLSM010000039.1 coordinate 3,028, forward strand.
AATTTCGCGCCATTAATCACGCTAAGCATTGATAAAAAACGATAAGATCAGCCAATCTCCACCCTGTTCCGCCCTTGCTCTTTCGCACGGTAAAGCGCCGCATCGGCCCGAGCTAGTGCGCTGCGCATATCACCGTAGTCCGCAATTTCGGTAACTCCGGCAGAGAAGCTAACTTGGCCGAACCCTTGGCCCGAGTCCCGATTGACCAGTCGTCGTGCAGCTTGCACGCGTCGCATAGCATCGACCCGCACTTGGGCCGCCTCCTTGCCGAGCCCGTAAAGCAGAAGAACGAACTCTTCTCCGCCGTGACGTGCTACAAAGCAATTGCCGCCCCCCTGCTCATGGAGTGTTGCCGCAAGCGAACAAAGTACGCGGTCACCTGCATCATGGCCATGCCGGTCGTTGATCCTCTTGAAGTGATCGACGTCACAGAATGCGATGCTGAGGGGCTCTCCTTTGGCGACAGCCTCCATCGTTGCCGACACAAGCCTGCGTTCGAATGCTCGCCGGTTTGGCAAACGTGTCAAATGATCGACATCCGCCTCCAGGCGTGCTTTGGCGAGGCTTTCACGAAGCTGTTCCGTCTCGTGCTGGCTCCGCGACATCATGGTCTCAACCTCCTCGATCCGCGCAAGCATGGCATGCGACAGATCGAGGATCTCTTGTAGGCTGTCAGCGGCGTCACTCGGAGTTTTCGCTTTTTCGGCCAGCGCCCCGATGTGGACCCCCAAGGCTCCGCGATGGTCGCTGGTTTCAGACTGGATGGACCGTGCAGTCTGAGCAAATCGCATCAAGGCGTACTCAAACTTATCGATCAGATTTTCAACTTCGGCGATACGGCTGTGGCCATCGGGCTCGAGGCGAGCGAGGGTATCAAGCCAACGCTGGTCGATTGGCTCACCAGAAATCTCCCGAGCTGCAAACGCCTCGGCGAGCCCCGGGTGAGATCCTGAAAGTGCGGCGGATACGGTCGCCATATTCTGGGAGGTGATAGCCAGTTCGTACTTTACGAAGAATGCACTTATAAGGCCAAGCATTTCCACGCGAGCTTCGGTAGATCGGGTGGATCCATTATTTGAGTTCGCTGGGTTATCGATCTCCAATGATTGCTCTTGTTGAGAGGATTTTGCTCGGAATATCGAAGAAAGCAGCATTGACATCTCTTGCAAACGATTGACGTCTGGCTTTTTACGTGCTCATGCTTAATTTCAACTTTGCGAACGAGTGAAATGATTGCGTAGTTTTACGGGGTCAGAGGTAGGAGATCGCCGGGTGCGCATACCAGCAGTTCGACAACGCTAGGCCATCCTTGTGTATTGGCGGGGCGCATCGATACCGGACAAGACTTGGGGCGGCCGAGCATGCTCTGATGAGCGCCGTTTGTCGAAGTTCATCCTTCATCGGACAAGCCACAAGTTGGTCGTACGCGGATAGGCGGGTGCCACATCGCACCGTCGGTGCTTCGTTACGCCCTGCAGGCCCGCGATAAAATCTGGGCCGAACTCACGATTGTCGAGTTGAACGCCGTCGGTTTACTCGACGCTGCCGAACGAACCTGCCACGATCCGGGAACGGCCGCTGCCCCTTCCCTTGCCTCGCTGTAGGCGATGACGCCCCGCACGCAGACGAAGCAGCCCACAGTGGCCAGAACCCTTCACAGCCTCATGCGACAATTCATGCTGAAGGGGTTCTTCACGAGAATGCATATTTGTTTGGAAAGCAGCGAAGGGTTTACTGCCGCTCAAACGTATTGGGAACGAGGGGAGCGTTCGAATGCTTGCACCGGGTTATGATGAGGATGCTACGCAGTGCCGCGGCGCGGATGATAGGCGGCCTGCGCAAACGCAGAAAGGTGTCGACGCGCTGCAGGTCGCCCCGATACCTGCGACGGGCTCCGGAGCGACGCTCAAGCCAGTTGCCGCGAGCACGCTTGCGCTGGCAGTCGCCGCGTGTGGCGGAGGTGGCAGCAGTAGCGGCACGGGAGGCAGTGCACCCCCAGTATCCTCTGTGCGCAAACCGCAGACCGATGCCGAGGCGGCCCGGTTCCTGCTCCAGGCCTCGCTCTCTGCATCGATGGGGACGATTGCTGAAGTTCGCAGCGAGGGCTTTGCACCTTGGCTCGACCGCCAGTTCAGTTCCGCCAACAGTCTAAGCGCGCGCAATTTTTTTGCCGATCGTGGCCTTGATCGTGTCGATAGCAACCGCTTCTACAACTCGTCTATCATCGGCGACTATATGGTCTGGTCGCAGCTTATGGCCGGCGACAATCCCGTGCGCAAACGGATAGCCTTTGCGCTGTCGGAATTCTTTGTAGTGTCGATCTCCGGCATCAATCTGACATGGCGCGGGCCCGCAATCGGCGAATACTGGGACATTCTCAATCGACACGCTTTCGGAAACTTCCGCGACCTGTTGCAAGACATCACCCTCAACCCGGCGATGGGGGTATTCCTGAACACCCGCGGCAACCGAGCTGCCGATCCGCGCACAGGCCGCGTGCCCGACGAAAATTATGCGCGCGAGGTGATGCAACTGTTCACTATCGGGCTCTTCGAATTGAACCCGGACGGGACGAACCGGCTGGTAAACGGCAATCCAGTCGAGACATACACGAGCGAAGACGTGACCGGACTGGCCAAGGTCTTTACCGGCTATGATTTCGACCTTGGCGGCCTCGCATTCACGCCCGAAGTCGGTGGCACGCGCCAGATCCCCGATGCCGAATATGCCCGGCGGCCGATGACCGCCGATCCGACCCGCTGGGTTCCCGCCCGCACCACTGGCTTCCATTCCAGCGAAGCAAAGACCTTCCTTGGCCTGACCATTCCCGCCGGGACCACCGCGCCCGAGAGCCTGCGGCGTGCTCTGGACCATCTGTTCAATCACCCCAATGTCGGACCATTTTTCGCCCGGCAGATGATCCAGCGGCTTGTGACCAGCAATCCCTCAGCGGCCTATGTCGGGCGCGTGGCTGCGATCTTTGCCAACAACGGCCAGGGACGGCGCGGCGATCTGGCTGCGGTGTTCAAGGCAATCCTCACCGACAACGAGGCGCTCGACCCGGCGAATGTTGCCAATCCGAATGTGGGTAAGCTGCGCGAACCGGTACTGCGTTATGTGCAGCTGGCGCGAACCTTTGGCGCTCGGTCGAACAGCGGCAACTGGCAAGTGGGGGACCTTAGCGATCCAGCTAGCGCACTCGGGCAGAGTCCGCTGCGTTCGCCATCGGTGTTTAACTTCTTTCGCCCCGGCTATTTCCCCACCAACACGGAGATCGCCAATCGCGGGCTGCTCGCGCCGGAATTCCAGCTGGTCAACGAGACGTCAGTGGCAGGTTACGTCAATTTCATTGAACGAGCGATCACGGGTGGGCGGACCCCGGTTGCCGACATCACGCTCGATTTCTCGGCCGAGATCGCCATCGCCCAGGACAGCGCGGCGCTGCTCGACCGGCTCGATCTGCTGCTGACCGGGCGGCAGCTCAGCCAGAGCGTTCGCGACATTGTCCGCACCGCGATGGAGGATGTGCCGCTCACCGCCAGCTCGACCAATGCCGATCGGCTGCGACGCGTGCAGATCGGGGTCGCGCTCGTCCTCGCCTCGACCGATTATCTGATCCAGAAGTAACTTCCAGGGGACGCGGACATGTTCATCAGCAAGAGCATCGAGATCGAGCGGCGGGCGTTCCTGAGGCGGTCAGCCCAGTTGGCGATGATGGGCGGCGCTGCGTCCTACGCGCTGGATCTGGCGGGGCTCGCCGAGGCAGCAGCGTTCAACAGTTCGGGCGGTTATAAAGCGCTGGTCTGCGTGTTCCTCTATGGCGGGAACGACCACGGCAACACGCTCATACCTTTCGATGCCGCGAATTATGCGCGCTATGCTGCGATCCGCGGGACCGCAGGGTCAGAGGATGCGTCTGGCATCGCGCTCGCCCGAAGCGCGCTGGCGAATACGGTGCTCACTACCCCGTCAGACCAGCGGCTGACCGACGACATCACCTATGCACTCGCTCCCACCATGCCGCGCCTCAAGACCCTGTTCGATAGCGGCGCGATGGCTCCGCTGCTCAATGTCGGTCCGCTGATCGCCCCGCTGACCCGCGCACAGTACGACGCGGGCAGTGTGCCTCGCCCCGCCAAGCTGTTTTCGCACAACGACCAGCAATCGACTTGGCAAAGCTCGCAGCCCGAAGGCTCGCGCACCGGCTGGGGCGGGCGAATGGGAGATCTGGCACTGTCGTCGAACACCAATGCGATGTTCACCGCGATCAATGCCACCGGCAATGCGGTGTTTTTGAGCGGCCAGACCGCCGTTCCCTATCAGGTCTCGCCAGCGGGGGCGACGCTGTACAACCCGCTCCAGACCGGTCGGCTGTTCAACTCCGCCGCCGCCTCGCAAGCGCTTTCGACCTTGCTGCGCAGCGGATCAGGCAATGTTTTGGCGGCCGACTATGCACGCTTCAACGACCGCTCAATCCAATATGGTGCCTTCGTCAATGATGCGCTGCGGGGCGTTACGCTGAACACCAGCTTCGGGTCCGGCAACCGTCTGGCCGATCAGTTACGCGTTGTCGCACAGCTCATAGCGGCGCGCGCGAGGCTGGGGGTTACACGGCAGGTCTTCCTTGTATCACTGGGTGGGTTTGACAACCATGACGGTCTGATCGGCACGCATGACGGGCTGCTCGGTCAGGTCGATTTCGCGATTGACGCCTTCTATCGGGCGACGGTGGAACTTGGCGTAGCGAGCAATGTGACGACCTTCACCGCCTCGGATTTCGGGCGCACCCTATCGTCCAATGGTGATGGTTCTGATCACGGCTGGGGCGCACACCATTTTATCGTGGGCGGCGGCGTGCGCGGCGGTCGTTTCTATGGCCGGGCACCACAAGTTTCGGTGACGAGTACCGACCAGGTTGGACAAGGTCGGCTGCTGCCTACCACGTCTGTCGATGAGCTGTCGGCAACGCTAGGCCTGTGGTTTGGCGTTGCGCCTTCCGAGCTACCATCGGTTGCGCCCAACATCGGGCGCTTTGCCTCGGCGGATATTGGTTTCATGTCGCCCGCCCAGACCGCCACAGCCCCCTCGCGGTAGCGCTAACGAGCCCATCGTAATCCTCGACAGTGACGACGCAGATGGGTTCCAATAACCCTAAGGGCCCGACGGGCCGTGCGGCTCAGGTAATGCTTTGAGCTTTTCGAGCGCTGTGCACAAATCGATGCCAACCAAGGGTAGCCCTATTGCGTCCGAAGTCTCGAGGGCTTCCTGCACAAGCGCGATCAGAACAGCCAAGGACTTGCCATGGTCGACGCGGAGCTCAGTGGCAATGCCGGAAACTGACCGCACCGACGCAGTACGATCACGGGTCGGCATAACAAGAGTGTTCCGTAAGCTCATGATTAGCCTTCGCTTCTGCGCCATAGACCGGCAGCTGAGTATTCGTATGCCCTGGGACATACTGCATTCAAATCCGCCTGCCTCAGCCGGGATCCACCGTGCTGTCCGCAGGTGCATCTCGCAACGCCGCTGCGTGAGCCCACATCACATATGCGAAAAGGCAAGGTGAAGATGAAAAATCTTGTAAAAAACGAGCTGCCTAAAGTGGGGCAGCTCTGAGCGGAGCCATTGGCATAATGGCGAAGGCCTCAGACCTGCGCATTTCATCCCTTGCCCCATTGTGTCTCAGGTTTCGGGACGCTCGCGGCCGGCAATCAGTGAACGCATTTGGCAGAAAGGTTCACCGCGCGATTGAGCGCTTCGTTTAGATCAGGAGTGACAAGGACCGGTTCGGCTGATGTCGTGCGCCGAAATCATCGATCCCGGTCGCGGTCAGTAGGAGGCGTTGGCCCCCCTCCCCCCTGGCTGATCGTCGCAATGCTGGTCAAACTTGCGACCGGGACACCAGTGAAGAACCTCAGACTAGCAGCGACGCAAACGACGATCTGAGCGACGGTGAGGGCGCGGGTGTTCGCAAACAATTAATATATTCCGCCTATCGCCTAAGGGATAACCGTAGTTCCTGACCGATCACGACCTGACTTTTGAGGTGTAGGCATGGCTGTCATAAAAAAGATCTCTTTCGCGTGCGGCCTTTTTGCGTCTGTGCTTGCCGCTCCCGCTGCTGCTGCGACCTTTATCGGCGACAGCTTCGAAGGCAGCTACCGTTTCCCGCACGTCGGCAATGCAACCGTCCAGGGCGGCAGCGTACGTGTGTCGCCTGTTGGCAGCTTCACTTTCGTGACAGGGCGCATCAATCCGACGGCAAATATATTTGCCTCAAGTGTCGAGATTACCTTCGGGGGGAGTGGGGCGTACAGAGCCGCAGAATTCAACGGTATCCTTCTGAGAAATCTCTCACGAAGCAATATTGCTGGATTGATCTTCGACCCGAGTACTACCCTTTCCGGTTTTAATCAGGGTCGGCTGAGCTTCACATCGGATTCGCTGCTTTTCAATTTTGCGGGACTGTCCATCAACGCCTCGGACCGCGTGGCCGCGAATGTGCTGTTCGTCACTAGCCCTGTTCCTGAACCTGCTACATGGTCGTTGATGATCATCGGTCTGGGTGCAGCCGGATTTGCGATGCGCCGCCGCCGTGAGCGCGGCAGCAGCGTGTTCAAAGCGCGCCAAGGACGGTGCTTGGAAGCAAGCGCTTAAGGCAACTCGCAGGGGACGCGAGTCCCGAGCGGATTGAAACACCCCTGCCGCTCGAGAGCGCTCTTCGAATCCCGAACCGGATGAAACGGCACGGCCGCGGGCGCATCTCGTCCGGTACCGCGCCGGCAGACCCCGTCCCGTCCATTAGATGAGCTTGAGCAGGGCTTGAAGCCATACCGCGTAGCGAAGACTGCCGCGACTTGGGTCGCACTGCTTCCTAGTGACGCTGATCGGGCCGTGTTGGCCCGATTATTGTCGCCGAAAATGCTGACATGATGGTCGTGGGTCATGCAAAACCCTCCGCGGCTGCGGTCGAGACCTTCGGTGCGCCTGCCACCTTGAGCCGCACCAGCCAGTATGCGTGAGCGCAAGAAGAATGCGCGGCAGATCACCAAGCCAAGCATAGGCCCCCGGCCGCGGCGCAGCGGAGTACGCCCAGTCATGGTCTGCCGTGCCTACGGCAGTGGCGCCAGGGCCGTCGGATAGCGCCGTCTCACGCTAGCTGAGCCGTCCATGAGAGCCACCGGCCGGAACACCTTATCCAACTGCGACGAGGAGAGCCTGTTTCATTCCGGGACCGCCAGATCCTTTCACAAGCCGCCGCACTTTCCCGAATCGCCTCATCCTGTTAGTTAAAAAGAGGTTTACATTTGTTCGATGCGGAAGAACGGCTTTTGCTAGGGGTGGTTGGGTGATGCGTGGATTGGCATTTGCAGGGGCGCTTAGTGCCCTCGTGGCTGTGGCGGGTGCCCCCGCACAGGCTGCCTATCTCTTCGACGAGAATGGGGACAGCGCTGACATCGTTTTCGATGGGTTCTCTGGAAATAGCGCGAACACCATCCCGGGCTTGTCAGCCAGTTTGCGACTAACACTTCTGTCCGGGGCGCAGACACGCGGCTACCTGTTCTCTTACGTTCTTCAGAATACCTCAACGGCAGGCGGATCACAGAGCCGCGTTTCCGGATTTGCGTTCAACTCCACCCCTGATGTGCGCCTGGTGTCCACCTTGGGAGAGTTTTCGAACGTGATCCTAGATGGCCGCTATCCGAACGGGATCGGCGATGTCGAAATTTGCCTGACTGGTTCTAACTCCTGCCAAGGCGGTGGTCGGCTTGGAGCAACTCGTGGCGACCCGGCCAGCGGCGTATTTTTCCTTGGCTTTGATCGCTCACAGCGATCCGTCACGCTAAGTGACTTCTTTGTCCGTTATCAGAGCTTGTCGGGTCTCAACCGCGTCACGTCTGCGTCGGGCCAGGAAGTGACGACCGCAGTCCCGGAGCCCGG
>NZ_JBMLSM010000040.1:0-34406 GCF_049240505.1 Novosphingobium sp.
GCAGCGTTGCTCGTCAGTCACAATGCCTCAGCATTGCTCCTTCCTCGCGCCTCGCCCTGAAGCAAATTTGGCTCCGTCACGGTGACCCAGATTGGTCGGAAAGTGCTCTAACGCACCGGATAGCCCCGCATCTGCTTGATCCGGCGCAGCGAAAAACTTGACCGCATCGCCGAAACGCCCGGCAGACGGGCGAGGCAATCGCGGTGGATCGCATCATATTGCCCAAGGTCGTGCGCGGCCACGCGCAGCAGGTAGTCTGCCGACCCGGACATGAGGTGGCATTCCAGAATGTCGTCAAAATCACCAACAGCCTGTTCGAAACGGTCCATCGCTTCCCGGCTCTGGCTGTTCAGGGTGATCTCGACGAACACCTCCACAGACAGCCCCAGCAGCTTTGGATCGAGCCGCGCGCCATAGCTCGTGATAATGCCTGATTGTTCCATTGCCTTCACCCGCCGGTGGCAAGCGGAAGGCGATAGCGCCACACGCTCTGCCAGATCCGCTATCGACAATGCCGAGTCGTCCTGCAACGCCTCAAGCAGTGCGATAACAGATCGATCCATGCAAATTTTTCCCATCAATGCCGACTGCGACGCAAGATATCACCAAATCCTCCCGCTGCAATGGCGCAAAAAGGCAAGAACTGCCGGAAACTTCGCTGTAGTTTTGGAATTACAGAGCAAGGCTCCAGCCAAAGGATATTCCACCATGCGCGTCGGCACCGTCAGGGAAATCAAGAACCACGAATATCGCGTCGGCCTCACCCCCGAAAGCGCGCGCGAACTGGTCGCGCATGGGCATGATTTGTGGGTGGAAAGCGGCGCGGGCAACGGTATCGGCGCGAGCGATGCGGACTATGAAAACGCAGGCGCCACGATCAAGCCCGATGCCAGGACCGTGTTCGATGGCTGCGAGATGATCGTGAAGGTCAAGGAGCCGCAGGCGGTGGAGCGCGCGATGCTCCGCAAGGGCCAGATCCTCTATACCTACCTCCACCTTGCGCCCGACCCTGAACAGACCGCAGACCTCGTGAAGTCAGGCGTTACCGCCATCGCATATGAAACCGTGACTGGCGCAGGCAACGCCCTGCCCCTGCTCAAACCGATGAGCCAGGTTGCAGGTCGCATGGCCATACAGGCGGGAGCGACCGCGCTGGAAAAGGCACATGGCGGACGTGGCGTGTTGCTGGGCGGCGTGCCGGGCGTGCTGCCGGGCAAGGTCGTGGTGATCGGCGGTGGCGTCGTGGGCTTCAACGCGGCGCAAATGGCGGTTGGCCTTGGCGCCGATGTGACAATCCTCGATCGTGATCCCGATGTGCTGGAAAAGCTCGACAACCATTTCGAGGGGCGCGCCCGCACGCTCTATTCGGGCAAGGCCGCGCTGGCCTCGCTTGTTGCCGAGGCTGACCTGGTGATCGGCGCGGTGCTGATCCCCGGTGCCGCGGCGCCAAAGCTGATCACGCGCGATATGCTGTCCACGATGAAGCCCGGATCGGTGCTGGTAGACGTTGCCATCGATCAGGGCGGCTGCTTTGAAACCAGCCACGCCACAACCCATGCCGAACCGACCTATGTGGTGGATGGCGTGGTGCATTATTGCGTGGCCAACATGCCCGGTGCCGTGGCGCGCACCAGCACGTATGCGCTCAACAATGTGACCTTGCCGCACGCTTTGCGGATCGCCGACAAAGGCTGGAAAGCGGCGCTGCGGAACGATCCAAACCTTGCGGCGGGCCTGAACGTCCACGAAGGTAAGGTGACCTATGAGGCTGTCGCCAGCGAACTGGGCTATGCCTATACGCCCGTCAGCGACGTCCTGGGCTGATGTTCCCGGTGAGGGCCTCGTGCCCTCACCCGCGATGCAACAGTTTCCAAAGAATCGACCGGTCGCGCAGGATTTCGCGCGCAGCATTGTGCCCCGGCGCGCCAGTTACCCCGCCGCCGGGATGCGTGCCCGACCCGCACATGTACAGCCCCCGGATCGGCGCGCGGTAATCACCATGCCCCAGCACCGGGCGCGCGGACCAAAGCTGGTCGAGGCTCATCCGCCCGTGGAAGATATCGCCGCCGACAAGGCCGAACTTCCTCTCCAGATCCAAGGGCGAATGGATCTGACGCGCGATCACGCTGGCCTTGAAGTTCGGCGCATGGGCGGTGACGGTATCGATAATGAGGTCCGCCGCTTCTTCACGGCAATCGTCCCACGAGCGGCCATCGGGCAATTCAGGCGCAAATTGCTGGCAGAACAGGCTCGCCACGTGGCAACCCGGCGGCGCGAGGCTATCGTCCAGCGTAGACGGGATGAGCATTTCGACGATGGGCTGGCGCGACCAGCCATGCGCCCTGGCATCATCGAAAGCGCGATCCATGTAATCCAGCCCCGGCGCGATCACGATTCCGGCAGTGTGATGTTCCGCCAGCGCCTTGCCGGGCAGGGCGCTGAAATCGGGCAGTTCGGACAGTGCCACGTTCATGCGGAACGTGCCCGAACCCGTCTTGAACCCGGCAATCCGTTTTCGGAAATTGGCGTCGAGGTCGCTGGCATCCACCATCTGCCGATAGAGCAATGCAGGGCCAACATTGGCAGCAACGACAGGCGCATATAGCTCCTCTCCGCTTTCCAGCTTCACGCCGGCAGCCTTGCCTTTGTCGATCAGAACCTTGGCAACCGGCGCATCCAGACTGATCTCTACGCCAGCATCCTTGCAGGCAGCCGCCATCGCCTGCGTGATTGCCCCCATGCCGCCGATGGCATGGCCCCATGCGCCCGCCTTGCCGTTCACCTCACCGAAGACGTGGTGCAGCAGGACATAGGCCGAACCGGGCGTTGAAACGCCAGCGAAGTTCCCGACCACGGCATCGAATGCGAAGGCCGATTTCACCCGGTCATCGGTGAACCAGCCATCGAGAAACTCGCGGGCAGAGCGCGTGAATATCTCCAGCAGATCGCTCTGCGTAGCCTGATCGAGCTTCGCCAGCGGCCACCCCTGCCGCGCCATCGCTTGCAAGGCGGAAAGTCCGCCACCAACATTGGGCGGCGTTTGCAGTGCCATATCACGCAGCACCTCAGCCAACCGGCCCAGCGCCGCATCATAGCGCGGGTAGGCTTCCGCATCGGCAGACGATATCCGCGCGATTTCGGCCTGCGTCCGCCCCTCCCCGCCTCTCAGCTTCAGATAGCTGTCGGCAAAGGGCAGGAAGTTCGAAATCCTGCGTTCGACCACGCGATACCCGTGATCGTGCAGCCGCATGTCCGCAATGACCTTGGGCTGCAACAGGCTGACGGTGTAGCTCGCGGTTGAATTGCGAAAGCCCGGATGGAACTCCTCGGTAACCGCCGCGCCGCCTGCAACGTGCCGACGCTCCAGCACGCGCACGCGCATTCCGGCCCGAGCAAGATAGAATGCGCAAACAAGGCCGTTGTGGCCCCCGCCGATAATCAGGGCATCGTAGCGATTGGACAAGGCCGGGTCTCTCGTTTGGATTACGCGGTCGATCCTAACGATGCATCCGGTCAAGACCATAGCCTTGAAAGGAAAAGGCCCCGGACGCCGAAGCGACCGAGGCCTTTTGCCGAACTGTCAAGGATTGGCGATCAGCCTTCGACCTTGCTCGTGTCGAACGTGCCAAGCCCCGGCTTGAAGCTCTTCTCGTCAAGGAACTGACGGGTCGCTTCCTTGCGAGCAGCCGCACCACCGAAGCTGTGCAGCGCTTCCTGCGCGCGGATCTGGTATTCCAGACCGTTGTCATAGGTCATGTCGACCATGCGGCGCACCGCCCACTTGGTGGCGCGAAGGGCGTGGCCGTCCTTCTTCTTCAGCGCTTCGCAGATTTCCAGCACGCGCGCCTTCAGCTTGTCGGCAGGAACGGCTTCGGTAACGAGGCCCTGCTCTTCAGCCTGCTTGCCGGTCAGGTTTTCACCCATCATCGCGTGATACATGGCCTTGCGGAAAGGCATGAGTTCCTGCGCAACCTTCGAAGCGCCACCGCCGGGAAGAATGCCCCAGTTGATTTCCGAAAGGCCGAACTGCGCGTCTTCCGAAGCGATAGCGATGTCGCAGCCGAACAGCGGGCCATAGCCGCCGCCGAAGCACCAGCCATTGATCATCGCAACGGTGGGCTTTTCATACCAGCGCAGACGCTCGAACCAGCCATAGCTTTCACGCTGCGACTTGCGCACCATGCCAAGGCCCTGCGCTTCCGTCTCACGGAAATATTCCTTGAGATCCATACCTGCGGTCCAGGCATCGCCTTCACCGGTCAGCACCAGAACCTTCACGTCATCGCGAAATTCCAGTTCTTCCAGCACGGCTTTCATCCGGCGGTTAAGCTTGGGGCTCATGCAATTGCGCTTTTCGGGGCGGTTGAACTTCACCCAGGCAATGCCGTCTTCAACGGTAAAAGCGACGGTATCTTCTTCCGCGCGCTCGATCTTCTGTTCGGTCATGGTCTTGTCCTTCAGGATTGTCGTTAAATCAGATCGGAAAATGGCCGGGCTGGGTTTCCATCGTGATCCAGCGCAGTTCGGTAAAGCTGTCGATACCGGCCTTGCCGCCAAAGCGGCCGTAGCCGGACGCACCCACGCCGCCGAACGGCATCTGGGCTTCATCATGCACGGTCGGGCCGTTTACGTGACAGATGCCGGACTTGATCTGGCGGGCAACGCGCAAACCTCGTGCGGTATCGCGGGTGAACACGGCTGCCGACAGGCCATATTCGGTATCGTTGGCCAGTTCGATGGCGTGCGCTTCATCGCGGGCGTGGATCACACCCACGACCGGGCCGAAGCTCTCATCACGGAAAAGCTTCATGTCCTGCGTTACGCCATCCACGACATGCGCGGGCATAAGCACGTTCTGCGTCGTTTCCCCGCCGGTCAGAAGCTCGGCACCTTGTGCAAGCGCATCGGCGATCAGGCTCTGGCAATGAGCAACCGTCTTGGCATCCACGACTGCACCCAAGGGCGTCGTGCCTTCACGCGGATCGCCCACGGCCATTGCTGAAACCTTGGCCTTGAACTTGGTCGCAAACTCATCAGCCACCGCGTCGACCACGATGATCCGCTCGGTCGACATGCAGATCTGCCCCTGATTCATGAACGCGCCAAACGCAGCCGCTTTCACAGCTTCATCAAGATCGGCATCGTCGAGAACGATCAGCGGTGCCTTGCCGCCGAGTTCGAGCAGGCACGGCTTGAGATGCTGAGCAGCCCGCGTGGCAATGATGCGGCCCACGGCTGTCGATCCGGTGAAGTTGATGCGCTTCACTTCGGGCGCATCGATCAGGGCACCAACGACATCTGCGGCATCGGCCGGGGCATTGGTCACCACGTTGACCACACCTTCGGGGAATCCTGCTTCGGCGAATGCTTCGATGATCAGCGCGTGCGTGCGCGGGCACTGCTCGCTAGCCTTGAGGATCACGGCATTCCCACAGGCCAGCGGGACCGCGATGGCCCGCACGCCAAGAATGATCGGCGCATTCCACGGCGCGATGCCCAGCATGACGCCAACAGGTTCACGCAGGGCCATAGCCAGACATCCGGGCTTGTCCGAAGGGATCACTTCGCCCGATATCTGCGTGGTCAGCGCAGCCGCCTCACGCACCATACTGGCTGCCAGTCCAAGGTTGAACAGCGCCCAGCCCTTGGTCGCGCCGATTTCTCCCATCATCGCTTCGACAAAAGCGTCGGCGCGCGCTTCGAGCGCGGATGCCGCCTTCATCAGCACGGCGCGACGGGCGTTTGGCCCCATCGCCGCCCATGCCGGGTAAGCGCTTGCAGCCTTGGCAGTGATAGCAGGGATATCAGACGCTTGCATCGCCTGTGCGCTGGAGGCGACGTCGCCGGTAAGCGGATTAATGCGTTCGAAAAACATAGCTGCTCTCCCAATCTGTTATGATTTATAGCAATCACAATCAGCGGGTCAACAGGCTATTATCTACCAGCGGCGCCTGATCATTTGTGCAGGTGCAGCAATTTCAGCCATTCAGGCTGCGTACTCCGCAGCGATTGCACGGCACCCATTGCATTGATAACGCAGTCAATTTTTTCAAACTCAAGAAAAATCTAGCCTAAAGGTCATATGATTGCAAAAAATGCAACAAATGCTTCACTATTCGCACTTGCGAAGAATCAGCGAAAAGCCCATTTGGAAGAGGCCTTTCAGGCATCCTCTCCCAAACTTTCCAGGGCCGCCCGGCAACGGTGCGGCCCCTTTTTTTGCCCAAACTGTAGCAGCTCGCGCGCGGACTCAAAGCTGCAGGTCAGCCCTCGTGCGGGAGGATGACGCTGCGCCCGATAACATCTCGCTGTTCCATCGCGCGATAGGCACTCGCCCATTCGCGCAGGGGATATCGTGCATGGACGTGAGGGCGAATCCGCCCCTCGCCAGCGAGCTTGAGGATGTTCTCGACGTTCTGCACCCCCCGATCGGGAAAGCGACGGCCATATTCACCTGCACGCACCCCCACGACCGAAAACCCTTTGATCAGCGGAATGTTCGCCCCGATCCGCGGGATTCGGCCAGCGGCAAAGCCGATCACAAGTAGTCGACCATCGAAGGCGATGCAGCGTGTGGATTCATCGAACACGTCACCGCCCACCGGATCATAGACCAGATCCGCCCCCCGGCCTCCGGTGATGGCCAGCACCTGCTCTCGAAAACCGGAGTTGCCGTCGATCACATGGTCAGGCGCATAGAGGCGGGCGATGGCATCCCGTTTGCCTTGCGTGGATGCAACAGCGATAACCTTAAGGCCCAGCGCCTTGCCAAGATCGACCGCCGCCAATCCCACGCCCCCGGCCGCACCATGAACCAGCAGCCATTCCCCTTCCACTGCCCGCCCCCGGCAAACCAGCGCCACCCAAGCGGTGAGGTAGGCTGCGCGCAAGGATGCGCCTTCTGCCATGTTCAATCCTGCGGGCAATGGCATCACCGAACCTTCAGCAAAAGCGCCATATTGCGCCACCGCACCCGTCAGCCCTCCGACGATCACCTGATCACCTTCACGCAAGCGATTGCAGCCGCGCGCTTCGATCACCGTGCCCGCTCCCTCCATGCCGGGAACAAAGGGCAAAGGCGGTTTGGCCTGATAGCCGCCGCGCGTCATCAGCAAGTCTGGGAAGCCCAGTGCAGCCGCTTCGATCCGCACCAGCACTTCGCCCTGCGAAGGCACCGGCATGGGCACCTCTGCCAGAGCCACTCCCCCAAGATCTTCGCTCAAGCGCTGCACCTGAACCGCCTGCATGGTCGTCATATTGTTCTCCCGCACAGACCTTGGCGCAATCGCAACATGGGGCCAAGGGCGCTTTCGTGACCGATAAGACCAAATGCAGAAGCACATCGCCAGCCCGACATTTGCTGCAACGCAACATTATCGCAGATCACCAACCCTAGGCTGGCCAACCTCGTGCAGACATCTGCCAAATGCCTGACTCTCGGTCATTTTCGGACACCCGTCCAGATTTGGCGTATTACGAACTACTGCAAAGGTATGTCCCAGCCCTTTGAAATTACCCGGCATTGTTGCAAGGCACAAGCAGAACACACTGATTTACTTGGCTTTATTTATTCAAGTAGCTTGTTATTCCTGTTTACCAGCCGTATTCTTGGCTCTGGATTGAGAAGTATCGGGAACACCCGCCAGTCCGCCAACAATCGCCAAAAGGCATCAGGAGCCGGAAAGCCGGACCTGAAAAAGAATAGTCCTTCGCAGGAGAATGCCCATGACCAAACTGCTCGCCGCAATCGCGGCGCTCGGCCTGCTGTCTGCGCCGCAGATCGCATCGGCTGCGCCCGCCCAGACCGTCAATATCTCGGTTTCTGCCGATGGCCTTGACCTGACCCGTGCAGATCACATGCGCAAGCTGCGCAATCGCATTGCCGATGCCGCTGCAGAAGCCTGCGATCCCGCTGACCGCATGATCGTGACGCCGATGCCCGATTACCAGTGCCGCCGCGCAGCAGTGGCCAGCGTTGAACCGATGGTTCAGGAACTGGCCCAAGCCGCGCGTCGCGGCACTATGGCCAGACGCTGAAGCCACTGGCAAAGCGCCGGTGCGGAAATGTTTCCCCTCCGCACCGGCCTTGTCATTTCATCAGGTGCCCAGCACCTTGATTGCCACGGCAGCAGCAGCAGCGCGCGTTTCCACACCCAGCTTTTCGTAAATGCGCTCAAGGTGCTTCTGCACCGTGCGCGGGCTGATCGCGAGCACCTCGGATATCATGCCGTTCGATTTGCCATAGCTGATCCACAGCAGCACTTCGGCCTCACGATCGGTCAGCGACAGCCGCTGCTGCAAACGACCGACATCGGCGCGGGGGTTCAACTCGTTGAGCCGGATCAGCACCTCGTTGTCCCGATAATGCGCGATGATCACCAGTTCCAATGATCCTTCGCCCTGCTCGATCCGCGCCGTCGCGCCCAATTCGTTGCGGGCCAGCAGCCGGGTGACCGGCCCGCGCAGCACGTCGGGCAAAGTGCCCCGCTCCCGGCTCCATTCCGGGCTGACGCGCGTAATTGCCTGATCCGCCAGCGGCGTACACCACAACAACTGCCCCTGCGTATCGGTCGCCATCATCAGCCGCCCGGTCGCATCCAGCCCCGCAGCACCGGCCTGCATCGCGCGGGCATGGCCGATGTGCACGCGCACGCGCGCCAGCAGTTCGTGGACGTTCACCGGCTTGCGCAGATAGTCCACCCCGCCCACCTCGAAACCTTCGATCACATGCTCGCTCTCGGTCAGCCCGGTCATGAACACCACCGGCACATGCGCCAGCACGCCACGCGCCTTGATCTGCCGCGTCGTCTCGAAACCGTCGATCCCCGGCATCACCGCGTCCATCAGGATCAGGTCGGGTGTGATGTGCTGTAACAAGTCCAGCGCCGCATTCCCCGAAATCGCCACAAGCACGGTGATGCCAACGCCTTCCAGCGTGTCGGTCAGGAAACGCAGTGAATCCGGCTCGTCATCGACGACAAGAACCGTATCGCGCCGCGCGCCCGCGCCACTTGCGGTTTCACTCATCGTCAAAGCTCCTCAAGCGTCTTCCCCATTGCGGCCAGATCGAACCGGTCAAGGCAGGCGTACAATTTGGCCACAAGCGGCGCTGCGGCGGCATCCGCCTGCTCCAGCGCACGGATTTCACCCTCCAATGCGCGCACGTGACCGATCCTTACAAGCGATTTCAGACGCTCGGCATGTTCGCGCGTCGCGTCAGAGATAGCAGCGGCGGCATCAGGAGGACGGTGGCCCGGCGATGCTGCTTGCGGGTAGACCCACGACAGACCCAACTGGCGGCCAATCGCATCGATCAATCCTCCCAGTTCCACCGGCTTCAGCAAAAACGCATCATGGTCTGCTGCCTGTCCCGCCAGTCCATGCCGCTCATCAGCATTGGCAGACAGCATCAGGATCTTGAGCGCTGGCCCATGCACTGCGCGCAGGTGCGCAGCAACGTCCCATCCGGTCATGCCCGGCATACTCACGTCAAGCACCGCTGCATCGAACCGCCCCTGCGCCGCGGCGTCTCCGGCAAGCGCCAGCGCCGTCGGCCCATCGCTTGCGAGCGACACCTCGAACCCCACTTCGCCAAGTGCTGTCCGCAACACCGCCAGATGATCGCGATCGTCATCCACCAGCAGGATGGAACGCACCGGCCCCGCATATCCGCTTGGCCTGACGAGTTCTGCCGCGCGATCGACGAAACCGGAAACTTGCGGCGCCATCATCACGATACGGAACACGCTGCCCATCCCTGGCGCGCTTTCAAGTTGCAGATCGCCGCCCAGCATCCGCACGATTGCGCTGGTGATGGCAAGCCCCAACCCTGCGCCTTCCTGGGGTTCCGCAGCATCATCGCGCACATAGGGGGCGAAAATCGCCTCGCGGCGATCATCGGCAATGCCCGGCCCGGTATCACGTACTTCGAACACGGCCATCTGGCCCGACCATCTGAAGGCGAGCGCGACCTCGCCAGCCTCGGTAAACTTCACCGCATTGGATACCAGATTGATCAGCGCCTGCCGCACGCGCCGTTCGTCCATACGCACGAATTCGGGCAAACGATCAGGCAGTTCGCATTTGAAAGCCAGGCCCTTTTGCGCCGCCAGAGGAGCGAACATTTCGGCCACCTGCTGGACCAGCGCACCGGCCCGCACCACGCCGCTGTCCACGCGCACCACGCCCTGTTCAACCGAAGCAAGATCAAGCAGACCTTCGACCAGATTGGTCAGGTGTTCAGCGCTGCGCCGGATGACCCGTGCGGCGTGTTGAGGGTCGACCTCTGCCCCACGCTCCACCAATTGGGCATAGCCATATATCGCATTGAGCGGGGAACGTATCTCATGGCTGACATTCGCCAGAAACCGGCTCTTGGCCGCGTTGGCAGCTTCAGCCGCCTGCAGTTCGCTGGCAAGCCGCGCTATCTCGTCATGCTCCGCCCCAGCTTGCTGCTCAGATCCGCTGCCGCTTTCCCGGCCTGCGCGTGCGCCTTGCCAAAGGATCAGCGCTGCAAGCGCCAGAACGCCACCCAGCGCCATCCACTGTAGCCAGGGTGCTTGCCCCGCCGCGAGAATATCGGCCAGCAGCAGCAGTGCGATCAGCAAAAGCGCAGTTCCAAGCACCGGCCCACGCATAATCGTGGCCGGAGTTTTAAAACTGTGCTGCCTGTTTCCGCCTTCACGGAACATGACCATGCTGACCGACCCCGCGCGCCCGTGTCAGTCAGGCACATGCCTTTCCGCCGACGCCTGTCGGATTGTGCACTGCAACCGCACCGAACTCAACCCCCTGCCATGCGATGCCGGGGTAGACTTATGGCCAGCAGAATGCGGCCTTCAGATCACCTGATCGCGCTGCAACCGCTGCAACAGACGCACGGCCACCGAATGCCTGATAGCTTTGCCATCGCGCAGCTTGACCCAGGTGTTGAGGCCGATTCCAAAGCTGGTTTGAATAACTTCTGGCTTCTGGCTCTTCAACATGGACGCCATCTTGTGGACCACGGCAGGTTCGACCTGGGTAAGACGCTGGGTAGACATTTGCCCTCACGGTGAAGTTGGACCGCCCTTGCGACCTCATGGAGTTTCGGCCGGTCTCGTTGGTTTCTGCCGTCACCATATTTTTTGCAGTGCGGAATCGCCCATACGTCATTTGCCGCATAGCATTGCTTGACGCCCGTCCTGTTTTGCGACGCCCGCCCCTTTTCGCAACTCAGCGTGACACCGGCTGCAAGTTCATGCCATCTCGTGTGCGGACATTTACGGGAGTCGGGGGAATGGCAACTATCGCAGGCGGCGCAGAAATGGTCCGCTACAACACGGTTGCGCGCACGCTTCACGCGCTCATTGCGGTCATGGTGATCTTCAATCTCGTGACGGGCATCGGCGGCGATGCGCTGGAAGAGGTGTGGAACCCTTTCCCGCTGCACAAGGGCACCGGAATGGTCATCCTGTTGCTTTCGCTTGTCCGGCTTGGCTGGCGGTTCACCTGGACCATGCCCGAATGGCCCGCCACAATGGGCAATCTCCAGCGCCTTGTCGCCAAGGTCACCCATGCAGTGCTTTATGCCCTGATGCTGATCGTACCGGTTACCGGGTGGATCATGTCCTCGGCCAACAGCAAATATCCGATCAGCATCTGGGGATTGTTCGAATGGCCAAAGCTGGCAGTGGCCAAAGGCTCAGCCTTGGCCGAAGCTGCGCATGAAGGCCACGAAGTGCTTGGTTTCCTGATGGCGGGCCTTGTGGTGCTGCACATCGCAGCGGCATTGCATCACCATTTTGTGATCAAGGACAATATCTTGCGCCGCATGTTCTGAACCGCAGACGTATTCTCGCATACTTCACGCAATTGTGCGCTTACAAGTGGCGGGGTGAGGACTGTGCAGTGGGGCAATCCATCCGTAACGGAACCTGAAGTGCGGCAAGTCTGTGCATCGCGCAGATTGCCGCTTGCCCGCCGTGCGCAGCCTGTCATACCTTTCCGTGGGGAGTACGATGGTTTGCTGCACAGCCCGTGGCCTTTCGCAGTTGCGTATGGCCGCAAAAACATCGGGCGTGCGGACGTGAAGGGCCGGTGCAACGCGCATCGGCGCAGGGTGGGCCACACCTGCCTGCGCGCCGGGCCAAGCAGGGTGAATCGCGTATCATGACCCTCGAATCCAATTCCAAGGCTGCCGAAATCGACGCCCAGATCATCGACGTGCTGCGCAAGCGCGTGGGCAAGGACGAGCGCGCCGCGAAGCCGCATGACTGGTACACCGCCACCGTTCTGACGCTGCGCGATGCGATCATCGACCGCTGGATGGAATCGACACGCGAGACGTATGACAAGGGCGCGAAGCGAGTCTATTACCTCAGCCTCGAATTCCTGATCGGTCGCCTGCTGCGCGATGCGCTGTCAAACATGGGCCTTACGCGCGACATGGAAAAGGCCCTGCGCGAACATGGCTTCGATCTTGCTGCGCTGGAAAATCTGGAACCCGATGCCGCGCTTGGCAACGGTGGCCTTGGCCGCCTTGCCGCCTGCTTCATGGAAAGCCTCGCGAGCCTTGGCATCCCGGCTTACGGCTATGGCATCCGCTATGTAAACGGCATGTTCCGCCAGCGCATCGATGATGGCTGGCAGGTCGAACTGCCCGAAACATGGCTCTCTCACGGCAACCCGTGGGAATTCGATCGCCGCGAAAGCGCCTATATCATCGGCTTCGGCGGCGAAGTGGTGGAAACCGGCGATGGCGTGGAATGGCGTCCTGCCGAAAAGGTTGAGGCCAGCGCGGTCGATACCCCCGTGGTGGGCTGGCGCGGCAAGCGCGTGAACACGCTGCGCCTGTGGACTGCCCATGCCTTCGATCCGCTGCGCCTTGATGCGTTCAATGCAGGCGATCACTTCGGCGCAATGGCCGAACAGGTCCGCGCCGACAGTCTCGTGCGCGTGCTCTACCCGGCAGACTCCACCCCCGCCGGACAGGAACTGCGGCTTCGGCAGGAGTATTTCTTCACCTCTGCCTCCATTCAGGACATCGTGCGCCGCCACGTGCAATATCACGGCGACATTCGCACCCTGCCCGATAAGGCCGCGATCCAGCTCAACGATACGCACCCCGCCGTCGCCGTGGCCGAACTGATGCGCCTCATGGTCGATGCGCACGGGCTTGAATTCAACGAAGCGTGGGAACTGACCAAGGCGACCGTCGCCTACACCAACCACACGCTCCTGCCCGAAGCGCTGGAATCATGGCCGCTGCCACTGTTCGAACGCCTGCTGCCGCGCCACATGCAGATCGTCTACGCCATCAACAGCCGCGTCCTTCGTGAAGCGCGCAAGGCCGGGCTTGATGATGCCGCCATCGCCGCGATCAGCCTGATCGACGAAGGCGGCGAACGTCGCGTTCGCATGGCTAACCTGGCCTTCACCGGCGCTCACAGCGTCAACGGTGTGGCCGCGCTTCACACCGATCTGATGAAGACCACGGTCTTCTCGGATCTGCACAAGCTTTACCCTGCGCGCATCAACAACAAGACCAACGGCGTCACCCCGCGTCGCTGGCTTCAACAGTGCAACCCCGGCCTCACTTCGGTGCTGAAGGACGCCATCGGCGATGCCTTCCTTGATGACGCCGAAAAGCTGGCCGATCTCAACGCTCTGGCTGACGATGTTCAGTTGGGCGAACGCATTGCCGAGGTAAAGCGCAGCAACAAAATCGCGCTGGCCAAGCATATCAAGGACGTAATGGGCGTCCGCCTCGATCCCGATGCGCTGTTCGACGTGCAGATCAAACGCATCCACGAATACAAGCGCCAGTTGCTCAATCTGGTCGAGACCGTCGCACTCTATGACCAGATCCGCAGCCACCCGGAACGTGATTGGGTGCCGCGCGTCAAGATCTTCGGCGGCAAGGCAGCGTCGAGCTATCACAACGCCAAGCTGATCATCAAACTGTCGAACGACATCGCACGCCGCGTCAATTCCGATCCCTCGGTAGGCGGGTTGCTCAAGGTCGTGTTCGTGCCGAACTACAACGTCAGCCTTGCCGAAAAGATCATCCCTGCGGCCGATCTGTCCGAACAGATTTCCACCGCCGGCATGGAAGCATCGGGCACCGGCAACATGAAGTTCGCACTCAATGGCGCGCTCACCATCGGCACGCTCGATGGCGCGAATGTCGAAATCAAGGATCATGTGGGCGATGCGAACATCGAAATCTTCGGCCTCACCGCCGATGAGGTCGAGGACAAGCGCGCCAATGGCTACAACCCGAGTGAGATCATCGAAGGATCGCGCGAACTGCAGCAGGCCCTTGCCGCCATCGCTACCGGCGTATTCTCGCCCGATGATCCGCAGCGCTATGCAGGCCTGATGGGCGGCATCTACGACCACGACTGGTTCATGGTCGCCGCCGATTTTGACAGCTATCACGCCGCCCAGCGCAACATCGATCGCCGCTGGGAACAGCAGTCCGCATGGCGCGCTTCGGCAATCCGCAACATAGCCAACGTAGGCTGGTTCTCGTCCGATCGCACGATCGGCGAATATGCCCGCGATATCTGGGGGGTCTGACGGTCAGCATGAAACCACCGGCGAGCGCCATTGAAGCCCTTCTGGACGGGACGCACGCCGATCCATTCTCGCTTCTCGGCATTCACGAAGGGCCAGACGGCGCATTCGCCCGCGCGGTCCTTCCCGGTGCCGATGAAGCGGTGGCCTGGTCACTCTCCGGCAAGAAGCTGGGCAAGCTCACCCGCATCGACGGGCGCGGACTGTTCGAAGGTAAAGTCAAAGGCCCGCGCCAACCCGTCCGCTATGCCTGCAAGGCGGGCAACCACGAATGGCTGGTGACAGACCCCTACTCTTTCGGCCCCGTTCTCGGCCCGATGGATGATTTCCTGATTGCCGAAGGCACCCACCAGCGCCTGTTTGACAAGATGGGCGCACACCTGATCGAACATGAAGGCACATCGGGCGTCCACTTCGCCGTCTGGGCACCCAACGCGCGGCTTGTCAGCGTCGTGGGCGATTTCAACGATTGGGACCATCGCCGCCACCCGATGCGCCGCCGCGCCGACATCGGCGTGTGGGAAGTTTTCGTCCCCGACATTGGCGAACACCGCGCCTACAAATACCGCATCGTCGGTGCAGATGGCACGGTGCTTCCGCTCAAAGCAGATCCCTTTGCGCAAGCCGCAGAGTTTCGTCCCAGCACCGCGTCCATCACCGCACACCCGGTAAAGATGGACTGGGGCGATGCCGATCACCGTGCCCACTGGGCCAGCATCGATGCTCGCCGCCAACCCATGTCGATCTACGAAGTCCACCCCGGATCATGGCAAAAGCCCCATGACGAAGGCTTTTACACGTGGGACGAACTGGCAGACCGCCTGATCCCTTACGTGGCGGAAATGGGGTTCACCCATATCGAATTTCTGCCCGTATCGGAACACCCCTACGACCCATCGTGGGGCTACCAGACCACTGGTCTTTACGCCCCATCCGCCCGCTTCGGTCCACCTGAAGGTTTCGCCCGCTTCATCGATGGCGCCCATCGCGCAGGTGTTTCGGTGCTGATAGATTGGGTGCCAGCGCACTTCCCCACCGATGAACACGGCCTCGTCAATTTCGATGGCACTGCGCTCTATGAACACGAAGATCCGCGCCTGGGCTTCCATCCCGATTGGAACACGCTGATCTACAACTTCGGCCGCCGCGAAGTCGTCAGCTTCCTCGTGAACAACGCGCTGTTCTGGGCAGAGCGCTACCACGTCGATGGACTGCGCGTGGATGCCGTCGCCTCGATGCTCTACCGCGATTATTCGCGCAAATCGGGCGAATGGATTCCCAACGACGAAGGCGGGCGTGAAAACTGGGAAGCGGTCGAATTCCTGAAAGCAATGAACCGCGCTGTCTATGCCAGCCACGCCGGTTTCCTCACCATTGCCGAGGAATCCACCTCATGGCCCGGCGTCAGCAAGCCCGCCTTTGACGAAGCCCCGCGCGAGCACCTTGGCTTCGGTTTCAAATGGAACATGGGCTTCATGCACGACACGCTCCAGTACATGGCGCGTGATCCGATCCACCGCCAATACCACCACAACGACATCACCTTCGGCCTGACTTACGCCTTCAGCGAAAACTTCGTCCTGCCGCTCAGCCATGATGAAGTGGTCCACGGCAAGGGCAGCCTGCTGAACAAGATGAGCGGCGATGATTGGCAGAAATTCGCCAACCTGCGCGCCTACTACGGCATGATGTGGGGCTATCCCGGTAAGAAACTGCTGTTCATGGGCCAGGAATTCGCCCAGCGCCGCGAATGGAGCGAGGCGCGCAGCCTTGACTGGGATTTGCTTGATGCCCCGGCGCACGAAGGCGTCCGCCGCTGGGTCCGCGATCTCAACCGCGTCTATGCCACCCGACCCGCCCTTCACGCCCGCGATTGCGAGCCTGAAGGCTTTGAATGGCTGGTGGTCGATGATGCACAGGCTTCGGTCTTCGCATGGCTGCGCAAGGCACCGGGTGCAAAGCCGGTAGCCGTCATCAGCAACATGACGCCGCAGGTCCACGATCACTATCGCCTGCCCCTGCCGCACGATGGCGCGTGGCGCGAAGTGCTGAACAGCGATGCGCAGGATTATGGCGGCAGCGGCATCGGCAATCTGGGGCAGGTTACGGCAGAAGGCGGTGCCGCCTTCGTGGTCCTGCCGCCACTTGCCACATTGATTCTGGAATTCGAAGGATAAGAACGGAGGGCTACCGGGGATGCGTGAAACTTACTCTCAGCCGCTGGCGCGCGATGCGATGGCCTATGTCCTTGCTGGCGGTCGCGGCAGCAGGTTGAAGGAACTGACCGACAACCGCGCCAAACCTGCGGTCTATTTCGGCGGCAAATCGCGCATCATCGATTTCGCCCTCTCGAACGCCATCAATTCGGGCATCCGCCGCATCGGGGTTGCCACGCAATACAAGGCGCACTCGCTCATTCGCCACATGCAGCGCGCGTGGAATTTCATGCGCCCGGAACGCAACGAAAGCTTCGACATTCTCCCCGCCTCGCAGCGCGTATCAGAAGATCACTGGTACGAAGGCACCGCCGACGCCGTGTTCCAGAACATCGACATTATCGCCTCCTACGCGCCCAAATACATGGTCATTCTGGCGGGCGACCACATCTACAAGATGGACTACGAACTGATGCTGCGCCAGCATGTCGACAGCGGCGCAGACGTGACCATCGGCTGCCTTGTCGTGCCGCGCAAGGAAGCCACCGGGTTTGGCGTCATGGCGGTGGACACGGCCGACACGATCACCGACTTCATCGAAAAGCCTGCCAACCCGCCCGGCATTCCCGGCAACGAGGAGATGGCGCTGGCTTCAATGGGTATCTACGTCTTCGAAACGAAGTTCCTGTTTCAGATGCTGCAGGAAGATGCCGACGATCTCAATTCATCGCGCGATTTCGGCAACGACATCATTCCCAAGATCGTCAAGAACGGCAAAGCTGTCGCCCACCGCTTCACCAATTCCTGCATTCGCGCGGCTGAGGAAATCGAGGAATACTGGCGCGATGTCGGCACGCTGGACGCCTATTTCGAAGCCAATCTCGATCTTACCGACACCGTGCCCAAGCTCAACATGTATGACCGCGACTGGCCGATCTGGACCGACCAGATCATCGCCGCGCCTGCCAAGTTCGTGCACGATGAAGATGGCCGTCGCGGCATGGCCATCTCCTCGCTCATCTCGCAGGATTGCATCGTGTCGGGCGCTATTGCCAAGCGCAGCCTGCTGTTCACAGGCGTAAAGATGGGGTCGTTCTCAAGCTGCGAAGAAGCCGTCATCCTGCCCTATTGCAATATCGGGCGCGGTGCACGGCTCAACCGCGTGATCCTCGATTCCGGCGTTCGCATCCCAGAAGGCCTCGTCGTTGGTGAAGACCCCGAACTCGATGCCCGCCGCTTCCGCCGCTCGGAAAGCGGCGTCTGCCTGATCACCAAACGGATGATCGATCAATTGGTATGAGCACACGCCCCTCCTCCCCTCCCGCCTGCGGGAGGGGCCGGGGGAGGGCCTGTTACGAACTGACATGATAGTATGACCAAAAAAGTCCTCTCCGTCGCCTCAGAGGCCGTCCCGCTCATCAAGACCGGCGGTCTTGCCGATGTGGCAGGCGCCCTGCCCTCAGCCGTGGCCCCGCATGGTGTGGAGATGACCACCATCCTGCCCGGCTATCCGGCGGTGATGAAAGCGCTCACCCGCCCCCGCGCCCTGCACACATGGGACAGCCTGCTGGGCGAAAAGGCGCGGCTGGTCGGCGGCAAGATCGATGGGCACCCGTTGCTGGTGGTCGATGCCCCCGCCTTCTTCCAACGCGATGGCAGCCCCTATGTCGATAGCTCTGGCCGCGATTGGGCCGACAACTGGCGCCGCTTCGCCGCCTTTGGCCGGGCCGCCGCCGATGTTGCCAGCGGCGCGGTAAAGGGCCGCCACTTCGATCTTGTCCACGCGCACGATTGGCAGGCGGCAATGGCCCTTGCCTACCTCCGCTTCGCGCCATGCCAAGGGGGGCAACGCATCCCCTCGGTCATGACCATTCACAACATGGCATTTCAGGGCCACTACGGCGCAGACCTGTTCCCCGCGCTGGCCTTGCCCCCCCACGCTTTCGCAATGGATGGTGTGGAATATCACGGCGGCATCGGCTTCCTGAAAGCAGGCTTGGAAGCCGCCAGCGCGATCACCACCGTCAGCCCTACGTATGCACGCGAAATCCGCACCCCCGAATTCGGCATGGGCCTCGAAGGCCTGATCGTCAGTCGTGGAGAGCGTGTCCACGGAATCGTCAACGGCATCGATACGGCGCAGTGGAACCCGGAAACTGATCCCGCGCTGAAAGCCAAATTCAGCGTCAAATCGCTCACCAAACGTGATGCAAACAAGCGCGCGCTGGAGTCCGAATTTGGCCTCGAAACCGGCGATGGCCCACTCTTTGTCGTGATCACCCGCCTCACTTGGCAAAAGGGCATCGATGTCCTGCTCGAATGCATCGACCATCTCGTCGGCATTGGCGGACGGCTTGCCCTGCTCGGCTCAGGCGACAAGGCGATGGAGAACGCCTTCCACGCCGCAGCCATGCGCCACCCCGGCAAGGTCGGCGTCCGCATCGGCTATGACGAAGCCCTGTCCCACCGGATGCAGGGCGGCGGTGACGCTATCCTGGTGCCAAGCCGCTTCGAACCCTGCGGCCTCACCCAACTCTATGGCCTCGCCTATGGCTGCGTGCCGGTTGTTGCGCGCACTGGCGGGCTGGCCGATACCGTAATCGACGCAAACCTTGCCGCCGTGATGGGCGGCGTTGCCACCGGCGTGCAGTTCGAAGGCGTCCACTATGCTGCGCTGGCCGATGCCATAAGCCGTGCCGTAACACTTTACTGGCAACGCGATACGTGGCGTGCCATGCAACGCGCTGGCATGAAAACAGATTTTTCGTGGAGCCGCTCAGGCCAGGCCTATGCCGACATCTACGAAAGCCTCATTGCGGAGGACCAATGACCCGTACCGTTCCGTCGACGCCCTATTCCGGTCAGAAGCCCGGAACCTCTGGTTTGCGTAAGAAGGTCAAGGTTTTCCAGCAGCCGAACTATGCGGAAAACTTCGTGCAGGCGGTTTTCGATGTGGTGGAGCGCGTGCCCGGCAGCACCCTGGTCCTCGGCGGAGACGGGCGCTATCACAACCGCACTGTTATCCAGCAGACCATCCGCATCGCCGCTGCCAATGGCTATGGCAAAGTGTTGGTCGGCAAGGGCGGCATCCTGTCCACTCCGGCTGCTTCCAATGTCATCCGCAAGTATGGCGCGAGCGGTGGTCTGATCCTTTCAGCCAGCCACAACCCCGGCGGCCCGGATGAAGACTTCGGCATCAAATACAACATCGCCAATGGCGGCCCCGCCCCCGAAGGCGTGACCGAGGCCATCTACTCCCGCACCCAGACCATCGACCGCTGGTTGACCGTCGATGCGCCCGATGTCGATCTTGATACGCTCGGGCAAACGCAAGTCAGCGGCCTCACCGTCGAAGTCATCGATTCCGTAGCGGATTATGCTGAACTGATGGAATCGCTGTTCGATTTCAACGCGATCCGCAGCCAGGTTCACGCCGGTTTCACGATGGCGTTCGATGCGATGAGCGCCGTTACCGGTCCTTACGCCACCGAAATCCTCGAAAATCGCCTTGGCTTCCCCAAAGGCACCGTCCGCAATGGCGTGCCGCTGGAAGACTTCGGCGGCCACCACCCGGACCCCAACATGGTCCACGCACACGAACTGTTCGAAACGATGTTCGATCCGCAAGCCCCCGATTTCGGCGCGGCTTCGGATGGCGATGGTGACCGCAACCTGATCGTCGGCCGGCACCGCTTCATCACCCCGTCAGACAGTCTCGCCATGCTCGCCGCCAACGCCCATCTCGCACCGGGTTATGCGGCGGGCCTGAAGGGCATTGCCCGCTCGATGCCGACCAGCGCCGCCGCCGATCGCGTGGCCGAAGCGTTGGGCTTGCCCTGCTTTGAAACGCCAACTGGCTGGAAATTCTTCGGAAATCTGCTCGACGCGGGCATGGCCACGATCTGCGGCGAAGAAAGCGCCGGGACCGGCAGTGATCATGTGCGCGAGAAGGATGGCCTTTGGGCCGTGCTGCTCTGGCTCAACATTCTCGCCGTCCGCAAGATCAGCGTCGATGCGCTGGCACGCGAACACTGGGCGAAGTTTGGGCGCAACTATTACGCCCGCCACGATTATGAGGCACTGCCGACCGACAACGCCGACGCGCTGATGGCAGAACTCAATTCATCGTTACCAACCCTGCCGGGCAAGTCCTTCGGATCGCTGGAAATTGCGCAGGCGGACAACTTCTCCTACCTCGATCCCGTCGACGGTTCGACCAGCAGCAACCAAGGCGTGCGCGTGATGTTCGTCGGCGGATCGCGCGTCGTGTTCCGCCTCTCCGGCACCGGCACCGAAGGCGCAACCTTGCGCGTCTATCTGGAACGCTATGAGCCAGCGGGCGGTGATCTGGACCGCGAAACCCCTGATATGCTTGCCGATTTGATCTCAGCGGCAGACGCAATTGCAGGCATCACCCGCCACACTGGTCGCACTGCGCCCGATGTGGTGACGTGAGGCCGGGCACATCGATAGCGGACGGAAAGACCCGCTTTACCGTCCGCTCTCCCCGCGCCGAAGCACTGACGCTCTGTCTGTTCGAAGGCGGCAACGAACAGCGTGTGCCGATGACACGCGATGGGGACAACTGGAGCTTTGAAATAGCAGGAGATTTGCGCGGAACCCGCTATGGCTACCGTGCATCGGGCGAATGGAACCCACCCGCCGGGCTATGGTTCGATCCGGCCAAGCTGCTGGTCGATCCCTATGCGCTCGAACTGGACAAGCCCTTCGCCTACAATCCCAGTTTGTCCACCTATGGCGTTGATACTGCTGCAATAGTTCCAAAATCCATTGTCACCGCGCCAACGCCCGTCACGCCTGCACCGCGCCTGTTCCGACACGGCGGGCTGATTTACGAACTCAACGTGCGCGGCTTTACGATGCTGCATCCCGATGTGCCTGAAGCGATCAGGGGCACCATCGCGGCCCTTGCCCATCCGGCAATCATACGTCATTTCAAACGCTTGCACGTATCCGCCATCGAACTGATGCCCATCGTTGCGTGGATTGACGAGCGCCACCTGCCCCCGCTCGGCCTCACCAACGCATGGGGATACAACCCCGTCGCGATGATGGCGCTCGACCCGCGCCTTTGCCCCGGCGGCGTGGCGGAACTGCGCGATACGGTGGCCACCCTGCGCGCCGAAGGCATCGGCGTTATCCTTGATATCGTTTTGAATCACAGCGGAGAATCCGACGTTCTCGGCCCCGTGATCTCGCTGCGCGGGCTTGACGATGCCGCCTATGCCAAAGCGCCCGATGGCAAGCTGATCAACGATACGGGTTGTGGAAACACGCTGGATTTCGGCAATCCCGCCGTCCGCGAATTGGCGCTGGACACCTTGCGACATTTCGTAAACCATTGCGGCGTCGACGGTTTTCGCTTCGACCTCGCCCCGATCATGGCGCGCAGTCCGGGCTTTGCGGCGGACGCACCGATCTTTGCGGAAATCGCCGCCGATCCGCTGCTGGCCGACCGGATAATGATTGCCGAACCGTGGGATATCGGCCCCGGCGGATACCAGTTGGGAGCTTTCCCACCCAACTGGCTGGAATGGAACGATAGATTTCGTGACGATGTGCGCCGCTTCTGGAAAGGAGAGGCGGGGCTGGGCCTGCTGGCAACGCGGATCGCCGGATCTTCGGACATTTTCGGCAAGGACTGCCGCTCGGTCAACTTCCTTGCCGCACACGACGGTTTCACGCTGGCAGACACGCTGGCCTATGAGGAACGTCGCAATTGGGCGAACGGTGAGGAAAATCGCGATGGTCACGGCGAAAATTTCAGCTGGAACAACGGGATAGAAGGCAAAACCGATAATCCCTCGATCATCGCCGCGCGCGCCGCCTATGCCCGCGCGCTGCTCGGCACACTGTTCGTCTCCACCGGATCGATCATGCTGACAGCCGGCGACGAATTCGGACGAAGCCAGCGCGGGAACAACAATGCCTATGCGCAGGACAACGAAATCACCTGGATCGATTGGAACCGCCGCGATCTGACGTTGGAAGCATACACCTGCGAACTATCCAATTGGCGTCATTCAATAATTTCGTCCCTTTCGTTCTTCCCAGAGGACGGAAAATGGCAATTCCTGAAGTGCACCAAGATGCACCTAGATGACACAGAGATGCACACAGACGACTGGAACAGTCCCCTAACACCCGGATTTCGCTGGCAAAATGCCACTTACGGATTCGAGGTTGACCGGACCGGTCCAAAGGCCGGTCCGGCCTGACCATCACGCACCAAGACGGCGCAGCGAACGGTCGGGTTGGAAATTCCCAACCGGCGCGCGCGTGGCGGACTTCTCCAACCCGAAAGCGTCGGGCAGCAACTGGTTGAGCAGCAATTGCCCAAAGGCCCAATCGCCAAGGCCGGATTCCGCATTGATGTGTCCCGCCTCACCCGCATCGGCAAAGCGGCTGCCCCAAGCCCGCGCAAGATTCCGCGCCTGACCGATGCCCATGTAGGGATCATTGCGGCTGGCAACGAGGATCGAGGGGAACGGCAGTTCTCCATGCGGGAATGGCGCAAAGCGCGTCAGGCGGCGGTCTATCGGGCGTACCTCGACATCGGGCGGAGCGACGAGAAGCGCACCTACCACCTTGTCATCGCTGGGCTTTTCGAACTCGGCCCACCACGCCACGGCAAGGCAGCCGAGGCTGTGCGCGACCAGCACGACGGGGCGGTCGGCGCGGTGCACGGCAAGGTTGATCTTGTTCACCCAGGTGTTGCGGTGCGGATCGTCCCACAGGCCGAGATCGACCCGCTGGACATTGCCAAGTTCCTGTTCCCAAAGCGTTTGCCAGTGCCCCGGCCCGCTGTTGTTGAGGCCCGGCACGGTAAGCACAAGCGGGTCTTTCCCCGCCGCGAACGAGCGTTGTTGAGTCATCAGTGCTGTCTCCTGAAACGGAAAGCCGGTCGACTCGGATTACGTCCCGACATGCATCTTAAATAACTCAATTGATTTTGTAGACAATTGCGTTGCGACGGAAGGCCGTCAGCCTGCGATGACGCGAATGGGCAGCCTGCCAAACCCGCGTGCGATATTGTTAAGACTGCGCGTCGGCGATCCGGCAAGCTCCAGACGGTCCACACGCCCTGCCAGCGCGGTGAACACCGCAACGAGTTCCATCCGCGCCAGCCCCTGTCCCGCGCAGCCGTGAGGGCCGTGCCCGAAGCCAAGGTTCTGTTTTTCGCGCCGGTCGATGCGAAAAAAGTCCGGTTCGGCATAGTGCCGTTCGTCGCGATTGGCGCTGGCGTAGGATATGATCACGCGGCTTTCCGGGGGGATGATCGAACCATCAGACAGCGCCGCCTCACGCGTGGTCACCCTGCCGAAGTGCTGGAGCGGGGTTTCAAGGCGGACGATCTCGTTCGCCGCGCCCAATGCCAGGGCCGGATTGGCGCGCAGCTTATGCCATTCGCCTGGATTGCTGGCGAATAGGTAAAGCCCAGCAGCCATTGCGGAAATCGTCGTTTCAAATGCCGCGACGACATAGCCTGCAAGCATCCCGATGGCAGTTTCAGCGGCGATTTCTCCGGCATGGGCCGAAGCGATCAGGCGCGAGGCGAAGCCTCCCGGCACAACGCGATTTTCTGCATAGATTTCAGCGAGAAGGTCCATCATCTGGCCAAGCTGTGCCATGCCCGATTGCATCCGCGCATTGTCTGGCCCGGCAGCGTTCCACGAACCGTCGGCCAGTTCGAGCAGGCGCGGGCGCACATCGTGGGGCCAACCGATCAGGTCCATCACCACGCCAACCGGCAGATCGTGGGCAAAATCGGTGACGCCATCGAACTGGCCCATCTCCAAAAGCCGGTCCACCAGCGCTTCGGCCCGCTGATCAATGGTTTCGGCCACGGGCTTCAGCGCGACAGGGCTGAGCACCTCCATCATCAGCTTGCGCCGCGTCGTGTGGACCGGTGGATCCTGACAGATCAGCGCCTGATCCCAAGCGGCGTTGATCGTAGGGTTGAAACCGATGCCCTGCGCCGAGGAGAACGTCTGCCAATCGTTGAGCGCGCTGCGCACATCGGCAAAGCGCCCGATGAACCACGCACCGGTTGCTGGCAGCCAGACCGCCGAGCCGATATCGCGAAGCTGGCGCAAGGTCGGAGCGGGATCGGCCAGAACGGCATCGGAAAACAGGTCTACCGGGGCGCTGGGGCCGATCACAACGCGATCCCGGACTTGCCGGGCGCAATAACGCCGTTGGGGTCGAGCGCAGCCTTGAGGCGCTTGTTGAGCATCCGGTTCGCCTCGCCATACTGGCTGGCAACGAGGTCCATCGTGCTGACAGAAGTGCGATAGGCGGCCCAGCCCTTTTCCCCGAAGCGATGGATCATCTCTTCGGTGCAGGCTTGCGCCTTACGCTCTTCTGCCGGGTCGTCCTTGTCGAACAGCAGGAAAATCAGGTGGTGCAGTTCGCGCCCGCCGATGGCGAATGCGCCGTTGTAATCGAAATCGTACTTGCCCAGAATTTCCTTGGCGAGTGCGGTTTGCGCGGCGGTCTCAGCGCCCTTCGCGGGCGCAACCGGGGCGAAGCAGATCATCCCGCCACCGGGGCCGCGCCAGCGCACGATGCCGATTTCCTCAAGCGTCAATCCGCCGCGCATCAAGGACTTGTGATGTTCGAACCACGGATTGCCGGACATTTCCTTTTCGGTCAGCACTTCACCGCCTGTCGCCTCGAAAGCGCCCCGCACGATGGGTTCCACAGCGGCAATAATCTCGTCCGTGCCATAGAGCGCGAAGTAGGTGTTCCACATGCCTAGGCCGTTCTTCACCGCCTCGGCCTTGATCGCTTCATCCGTGACGGAGCGCTTTTCGGTCCAGATCTCGTCACGCCGTTTGAACATGGCGAGCTGGTAGGCCGCGCCCATCATCAGCACGCAGTTGGGGATCAGGTTGTTCATGCGGAACGGGCGGATCGCATCGACGATCTTTGCCACATCGGCCACTTCCATATGGCGCACCATGAATGGTTTGTAGACCGGCGGTGCGGGCATGAGCCACATGCCCAGCTTGGTGACGACGCCGAAGTTGGACTGGGTGAACAGCCCATCGATATAGGGGCCGTAACCCCATTTGAACGCCTGCCAGGTGGTGGAGTTCTTTACGCTGCCCATGCCGGTGCGAACCACTGTGCCATCGGCCAGCACCACTTCCATGCCGCACTGCATGAAGAAATGATCGCCATAGGGGGTGTAGCCGACGCCGCGTTCCAGCGTATTGCCCAGCGGGGAAACGATCGGGCCGACCGTGGGCACATCTATCCAGTAGGGCAGATTGTTGGCCTGCAGATAATCGTGAAGATCCTGATAGGTTACGCCCGGTTCCACAAGTGCCGTGCCAAGTTCGGCATCGACTTCGATGATGCGGTTCATCCGCTTGAGATCGAGCACCATCTGGCCGGATGTGGCGGGGGTGGCATTGCCATAGCCCATGTTCTTGCCGGTGGAGACGGGCCATAGCGGCAGGCCATATGTGTTGGCCACTTTCAGAACCGCCTGCACTTCTTCCACCGAGGCGGGGGCCACGGCGCCCGATGGCAGGTGCTTTCCATCCGGGTCCGGCGTGAACGTGCTGGCATAGGGCAGCGTGCTTTCAGCATCGGCGAAGACCCATTCGGCCCCGACGACTGCGCGCAAGTCCTTAACCGCAGCGGCGAACCGATCGCTGCCAATGCCGGGCGGCATCATGCGCGGGCCATCAAGCGGATTGGCGAAAGCGCGGGTGGACGCAAGCGCTGCGCCTGCGGCACCGGCGCGGATCAGATCTCTGCGGGAAACGCCACCGGTCATTTGCCGTGCTCCTTCGGATTGGCTTTGGATTTTTCGATCCAGCGGCTGAGCGCGGCAAGTTCGGCATTGGTGATTTCGGTGGGGCGGAAGGCGGGCATGGCGCCCCTGCCGCCGCGAACCATCGCCTGCACAGTTGCCGCCGGAATGCCACGACCGAGGATGATCGGACCGACATTGTGCCCGTGGCAATAGCCGCAGGTTACCGCGTAGACCCGCTCTGGCGGGCGGCCTGACGGTGCCGGATCAGAAGCTTTTGCCGCCGCGAGCGCAGCGCCGGTTGAACCGGCAACGCCGCAGACGAGCATCAGCGCCATCGCAATGCGCATATCGCTCTCCCATTTCAATTATTACATTATGTCCATTTTGATAAGGGAGGCAGGCACACGGAGTCAAGTGCCGGAATGCAGTTGTTCCGCAGACGTGATTACAGTGGCGGGAGAGGCATTTCCGCGCATTGGCGGGCATGGTGGGATGGGCAACCAAGTCCGGCGAGGACCGCCTTTGCCACGTCAGCCGGATAGGTTTCCGGCGTTTCCTCGCGCAATTGGGTGAACAACGAAGACAGCGCGGTCCCCATCACCATGTTGCGACCAATGCGATCATCGCCAAGATCAAAGGCTTTTGCTTCAATGCCTTCCGCCACAGTCTTACGAGCCTGCGCGAAGGTTTCGGCACCGAACACGAAACCGCTGGCGGAGAGATTGACGATGGACCACGCCCACTGCGGATCGACCCTGCCCCGCCCCAGATAGTAGCGGATCGCCGCCGCTGTCCGGCAGGCGGCATCGGGCAGGGTATCGAGCGCAGCGGTGACCGCCACGAGGAAATCATGGCTGACTTCGTAAGCGAGCGCATCGCGCAGATCATCCATGCCCCTGAAGTGGTTGTAGAACGTCTGCCGGGCGACACCCGCAGCCTCGCACACTTCCTCGACCCGGGTGTACAGGCCGTTTTCGCGGCCAAAAAGGTCGAAAGTAACGGCAAGGATGCGCGCGCGGGTGCGGGCACGACGTTCGCGGCCAATCTCTGCACGGCGTTCGGGATCAATGTTGCGCTTGTTGGTCTGGCCGGTCATTCCAGTGTCCTATCGCGGTCATGGACATCAAACCAGTCGGGATAGGCCAGACGAGATAGGCCAGACGGGATAGGAGGGGGCGCTGGTGGCGGTCCATGCACGACTCGTCGCAAGGACGCGCCGCCACGCTTGCAGGTGTGACGCAACGCATACATTTTGCCAGACCAAGGACGGTTAACCGGGGTCTCGCAGAATGGTTCCTGAGCGGCGCAAATTTTTAGGCGCCATGATTGCAACGGCTGGTAGCGCAATGGTGGGCGGACCGCTCGGCAGCGCGCCCGCCTTTGCCGTTACGCCGGTGCGTGAACCCGAAGTGTCTCCGTTCGCCCGCCCCACCCGCCCGCTGATGGTGCAAAGGGCGGTAGCTGCGCTGGATGCGCATGGCGCACATATTCGCAATCGCGATCTCGTAGGGCTGGTTGATTTTTCAAAGGCATCGCGTGAGGCGCGGTTCCACCTGATCGATATCGAAGGCGGCAAAGTGCTGTCGTCGCACCTCGTTTCGCATGGCAGCGGGTCCGACCCGGCAAACAGCGGCTGGGTGCAGCGTTTCTCCAACCGTTACGGTTCATATGCCTCCAGCCCAGGCGCATTCCTGACCGGCGCTGCCTATAGCGGCAAGCATGGCCGGTCGCGGCGGCTGATCGGGCTGGAAGACGTGAACAGTGCGGCGATGGAACGCGGCATTGTGATCCATGCCGCCAACTATGTCAGCGACGAGATGGCCCAAACGCAGGGTCGCATCGGGCGCAGCCAAGGGTGCTTTGCCTTTTCAGACAAGGATATCGATGGTGTTCTTGCAAGATTGGGTGAAGGGCGGCTGCTTTACGCCGCGAAGTGACGCCTAGCTGAAACCGGCGCCGCAGGCCTCGGCAAGAGGGCTACCCTCTTTCGCCAGATCCGGCCTTTCACGCGCGGCGATAAGCCCCAGTGTGCGGCGGAAATCGTAATCGGCCAGGGCAACCGCAACCACGCCATCTCGCATCAGGGACTGCGGTGCGGTTGTCACCCCCATCCCCGCGCGAACCATCTCCATGCAGCGATCGTCGTTTGATGATCGCAGGAAGAATGGCGGGCGAACGCCGCGCTGGGTGAACCATCGGCTTGTTTCGCCAAGCACTTCGCAGGAACGACGAGCAATCATGGTTTCGGCGGCAACATCGCGCGCATCGAGGACCGCCGCTGTGGCGAGCGGATGATCTGCAGCCATCAGCAGGCGATAGCCTTCGTCAAGCAAGGACAGTGAAGGCCGGTCTGCATCTTCGGGGCGGAGCAGCGTGATCGCAGCGTCTATCTGCCCTTCCCCCAGTTTGCGGCGCAGTTCCGCATCGGCACCTTCGGACAGCGAAAGCGGCTGCGCCCCCGTCCAGCGGCGGACGGTTGCCGAAAGCATGGACGTAGCGACCGAAGGCAGCACGCCGAGGCGCAAGGGCTTAAGCGGCGCGGGCGCATCGGCGAAGGCCGCTTCGGCGGCGCGAAATTCGCGTTCTATCGCGCGGGCATGATTGACGAGGCGTGCGCCCGCATCCGTCAGGCGGACCTGCCTGCGTTCGCGCAGGAAAAGCCGCGCCCCGGCCAGACGTTCCAGTTCGGCAATGGCAGCGGAAAGCGTGGGCTGGGAAATGGCCAGACGCTCTGCCGCACGGGTGAAATTGCCAGTTTCGACAACGGCCAGAAACTGCCGAAGGTGCGCACGCTTCATCATAGGAAAAACCTATCGTAAACCGCGATACAAATCAATTTTGAGCAAAGGTTTGGTGATGATAGTCTTTGCCTGAAAAGTTTGCGAAAGGATGCCACGATGCGCGCCACGCCCGATTTCGACTTCGGACTGACCGAAAGCGCCCTGATGATCCGTGAAGCGGCAGGTCGCTTTGCGGATGAACAGATCGCCCCGCTTGCCGCCGAGATCGACCGCGACGACCGCTTCCCGCGCGAGTTGTGGGAGCCGATGGGCGCGCTGGGCCTGCATGGCATCACGGTGGAAGAAGAGTTCGGCGGGCTGGGCCTGGGCTATCTGGACCACGTGATCGCGGTGGAAGAAGTGAGCCGGGCAAGTGGGTCTGTCGGTCTTTCCTATGGCGCGCATTCCAACCTTTGCGTCAACCAGATCCGTCGCTGGGGCAACGACGATCAGAAGGCGAAGTATCTGCCCAAGCTGATTTCGGGCGAGCATGTGGGCAGCCTTGCCATGTCGGAAGCGGGCGCGGGGTCGGACGTGGTTTCGATGAAGCTGCGGGCGGAACCAGTGTCGGGCGGGTTCCGGTTGAACGGCACCAAGTTCTGGATCACCAACGGCACTTATGCCGATACGCTGGTGGTCTATGCCAAGACATCACCCGAAGCGGGCAGCCGGGGCATTACCGCCTTCCTGATTGAAAAGGACATGGCAGGCTTTTCCATCGGCCAGAAGATCGACAAGATGGGCCTGCGCGGATCACCCACCTGTGAACTGGTTTTCGACGATTGCTTCGTGCCGGAAGAGAACGTGATGGGGCCTCTGCACGGCGGCGTGGGCGTGCTGATGAGCGGTCTGGACTATGAGCGCGTGGTTCTGGCCGGGATGCAGATCGGCATCATGCAGGCCTGCCTTGATACGGTGATTCCCTATGTGCGGGAGCGCAAGCAGTTCGGCCAGCCGATTGGCACCTTCCAGCTTATGCAGGCCAAGATTGCCGACATGTATGTGGCGATGCAATCGGCGCGCGCCTATGTCTATGCCGTGGCAAAGGCCTGCGATGCCGGGCAGACCACGCGCTTCGACGCGGCAGGCGCGATCCTGCTGGCCAGCGAGAACGCCTTCCGCGTTTCAGGCGAGGCGGTGCAGGCGCTAGGCGGCGCGGGCTACACCAAGGACTGGCCGGTGGAACGCTATCTGCGCGATGCCAAGTTGCTGGACATTGGCGCCGGAACCAATGAAATCCGCAGGATGCTGATCGGCAGGGAGCTGATCGGCGCGCGATAAAAGCAACTGCGGAGAGAATGATGCGCCTGAAGACGATCCCTGCCTATGTGGCCATTGCCTGTTTAGCGCTGGCTGGCCTTGGCCAACCCGCACTGGCGCGGGTGGAAAAAACGACCGTTCACAGCGCTTCCCTTGAAGGTAACCTTGAAGGCAATTCGGCGGATCGCACCGTCTATGTGTTTCTGCCCGACAGCTATGACAAGGCGAAGGGCCGCCGTTACCCGGTGGTCTATTTCCTGCACGGCTACAACTCTACGGCAGACCAATATGTCGAGCGGACCGATTTCGAAGCTGCCTTGAAAGCCGCAGGCGCGGAAGTGATCGTCGTGGTGCCTGACAGCATGACCAAGTGGGGCGGATCGATGTATTCGAATTCGCCCACGGTCGGGAACTTCGAGGATTTCATCGCCAACGATCTGGTGGCGTGGACCGACAAGACCTTTCGCACCGTGGCGAGCAGAGAGGCGCGCGGCCTTTCCGGACATTCGATGGGCGGTTACGGCACGCTGAAGCTGGGAATGAAGCGGCCCGACGTATTCGGCGCGCTTTATGCCATGAACCCGTGCTGCCAGATTCCGCGACCCGCCTCTTCCGCAGACCCGAAGTACGAAAGCTGGACCGTGGATCAGGCGCTGACGGCGGACTGGATGAGCAGAGGCAACTTTGCCGTGGCGGCGGCATGGTCGCCCAATCCCGGAAAACCGCCGTTCTTTGCCGATCTTGGGACGAGCGAGGGCAAGGTCAACGAACTAGTCATCGCCAAGTGGGCGGCTAACTCACCCGTCGCGATGGCATCGCAATATTTGCCTGCCCTGCGACGGATGAGCGGCATCGCCATCGATACTGGCGACACCGATTTCGTGCGGGCGGACGATGAACTGATCCACGAAACGCTGACCCGTTTCGGCATAGCGCACGACTGGGAAATCTATGTCGGCGACCACGGCAACCGGGTGAAGGAACGGTTCGGCACGCATGTGCTGCCCTTCTTCGCCAAGCATCTGAAAGGCAGCAGGCGTTGAGCGCACCGGTTATCCCGAGCAATATCGACCTTTCATCCGAACAGGCGCAGGCGCGCGCGGCGCACAACCGCGCGCTGGCGCAAGAGCTTCGGTCAAAGGTCGCCAGGGCGGCTCTCGGCGGTGATGAGCGCAGCCGCGAGCGGCACGTCTCACGCGGGAAGCTGCTGCCGCGTGACCGGGTGGAGCGATTGCTCGACCCCGGTTCGCCGTTCCTTGAGATCGGGCAGCTTGCCGCGAACGGTCTGTATGGGGATGAAGTGCCGGGCGCCGGGATCATTGCAGGCGTGGGGCGTGTCTCGGGCCGCCAGTGCATGATCTTTGCCAACGATGCGACGGTCAAGGGCGGCACGTACTTCCCGATGACTGTGAAGAAGCATTTGCGAGCGCAGGAAATCGCTCAGGAAAATCGGCTGCCCTGCGTCTATCTGGTGGACAGCGGCGGGGCGAACCTGCCCAATCAGGCCGAGGTTTTTCCTGATCGCGATCACTTCGGGCGGTTCTTCTATAATCAGGCGAACATGAGTGCGCTGGGCATTCCGCAGATTGCCAGCGTGATGGGATCGTGCACGGCTGGTGGGGCCTATGTTCCGGCGATGAGCGATGAATCGGTGATCGTGAAAGAACAGGGCACGATCTTTCTGGCCGGGCCGCCGCTGGTGAAAGCCGCGACGGGCGAAGAGATTACCGCCGAAGCGCTGGGTGGCGGCGATCTGCACGCACGCAAGAGCGGCGTGGTGGATCATCTGGCCGACAATGACGAACATGCGCTGACGATTGTGCGGGATATCGTCTCGCATCTGGGTAGCGTGAATGCGCCCGAGGCCCCCGCCTTTGCGGGCGTGCGGGAGCCGTTGTATCCGGCGGAGGATCTGTACTCGATCATTCCCGAAGATGTGCGCGCCCCTTATGACGTGCACGAGGTTATCGCGCGGATCGTGGATGGGAGCGAGTTCCACGAGTTCAAGGCGATGTATGGCAGCACGCTGGTCTGCGGCTTTGCGCATATCTGGGGCAAGCCGGTGGCGATCCTTGCCAACAACGGGGTGCTGTTTTCGGAAAGCGCACAGAAGGGGGCGCACTTCATCGAACTGGCTTGCCAGCGCAAGATTCCGCTGCTGTTCCTGCAGAACATTTCGGGCTTCATGGTTGGTGGCAAGTATGAAGCCGAAGGCATTGCAAAACATGGCGCAAAGTTGGTGACAGCGGTGGCGACGGCGCAAGTGCCGAAGCTGACCGTGCTGATCGGCGGCAGCTTTGGTGCGGGCAACTATGGCATGTGCGGGCGGGCTTACCAGCCACGGTTCCTGTTCACATGGCCGAATGCGCGGATCAGCGTGATGGGTGGCGAGCAGGCCGCGAGCGTGCTGGCAACGGTGCATCGCGATGCGGATAAGTGGACGCCGGAAGAGGCCGAAGCATTCAAGGCCCCGGTGCGGCAGAAGTATGAGGACGAAGGCAATCCCTATTACGCCACCGCGCGGCTGTGGGATGATGGGGTGATCGATCCGGTGCAGACAAGAGATGTGCTGGGGTTGGCGCTTGAGGTGTGTTTGCAAGCACCGATTGCGGAGGCACCCCGGTTCGGGGTGTTCAGGATGTGAGGAGCAATTTGCTAAATCCTCCCCGGAACGGGGACGTGGCAGCGCGCAGCGCTGACGGAGGGGTCGAAAGGCCGCGAACCCATCACCGCACTGTCGGCGCATCTGCCAGTCAGACCGCGACGGCGCGGAAACTTCGGCGCGAGATGACGTTATCCGAAGTGCTGCTTTGGCGCGAATTGCGCGGCAAGCCGCTTGGCATCAAGTTTCGTCGGCAGTTTGCCGTCGCGGGTTATGTAGCGGACTTCGCTTGCCTTGACCGCAGATTGCTTATCGAGATCGATGGCATCGTGCATGACATGGGTGACAGACCGCAGCGGGATGAAAAGCGCGATGCTGCTTTGATCGCGTTGGGTTGGACCGTCCTGCGCATTCCGGCGGCTGATGTACTCAAGGATGTGGGGACAGCTGCGGCTTCGATTGTGGCTTATGCTGAGAGCCTTCGGCCCCTCCGCCCCTGCGGGGCACCTCCCCGTTCCGGGGAGGACTTTTCGGGTGATGCTTTATGATCAAATCGCTCCTCATCGCCAATCGTGGCGAAATCGCCTGCCGGGTTATCCGCACCGCACGCCGCATGGGCATTCGCACGGTGGCTGTCTATTCCGACGCCGATCGCAATGCCCTGCATGTACGCTCTGCCGATGAGGCTGTGCATATTGGCCCCTCGCCTGCGCGCGAAAGCTATCTGGTGGGCGAGCGGATCATTGCTGCGGCCAAGGCCACGGGCGCTGAAGCAATCCATCCGGGGTATGGCTTCCTGTCTGAGAACGCCGAATTTGCGCAGGCCGTGATCGATGCGGGGCTGGTGTGGGTCGGACCGAAGCCCGCTTCGATCACCGCGATGGGGCTTAAGGATGCAGCAAAGGCGCGGATGATTGCGGCGGGTGTGCCGGTGACGCCGGGCTATCTGGGCGAGGACCAGAGCCTTGAGCGGTTGCAGGCTGAGGCCGATGCCATTGGCTATCCGGTGCTGATCAAGGCCGTGGCCGGTGGTGGCGGCAAGGGTATGCGGCGGGTGGAAAGTTCTGCCGATTTTGCCGAAGGTTTGGCGTCATGCCGTCGTGAAGCGGCGTCCTCGTTCGGCGATGATCGGGTGCTGATCGAGAAGTACATCCTCTCGCCCCGGCACATCGAGGTGCAGGTGTTTGGCGATGCCCACGGAAATGTCGTCCACCTGTTCGAGCGCGATTGTTCGCTGCAACGGCGGCACCAGAAGGTGA
>NZ_JBMLSM010000041.1:0-31704 GCF_049240505.1 Novosphingobium sp.
TCGGCGGTATCCGTGACATGGGCGGTATCCCGGACGTGATGTTCGTGATCGACGCTAACAAGGAAGAGCTGGCGATCAAGGAAGCCAACGTTCTTGGCATCCCTGTCGTCGCGATCCTCGATTCGAACGTTTCGCCCGATGGCATCGCGTTCCCGGTTCCGGCGAACGATGACGCAAGCCGCGCCATCCGCCTTTACTGCGATGCCGTGGCCGCTGCGGCGACCAAGGGTGGTCGTCAGGCTGCCATTGCTTCGGGCGCTGACCTGGGTGCGATGGACGAGCCGCTGGCTGAAGAAGCCGCGGAAGCCTGATCGCACAATTCGCGTGACGGTTATGCTCATTGGGGCTGACCGT
This sequence comes from Novosphingobium sp., assembly GCF_049240505.1. Lineage (GTDB taxonomy): Bacteria > Pseudomonadota > Alphaproteobacteria > Sphingomonadales > Sphingomonadaceae > Novosphingobium. The sequence continues at coordinate 355 of NZ_JBMLSM010000041.1, forward strand.
CACCGAACTGTCCCGGATGCGATTTACGGGCCGCGGCAGTGCTGCGGCCTTCCCGTTTCAAGATAAAGGATCAACGCAATGGCTTATACTGCCGCTGACGTGAAGAACCTGCGCGAGCGCACTGGCGCCGGCATGATGGACTGCAAGAAGGCTCTCGACGAAGCCGGTGGCGATTTCGAAGCTGCGGTTGACGCACTGCGCGCCAAGGGTCTTGCCGCTGCTGCCAAGAAGTCGAGCCGCACGGCTGCAGAAGGTCTTGTCGGCATTACCGTTTCGGGCACCAAGGGCGTCGCGCTCGAAGTGAACTCGGAAACCGATTTCGTTGCCAAGAACGACCAGTTCCAGGACTTCGTGCGCAAGGCGACCGAAGTTGCGCTGAACACCGGCGTCGCCGAAGTCGAAGCGCTCAAGGCTGCTGCCTATCCCGATGGCGGCACCGTTTCGGACAAACTGACCAACAACGTTGCGACCATCGGCGAGAACCAGCAGCTGCGCCGCATCAAGCACGTCGAAGTCGCCAATGGCGTCGTCGTGCCCTACATGCACAACGCTGCTGCGCCGAACCTCGGCAAGATCGGCGTGCTCGTCGCGCTCGAATCGGAAGCCGCTGCTGACAAGCTCGAAGCATTGGGCAAGCAGATTGCGATGCACATCGCTGCTGCTTTCCCGCTGGCGCTCAACGCCGATGATCTCGACGCCGACCTGATTGCGCGCGAGCGCAAGATCGCGGCTGAAAAGGCGGCTGAAAGCGGCAAGCCCGCCGAAGTTCAGGCCAAGATGGTCGATGGCGCCGTGGCAAAGTATGCCAAGGAAAACGCGCTGCTTTCGCAGATCTTCGTGATGGACAACAAGTCCACCATCCAGCAGGTCGTCGATGCCGCTGGCAAGGAAGCTGGCGCGAAGGTCGTCCTCAAGGATTACGTCCGCTTCCAGCTCGGCGAAGGCATCGAGAAGGAAGAAACCGACTTTGCTGCCGAAGTGGCTGCTGCTGCCGGCATCAAGTAAGGCTGACTTCAACGATCCCCGCATGGGCGGGCTGGCACTGCTGGCCCGTCGGTGCGGGGATTGTTATGTCTGCGCCCTTGGCAGGTCCCTTCATGGGGCTATAAGGGCGGCCAATCCCCATCTGTCACGAGTGCGTCCACCTTATGAGCGTCCCTACCTACAAGCGCATCCTCCTGAAGCTTTCGGGCGAAGTGCTGATGGGGGAACAGCAGTTCGGGATCGATACTGACTATGTGGCCCGCGTCGCACAGGAAGTGAAAGACGTCCGCGATTCCGGTCTTCAGGTTTGCCTGGTGATCGGCGGCGGGAATATCTTTCGTGGCATGGCGGGCGCGGCCAAGGGCATGGACCGGGCGCAGGCCGATTATATGGGGATGCTCGCCACGGTGATGAACGCGCTGGCGATGCAAAATGCGCTGGAGCAAATCGGTGTGCCCACACGCGTGCAGTCTGCGGTGCAGATGGATCAGGTCTGCGAACCGGTGATCCGTCGCCGCGCAGAACGGCATCTTGAAAAAGGGCGCATCGTGATTTTCGCGGCCGGTGTCGGCGCCCCGTATTTTACTACCGATTCAGGTGCTGCGCTGCGCGCCGCCGAAATGAAATGCGATGCACTGCTCAAGGGCACCAGTGTGGATGGTGTCTATGATGCCGATCCCAAAAAGGATGCCACGGCAAAGCGTTATGAAACCGTGGATTACGACACGGTTCTGGCAGACAATCTGAAAGTTATGGATGCCAGTGCGGTTGCGCTGTGCCGTGACAACAACATTCCGATCGTCGTCTTCTCGATCCGCGAACGGGGCAATCTTGCCCAAGTGCTGTCGGGCGAGGGGACGCAGACCATTGTGAAGAAGCCAAAGTGATAAAGGACGCCTGACATGGCCAAGTACGACAAGGCTGATCTTGAGCGCCGCATGAAGGGCGCCGTGGAATCGCTCAAGGGTGATCTCTCCGGCCTGCGCACGGGGCGCGCCAACACTGCGCTGCTCGATCCGATCACGGTCGAAGTCTATGGCAGCCATATGCCGCTTGCGCAGGTCGCCACCGTTTCGGCCCCGGAACCGCGCCTGCTTTCGGTACAGGTGTGGGACAAGTCTAACGTGACCCCCGTGGAAAAGGCGATCCGCTCTGCAGGGCTGGGTCTGAACCCGATCAACGATGGCAATACCCTGCGCTTGCCGATCCCGGATCTGACCGAGGAACGCCGCAAGGAATTGGCCAAACTGGCCAGCAAGTATGCTGAAAACGCCCGCATCGCTATCCGCAACGTGCGCCGCGATGGTATGGACGCGCTGAAGGCGGACGAGAACAAGAAGGAAATCTCGGAAGACGAGCGCAAGCGTGCCGAGACGGATCTGCAGAAGCTGACCGACGAAGTAATCAAGCAGGCCGATGACGCGGCTGCGGCCAAGGAAAAGGAAATCCTCGGCAAGTGACAGCCGTCCCCGCCTCGAATGGTGGTGGTGCGGCCTGCGGTGCGCGGCACGTTGCCATTATCATGGATGGCAATGGCCGTTGGGCCAAGAAGCGCCTGATGCCGCGCGCCTTCGGGCACAAGCGCGGGGTGGAAACCGTGCGCGAAATTACCCGCGCAGCCAGGGACATGGGACTTGAAGCTCTGACGCTCTATGCGTTCTCGTCAGAGAACTGGAAGCGTCCCGCAGACGAGATTGCGGATCTGATGGGGCTGTTGCGGACCTTCATCCGCAACGATCTCGAAGAATTTGTCGCCAACAATACCCGACTTCGTATTATCGGCGATTATCATGCACTTGCGCCCGATATCGTGGAGATGATCGAAAACGCGATGGCGCGGACCGCGCACAACAGCGGCACCACGCTTGCCATTGCGCTGAACTATGGATCGCAACAGGAAATCGCACGGGCTGCGGCGAAGGCTGCGGCGAAGGGCGATATCACGGCCGAAGCGATCGAGGCGGAACTCGATACTGCCGATCTGCCACCGCTCGATCTGCTGATCCGCACATCGGGCGAAGTGCGCCTGTCCAATTTCCTGCTGTGGCAGGCGGCCTATGCCGAGATGTGGTTTACCGATGTGCTCTGGCCCGACTTTACATCGGCCCATCTGCGCGATGCGCTGGACCAGTTTGCCGCTCGTGACAGGCGCTTCGGTGGACGTTGACCCCATCGTTTCGGCTGCCGAGCCAGCCCCGCCGAAAAACGCGGATTTGCCGGTGCGCGTTGCTTCCGCAGTCGTCATGCTGGTTATTGCAGGCGTGGCCTTTTGGGCCGGGGGAGTTGCGCTCGATCTTTTCGTGGCTGCGGTGGCATTCGGGGTCTTCGTCGAATACGTTCTGCTTGCCAGCAAGATTGCCGAAAACCCGGCCCGGCTCGGGTCGATGGTCATCGCCGGTGCGATTTACATCGGTTGGGCGGGCCTTGCACTGGCGGTCATGCCTGAGCCATTAATGATTGCGGTGCTTGGCCTTGTCATCTGCACGGATACCGGGGCTTACTTTACCGGGCGTTCGCTGGGCGGACCAAAGATCGCGCCACGCATCAGCCCATCGAAAACCTGGTCCGGTTTGCTGGGCGGAATGGCGGCAGCGGGCATATGGGCGGCGCTTGTCGTTCTGTCGGCAAGCTACCTGATCTCCACGATGGGGCCTACCGGACCAAGCATTGCCGCAGCGCTCGAAACTGCGAATATCGGCATGGCCGCGCTCGCAGGTGCGTTTCTGGCCGTTTTTGCCCAAGCAGGTGACTTTTATGAATCCTGGCTCAAAAGGCGTGCGGGCGTGAAGGATTCATCGCGTTTGATCCCAGGGCACGGTGGTTTGTTCGATCGCGTCGATGGACTTCTGCCCGTGGCGATTATTGCCGGGACAGCGTGGGCTGCAACGCAGGCGGGCCTGTGAGATGACGCGCACGATATCTATCCTTGGCGCGACTGGCTCCATCGGCACCTCCACGCTCGATCTGATCCGCCGCAACCGTGAAGATTGGCGCGTGGTCGCGCTCACCGCGAACGCCGATGTGGCAGGACTGGCAAGACTCGCGCGTGAGTTTGGCGCGGAAGTGGCTGTAGTTGCTGACGAGGCTGCGCTGCCTGATTTGCGAGAAGCGCTCGCCGGAACGGGCATTCAGGCAGCCGCAGGCGCTGCGGCACTGGTCGAAGCGGCAGCAAGGGGCGCTGATGTCACTGTTGCGGCCATTGTCGGCTGTGCAGGTCTTGCCCCAACGATGGCGGCAATCGAGCAGGGCGGCGTGATCGCGCTGGCCAACAAGGAAGCGCTGGTTTCTGCAGGCGACGTTATGACCGCAGCGGTCGCGCGTCATGGTGCAACGCTGTTACCGGTGGATTCCGAACACAACGCGATATTCCAGTGCCTTCAGGGCAACGATCTTGCCCATGTCCGGTCGATCACGCTGACGGCCAGCGGCGGACCATTCCGCGACTGGACGCTGGAGCAACTGGGCAAGGCCACTCCGGCAGAGGCGGTGAAGCATCCGAACTGGTCGATGGGCGCCAAGATCAGCGTCGATTCGGCCACGATGATGAACAAGGGCCTCGAATTTATCGAGGCCTTCCATCTGTTTCCGGTGGGAGCAGAGCGCCTGCGCGTTATCGTTCACCCGCAGTCTATCGTTCATTCGATGGTCGAATATCGCGACGGGTCCACGCTGGCGCAATTGGGACCTTCCGACATGCGCGTGCCGATTGCGTCGGCACTGGCCTGGCCTGCACGGATGGATACGCCGTGCGATCCGCTCGATCTGGCGGCGATTGGCGAACTGACATTCCGCGCACCCGATGAAGTGCGTTTTCCCGCCACGCGTCTTGCCCGAAACGCTGTGATGGAAGGCGGGGCAGTGCCCGCCACCCTGAATGCGGCCAATGAGATTGCGGTTGCCGCTTTCCTTGATGGTCAGATTTCGTTCACCCGCATCGTGCAATCTGTCGAGGATGTGCTTTCGCATGGTGTTCCTGTGGCCCCGACCTGCCTTGATGACGTTATCGCAATCGATGCCGAGGCGCGTGCGCGGGCCAATGAATTGTTGGGCCAGAAACGGCCTTTGGAGCGCGTGAACTGATGGAACGTGTTTGCCGATGACACCGTTGGAAAGCCCCGGAATCCTCACCACCGTGCTGGCCTTTCTGCTGGTGCTGGGACCGTTGGTGTTCATTCACGAACTGGGCCACTACCTCGTCGGGCGCTGGTTTGGCGTGAAGGCTGATGTTTTCTCAATCGGTTTTGGCAAGGAACTGCTGGGCTGGACCGACAAACGCGGCACCCGCTGGAAGCTCTCCGCGTTGCCGCTCGGTGGCTATGTGCAGTTTGCGGGCGACATGAACCCGGCCAGCCAGCCCAGCCCGGATTGGCTGGCACTCCCTGCTGAAGAGCGCAATCGGACGTTTCAAGCCAAGCCGCTGTGGCAGCGATCGCTGATCGTGCTGGCAGGCCCGGTTACCAACCTGCTGTTTGCCGTGCTCATCCTTGCAGGTTTCACGCTTGGCTATGGCAAAGTCGTTGTCCCGCCGGTTGTGGGTGAAATCCAGTCTGGTTCTGCTGCGGATCGTGGCGGGCTGGAACTGGGCGATCGCATCGTTTCGATCCGGGGCAAGGCGGTGGATTCGTTCCTCGATGTCCGGCTCGAAGTCGGCCAGAACCCCGGTGAACCGCTTGATCTTGTGGTGCTGCGCGATACCCGTCAGGTAGAACTGGATGTGCGCGCTGCGGTGAAGGTTGAAAGCGACCGTTTCGGCAACACGCAGAAGATCGGTTTCCTCGGCATCGGTCCCAAATCGTTCGAGATCGTGCGCGTTGGTCCTGTCGATGCGGTGGTCGAAGGCGTGAAGCAGACCGGCAGCATCATCACGATGATGGTCAACGGTATTGGCCAGATCATATCGGGCAAGCGCGAGGTCAAGGAGCTCGGCGGGCCGATCAAGATCGCCAAATATTCGGGTGAGCAGCTCGTTTCAGGTTGGCAGTCTTTTGTCGGTTTCGTTGCCCTGATTTCGATTAACTTGGGGTTCATTAACCTCCTGCCAATCCCGGTTCTCGACGGTGGTCATCTGGCTTTCTACGCGGCGGAAGCTGTTCGGAAGAAGCCGATTGGCCAGCGTGGGCAGGAGTGGGCTTTCCGCACCGGTCTGGCGTTCGTCATGGCACTGATGCTCTTCGTCACGATCAATGATGTGGCGTCGCTCAAGGTGTTTGGAGGGTAATCATTGTTTCGTGTCCCCGGTGCGGGGGAGTTTGGTCTGCAAGGGGTGGCAGCCGAAATCGTGCACGGAATGTCTTTTACACAGAATTGCGGGGCAATGTTTGCTTGATTGGCCTTGTTGCATCGGGCAGAGGGCTGCATTGCTTGCCGTGGCTGGATATCCTCGCGGGCGTCCAGCTGCCATTTAGTACGGGATAGCGCTTGGTGATGATTGGACGGAACGCGGCTCGGGCAGGCAAGATGACCCCGCTCGGAGCAGCATTGCTCGCAACCACCGGACTTGTCGCAGTCCCGCAGGGGGCCTTTGCGCAAGCCGCAGCGGCGCAGCAATCGGCAGCAGCCACACCAGCGCCAGCTTCGGCACCCGCAGGTGACGTGATCCGCAATGTGACGGTGCAGGGGTCGCAGCGCCTCGAACCTGATACGATCCTGTCCTACATCCGGCTGCGCCCCGGTCAGACCTATACGCAGGCTCTGGGCGATCAGGCCCTGAAAGACCTCTACGCGACCGAACTGTTCGCCGACGTCTCTATCCGCAACAACGGCGGTGACGTGGTGGTTCAGGTCAAGGAAAACCCGGTCATCAACCGCATCATCCTTGAAGGCAACAAGCGCCTCAAGGAAGACAAGATCCTTCCTGAAATCAAGTTGGCAGCGCGCCAGATTTTCACCCGCTCGAAAGTCCGCGCCGATGTTGCCCGCATCATCGAACTGTACAAGCGTCAGGGTCGCTTTGCCGCCACGGTCGAACCGAAGATGGTCATGCTTGACCAGAATCGCGTCGATATCGTGTTCGAAATCAGCGAAGGTCCGAAGTCCAAGGTCCGCCAGATCAACATCATCGGCAACGAAAAGTTCTCCGATGGTGATCTGCGCGGCCAGATGGTAACCAAGCAGGCGCGTTTCTTCCGTCTGTTCTCCAGCGGCACCAGCTATGACCCTGATCGCCTCGCGTTCGACCAGCAGAAGCTGCGTCAGTACTATCTGACCGAAGGCTATGCCGATTTCCGCGTCGTCTCCGCCGTGGCCGAACTCACGCCGGACAAGCGCGATTTCATCATCACTTACGTTGTCGAAGAAGGCGATCGCTACAAGTTCGGCGATGTGAAGGTCGACAGCCAGCTGCGCGATTTCGACAGCGAGAAGCTGGCCGCCAACCTGCCGATCAAGAAGGACGCCTGGTACAACGCCAAGATGGTCGAAGATCAGGTCGATTCGCTCACCGAAACGGCGGGCGCGTTCGGCTATGCCTTCGCCGACGTGCGCCCCGATTTTTCGCGCAGCAAGGAAGACCTCACGATGTCGGTCACCTTCCGCATTGCGGAAGCGCCGCGCACCTATGTGGAACGGGTCGATGTTAACGGCAACACGCTGACGCAGGACAAGGTGATCCGCCGCGAGTTCCGTATCGCCGAAGGGGACGCTTTCAACACCTTCCAGATCAAGCGGTCGACCAACCGCATCAAATCGCTCGGCTACTTCCAGGAGAAGTTCGACGTCGAGCAGAAGCCGGGCAGCGCGCCCGATCGCATCATCCTCGAAGCCAACGTCGAGGAAAAGCCCACCGGCGAACTGCAGCTTTCGGCCGGTTTCTCCAGCCTTGAGAGCTTCATTTTCCAGGGGTCGATCCGTCAGAACAACTTCCGTGGCCGCGGCCAGACGATCGGTCTCTCGGTCGATTATTCGCGCTATACCCGGTCGGTGCAGGTCAGCTTCACCGAGCCTTACCTGTTCGACAAGAACATCTCGTTCGGCATGGACGTCTATCGCCGCGATCTGAACAGCTTCAACTTTACCAACCAGAACCGCAACACGACCTACAAGCAGGCAACGACCGGTTTCTCGGCGCGTGTTGGCGTTCCACTCACCGAATACATGTCGCTGATCGGGCGCTATACGTTCAACATCGACGATGTGACGCTTGATCGTGATACGTTCTTCATCAACGGCCAGTGCAGCAGCCTTCTGGCTGGTCGCTATCTGTGCGACGCCATTGGTAAGCGCACGAGTTCGATCCTCGGGGCCTCGCTGGTTTATGATACGCTCGACAATCGCGTTCGCCCGACGCGCGGCAATCAGCTGATCGTCGGCGCGGATTTCGCTGGGCTGGGTGGTTCGGTGAAGTATGCGCGCGTTACCGCCAACGCCGCCAAGTTCTGGCCGGTAGGCGGCGGTTTCATTTTCTCGGTCCGGGCCGAAGGTGGTGCGATCAAGCCGCTGGCCAGCCGCTCCAGCGATCCGACGGTTGATGACGTTTACCTGACCGACCGCTTCTTCCTGGGCGAGCCGCAGATCCGTGGCTTCGACATTCGCGGCGTCGGTCCGCGCGTGCTGCGCAAGTTCTTTGTCGACAGCGACAACAACGGGACGCTGGATACCGTGTCGAATGACCGCAACCAGTGGGTCGATGACGCACTGGGTGGCCGCTACTACTATCTGGCCCGCGCAGAACTGGAAATCCCGTTGGGTTCCGGGGCGCGCGAACTTGGCCTGCGTCCATCGATCTACGTCGATGCTGGCGCCGTATTCGGCGTTTCGAATCCGTTGGTGCAGAACGTCGTGTCGAACTGCCCGGCGACCGTTCCTGCCGGGGCGACCTGTTCGTATACGGGCACCGATGGCCGTCTCACCAGTTCGCGTTTCAATGCCGATGGCAGCGAAAACACGTTGGCTCAGGCCTTCCGCGAAGAGTATGTTGGCAACACACCGTCGCCGCGCGTTTCGGTCGGTATCGGCGTGAACTGGAACTCGCCGTTCGGCCCCTTCCGTCTCGATTTCGCCCGTGTCCTCAAGAAGGCCAACGGCGACGACCCCAAGACTTTCACTTTCAACGTGGGAACACAGTTCTGATGACCATTCGTTACGCTTCCGCGCTGCTCGCAGGCCTCGCTCTTGCCGCCGTTTCGCCGACCGTTGCTTCGGCACAGGCTGCCGTACAGGGCATCGCCATTGCCAATCCTTCGGCTGTCGTCGCCGCTTCGTCTGCTTACCAGACCGCGCAGACGCAGCGCCCCACCACTTACAAGCCGCAGATCGATCAGGCCAATGCGCGCAAGACCCAGATCGAAGCGCAGCTCAAGCCGCTGATCGACAAGCTGCAGGCCGATTCGAAGGCTGCCAACCCGAACCGCGCCGCGCTGCAGCAGCAGTATGAGCAGATTCAGGGTATCGAGCAGGCCGGGCAGGCCGAAATCCAGAAGATTCTCGAACCGCTGAATCTTTCGCAGCAGTATGTTCTTGAGCAGATCGGCGACAAGCTGGACGCTGCCACGCAGGCCGCGATGGACAAGAAGAAGATTTCGCTCGTTCTTGATTCGCAGAGCGTGATCAAGGCAGGTCAGGCCTACAACCTCAATCAGGACATTCTGGCCGAACTTAACAAGCAGATCCCTTCAGCCCAGCTCGTTCCGCCCGCTGGCTGGATGCCGCGTGCGCAGCGTGAACAGCAGCAGGCTGCGCAGGCGCAGGCTGCACAGCCCGCAGCCGGTGCGAAGGCTCCCGAAGGCCGTTGAGGCCTGACGGACAGCAGAGCGGGGCAGGGAAATGACCGAAGAAACGGCACAGGCCGTGATCACAGACTACGACGTGCGCAAGGTGATGGCGGCGCTGCCGCATCGCTATCCCCTGCTGCTGGTTGATCGCGTCGAATCGATCACGCTGAACGAGCGCATCCATGCGGTGAAAGCCGTGTCGATGAACGAGCAGTTCTTCCAAGGGCATTTCCCCGGCCGCCCCATCATGCCCGGCGTCCTCCAGATCGAGGCACTGGCGCAAGCTGCGGGCGTTCTCGCGGTGGAATCGCTGGGCCTCGCGGGATCGGGCAAGCTGGTCTATTTCATGGCGATTGAGGAAGCGAAGTTCCGCAATCCCGTGGAACCCGGCGTCCTGCTCGATCTGCACGTCGAATTTACGCAGAAGCGTTCGCGCGTTTGCAAGTTCGCCGGTAAAGCCATGATTGGCGACAAGGTGACCTGCGAGGTCAGCTTCACGGCAATGATTGCAGACGCCTGATTGAAGTTTCGCGCTGCGCCCCCGCGAAGGCGGGGTCCTCAGTCGTGTTACGCTAGCCCAGTCAGGAAACACCGAGGTTCCCGCCTTCGCGAGGACGCCAAGCGGCCAAATGCGGACCAGTTGCACTTAACACCAAATCCCGCTAATGGCCCGCCCTTACAGATTCTAGCAGCCGGTCGGAACCGGTTGCGCACCGGAGCACTAACCCATGAAGACTGGCATTCACCCCGACTATCACATGATCAAGGTGCAGATGACCGACGGCACCGTTTTCGAGACTCGCTCCACCTGGGGCAAGGAAGGCGATACGCTTGCTCTCGAAATCGATCCGACGTCGCACCCGGCATGGACCGGCGGTACGCGCCAGCTTGATCAGGGTGGCCGCGTTGCCCAGTTCAACAAGCGTTTCGGCGGTCTTTCGCTCAAGCGCTAAGAGTATCGCCCTTTTGGGCGAAACTGCTGATTACAGGGAAGGGCAGCTTCGGCTGCCCTTTTCTTTTGCGTGAAACATGCGTGTTGCTGCATTGCTATCCCCGATAGCTGTCTTAAAGAACGTGACATGACACTGACCAATTCCCTCGAGAGCCGCCTCGGCTATCAGCTTCGCCGGGCGTCGGCTGTCATGATGGCGGATCTGTCGCGCGAACTGTCCGATCTCGAACTGCGTCCCGCCGAAGTGACCACACTGCTGGTCATTGCGGAGAATCCCGATTGTTCGCAGACCGAAGTGGGGCACGCATTGGCGATCAAGCGCGCCAACATGGTGCCGATCATTTCGCGCCTGATGGAGCGCGGCCTTGTTGACCGGCGCCGTCTTGATGGCCGCAGCCATGCGCTGACCCTGACGGACGAAGGGCGCAAGATGGCTGACGATGCGGTTGCACGGATCGAACGGCACGAAAGCCGTTTTACCGAACTGCTTGGTTCCGCCGATGCCGAAGTGCTGTTTCGCAGTCTGCCCGTGATCCGTGCCGCGCGCGAAGGCGAAGCCGAGGACTGACGGTCAAGTCCACGGCTTTTCGCGATACCACTTGGTAATCACGTATTTCAGCCCCTTGCGGACTTTCATCGCGTGATGAAGCGTGCAGGGATTGCCACTGCCATCCGGCCTGCGATTGTTCCAGCAGACCAGCTTGCCGCGTTCGGGCTGGATCGTCTTGTCGATTACCTTGAACCGTGTTGCGCCGCCGACTTCCACATCGTTGAGATAGACCATGAAGGTCCACGTCCGCTGCCCTGCCACGCTGCAGAATCGTTCGAAGTCCGCCCCGCCGGGATCGAAATAGTCCGTATGCGGTTTGAACTCCTGCCCTACCTCGTACCGCTGACCCTGAATGGGTTCGCCAAACTGCCGGGCGATTCCCGCAAGCGCCGATAGCTTCTGATCCAGCGCTACGATGTCCGGCTCATCCATCGGCAGGTCGCACGTCTCGCTGGTGCGGAAATAGTGGTCACCGTCTGCGTCCGCCAGCGTCGATGGCCGCCGGTCCCGGTCGATCCGCGCGATCAGGGCATCACATTCGGCCTCGGAAAGAAAATCGCGCAGGACGAACATTTCCAGCCGCGGCGAGGGAACACGCATCATGCCCGGCACCGAAATCAGCCGCTCGGCAGAGGATTCATTGGAGAGGATCGTCATTGCGCGATCCCTAACGCAGCCACGCAGCGCGCCGCAACTTGAACCTGCTGGCATGTTGGTCGTAAAACCGTCACGTTTCTGCCGCATCTGAGGCTCCATGTCCCGCCCTGCCGCCCATCCACTGCCGCGCAACGGCTTCTCGCTGGTCGAGGTGCTGGTCGTGCTCATGGTCATGGGGTTGCTTGCAACAGTGGCCGTGCTCACCATGCCCGGCGACGAGCGCAAATTGCGCGACGAGGCGGAACGCTTCGCCGCCCGCACGCTGGCCGCGCGGGACGAGGCGATTATCGGCGCGCGTCCGATATCGTTGGTGGTCAGCGAGCGTGGCTATTACTTCGAGCGTCGCCTTCAGGGGCAGTGGCAGCCGCTGCCGGGCAAAGGCTTCGATCTCATGGGCTGGGCAGAGGGCACCACGGCCAGTGCGGGCCGCCAGCGTCTGGTGTTCGATTCGCTCGGTCTTGCCAGCAGCGATGCGGTCGTCAGCCTTACCCGCGATGGCAGCACGCTGGTTATTCATCTCCGCCGCGATGGCAAGGTCACGCTCGATGCGGGTTGAGAAGAATGGCTTCACCCTGCTCGAACTGCTTGTCGCGCTGGCGGTATTTGCCATCGCTGCCCTGGCGCTCCTGCAGATGGAAGGCGCAAGCATTGCCCGCACCGCCGATCTTGACCAACGCCTGTTGCGGGAAATCGTGGCACAGAACATGGCCGCCGAAATCCTCACCGACCCTGCGCCACCGCCAGTAGGCAGCGCCAGCGGTTCGATCGAAAACGCGGGCCGCCGCTTTCAGTGGACACGCAACGTGGCGAATCAGGCGGACTACGGCGTGCTGGCCATCACGCTCTCGGTGCGCGAAACCACGCCGGGCGCGCAGAGCCAGGCCTTCACGCTCGATTTCACGCGGCTTCCCGGCGCATGAGCAAAAAGCCCAAGCCCAACGGTTTCACGCTGGTTGAAATGCTCGTGGCACTCGTGCTTTTCGCGGTGATCGCGGTTGGCGCGCTTGGCCTCCTGCGCTTTTCTGTCGACGCCGAACTTGCGAGCCGGTCCAAGACCGATAGCATTGCCGCACAGCGCCGGTTCCTTTCGGTTTGGACTGCCGATCTTGCCCAAGCCGTCCCGCGGCCTTCACGCGATACATCCGGCACACCCCGCCCCGCATTCGAGGCCAATACCGATGGCATGGTCATCCGCTTCACCCGCAGCGGTTGGGATAATCTTGACGGTGCGCCGCGCCCCGGTCTGCAGAAGGTGGAGTACCGCATTACCCCCACCGCGCTGGTCCGCGCAGGCTACCCCTATCCCGATGGGGCTGCGGCTGATGCCCCAAGCGAAGTCCTTCCGCTCACCGCTCCGCCCACCGTCCGCTTCCGCACCAAGGACGGCAATTGGCGCGACCGGTGGGAGCCGCAACTCACCACCGAGCTTCCCGTCGCGATCGAATTGCTGATCCCGCAAAAGGGCGTAGCGCCGCTGCGCATCGTGTCTCTGGTCGGGGTCAACTACCAGTGAACCCGCACGATCCGAAGGAACGCGGCGCTGCGCTGCTATCAGTGCTACTGCTGGTGGCCGTCATGGCCGTGATTGCGGCGGTCATGCTTGATCGTTTGAATCTCGCCGCACGGCTTGCGGGCAATGGACAGGCGATGACGCAGGCCCGGCTCTATGCCACGAGTGCGGAAACGCTGGCGATGGCGCGCATCCGGGCACTCGTCGATCAATCGCAGGAACGCACTGTGGATCGCACCGGGCTTCTTGGCCGTGAATTTCCGCTGCCACTCCCCCGTGGGACCGTAATGGCGCAAGTGGACGACGCTGGAAACTGCTTCAATCTCAATTCGCTGGTCGAACAGGACGCGCAGGGTACCAATCGCTTGCGCCTTGTCGGCCTGAACCAGTTGCGCGCGCTGATGCGCAGTCTTGCCATTCCCGAAGCCGAAGCGGCGATCATGAGCGATTCGATTGCCGATTGGATCGATAGTGACAGCACGCCCGCGCCCAATGGGGCAGAGGACAATTCCTATCAGGGCCATACCGTGCCCTATCGCACCGCTGGCCGCCTGATTGGTGACGTCAGCGAGATTCGCGCCGTGCGCGGCATGACGCCGCAGTTCTATGAACGCCTGCGTCCGTGGCTCTGTGCGCTTCCGGCTGCACAGCTTTCGCCAATCAACGTCAACACGCTGCGCCCTGATCAGGCCCCGCTCCTCGCGATGATCGCGCCCACTGCGATTCCCGCCGATCGCGCTCGCGCCCTTCTGGCAAGCCGTCCAGCGCTCGGCTGGGCCAAAGCAGAAGATGCTTTACGCGGGTTGGGCGGTGGGGAAGGGGCGGGCATTCCTGCTGGCCAGTTGCAGGTGTGCAGCCGCTGGTTCCTGCTGACTCAGACCGTCACGGTCGATTCGGCTGTGCTCGAAGAGCAGGCGCTGATCGATGTCGGCCTCAACCCGCCGCGCGTGGCTTTCCGCACATGGGGCGACAGGTTCAGTCGATAAATACCTTTTGTGGCAAATTTCCGCTTCCCTTTCCCGCGCCTTTCTGCAAAGGGGCCAGCCCGCGCAGAGTGATCTGTGCGATTGATGTGGCGACCGTAGCTCAGCTGGTTAGAGCGCCGGTTTGTGGTACCGGAGGTCGGGGGTTCGAACCCCCTCGGTCGCCCCATTATCTCCCGAAAATCCTGAACTTCTCCCCGCAAGGGGCATCGCATCAGGCATAGCCTTTTGGTGTGAAATGCCGCCATTGCGCTTGCGGCTGGGCTGGCAGCGTGGCAGAGCGAACCCGACCGGACGCGGAGGCTTCCGGGAGAAGGATCAGACTGCCCCGCGCCCATGCACGGTTTTGCCAATCCCGCCCGTTTCCTGCGCCTTGCCCGTTGGATGATGCCGCTGCTTCTGGTTTCCGGGCTGCTGCTCTCGATGGGCGCGGTGCTCTATGGCGTGCTCGCCGTACCGCCGGATCGGCTGATGGGCGATACGGTGCGTATCCTGTTCATCCACGTGCCCGCCGCTTGGCTGGGCATGGCGGGCTGGTCCACGATTGCTGTCGCCAGCCTTGTCGAACTGGTCTGGCGGCACCCGCTGGCGGCCATTGCCGGGCGTGCTGCGGCAGTGCCGGGGGCAACCTTCACGGCAATCTGTCTGATCACCGGATCGATCTGGGCACGGCCCACCTGGGGAACCTGGTGGGTGTGGGATGGCAGACTGACCAGCTTCCTGGTCCTGCTGTTCCTCTATTTCGGTTATATCGCGCTATCCGGCGTCGCGCAGCGTGACATGGCGGGCGGCGGTGGCGGAAGCCGCATCACCGCGATCTTCGGCCTTGTCGGCGCGATAAACATCCCGATCATCAACCGTTCGGTCGTGTGGTGGAACAGCCTGCATCAGCCGCCTTCGATCACTGCGGGCAAGTCCGCGATTGATGGCACGTTCCTCTGGCCGCTGCTGATCGCAGCGCTCGGTTTCAGCCTTGTCTTTGGTGGCGTTGTCCTTGCAAGGATGCGCACTCTTCTGGCCGACATTCAGGCCGAGGCGCGTCTGCGCCGGAAAGCTATGGCGTAACAGGCGTATGCGCGAAGGTCTTGAGCAGTGGGATTATGTTGCGGCCGCATTGGCGATCGGGGTGATCGGCACGCTTTTGCTGGTCGGCTGGTCGCTTGCGGCGATGATCCGCGCTGAACGCCGCCGGGATAAGGTCAGAGGCAAATGAACGGCAAGGTCACCGGCGGCATAAAGCCCAAGCATCAGCGCCTCGTCCTGCTGCTTATCGCGCTTGTCGCACTGGTCGGTGCGGGGCTGCTCGCTGCCTATGCGCTGTCCAATCAGGCCAGCTACTTTTATGTCCCGGCAGATCTGGTGAAGGACCGGCCGGAACAGGGCCGTGCCATCCGGCTTGGCGGCATGGTGGAAAAAGGCTCGCTCAAGACGCGCGCCGATGGCGTGACCATCGATTTCATCGTCGGCGATGGCAAGGCGCGCATTCCCGTGCGCTATACCGGCATCACGCCCGATCTCTTCGTCGAAGGCTCCGGTGTAGTGGCCGAAGGCCGCATGGAAGGGCAGACTTTCGTGGCCGACAATCTCCTGGCAAAGCACGATGAAAACTATGTCCCGCGCCAGATGGGCGAAATGGCCCCGGAACAGGCGAAGCAAGTGGTGGCTGAAACGCAATGATCGCCGAAATCGGCCTTGCCGTCCTGTGGATGGCCGCAGCCCTTGCCGTGTTGCAACTGTTCGCCGGTTTCTCTGCGCTGCGTCCCGGCGGCAAGGCCTTGGCAGGCATGGTTCGGCCGCTTGCGGTCATGCAGGGCCTTCTCGTCGCAGTCTCGTTCCTTGCGCTGATCGACCTGTTTCTGGAAACCGATCTTTCGGTAAAGCTGGTGGCTGAAAACAGCCATTCGATGAAGCCGTTCATCTTCAAGCTGGCAGGCACTTGGGGCAACCACGAAGGCTCCATGCTGTTGTGGGTGACGATCATGGCCGTGTCGGGTGGCGTGGTCGCGCTGGTTGAAAAGCGGCTGCGCGAAGACACGCTGCTTGCTACCCTTGCGGGGCAGGCCTTCGTCAGCCTCGGCTTCTACGCCTTCCTCCTGCTCTCCTCGAACCCGTTCGAACGCTTGCCCGAACCCGCGCCCGAAGGGGCAGGGCTCAACCCGCTGCTGCAGGACATCGGCCTCGCCTTCCACCCACCCACGCTCTACGTCGGCTACGTGGGCCTTTCGGTCGCGTTCAGTTTCGCCATCGGCGCATTGATCACGCGCGACGTTGGCCCGGCCTTCGCTCGTGCGATGCGCCCTTGGGTGCTGGGAGCGTGGATTTTCCTCACTATCGGCATCACCGCAGGTTCCTATTGGGCCTATTACACGCTGGGCTGGGGCGGCTGGTGGTTCTGGGATCCGGTCGAGAACGCTTCGCTGATGCCGTGGCTCGCGGCAACGGCGCTGCTCCATTCCGCCTCGGTTCTGGCCAGCCGCAACGCCTTGCGCGCGTGGACGGTCATGCTCGGTGTGATCGCTTTCTCGATGTCGATGGTCGGCACCTTCCTTGTCCGCTCAGGCATTCTTACCTCGGTTCACGCTTTCGCGGTCGATCCCGAACGCGGCTCGTTCATCCTTGCGTTGCTCGCTATCTACATCGGCGGCGCGCTCGCGCTGTTCGGCATCCGCGCGTCGACCGTGACCGAGGGTGAGCGTTTCAGCCTGTTCAGTCGCGAAGCCAGCCTTGTGTTCAACAATGTGATGCTCTGCGGCATTCTCGGCATCGTCCTGCTGGGCACGCTCTATCCTCTGATGACCGAAGCGTTCGGCGCCAAAGTCTCGGTCGGTCCGCCCTATTTCAACCCGGTTTCGGCCATCTTTGCGATCCCGATGATGTTGATCATGGGCGTTGGTCCTCTGCTGCGCTGGCGCAAGGACAAGCCGTCACGCATCACGGCCACTATCGCTGTTCCTGCGCTCATCACCGCACTGGTTCTGCTTGCCGTCGTATTGCTCGCCCCAAGCATCCGCGTCCTGCCGATGCTGGGCATCGCGGTGGGGGCGGGGCTTGCCATCGCAAGCTGGCTACCACTCAAAGGCCGTAACTTGCGCCGCACCCCACTTGCCGTCTGGGGCATGGTTGTGGCCCACTGCGGGCTGGGTGTTGCCCTACTTGGCGCTGCAAGCGAAAGCGCCTTTTCCACCGAACGTCTCGCCGCAATGAATGTGGGCGATACGCAAAGCGTCGGCCCGATTTCTCTCAAGCTGCTCAGCATCGAACCGGTTGCGGGGCCGAACTGGACCGCGCTCGAAGCCACTGTGAGCGCATCCTACAAGGGCGGTTCTGCCGTCACGCTGCACCCGCAGGCGCGCACGTTCTCCTCACCGCCCGGAGAACGCACCGAATCCGCGCTGCACACGCGCTGGAACGGGCAGCTTTACGCCGTGCTGGGCAACGAAGGCGACGACGGCCGCTGGCAGATGCGCTTCTGGTGGAAGCCCTTCGTGCCGCTGCTCTGGCTGGGCGGGCTGCTGGTCGCTTTCGGCGGCCTGCTGGCGCTCATCGGTCGTGTTGCGCAGGACGTGAAGCGCCTGCGCGTGAATGACAAGATCGCCTTCCGCAAGGCCCGTCAGGACATGCTGAAATGAGCGGGGAAACGCCAAAACGTTCGCGCCTTGCGATCTGGCTGCCGCTCGCGCTGTTTGGTGCGTTCTTTGTGCTGGTGATTGTGGGGCTTTATCGCCCGGCAGACCGTGAGGTAGCCAGTGCGTTCATCGGCAAGCCTCTGCCGCAGTTCAACCTGCCCGCCGCTACCGCTGACCGCCCAGGTCTGACGACTGCCGAGATGAAGACCGGCAAGCCCCGGCTGCTCAATGTCTTCGCCAGTTGGTGCGTGCCTTGCGCGGTAGAGGCGCCGCAGCTTGCGGCGCTGACGCAGCAGGGCGTCGAAATCGATGGTGTCGCCATCCGCGATCGTAAGGAAGACCTTGATCGTTTCCTCGCCAGCTATGGCAACCCGTTCGCCCGCATCGGTAAGGATGATCTGTCCGAAGTCCAGCTTGGTATCGGCTCATCCGGGGTGCCCGAAACCTTCGTGATCGATGGCAAAGGCGTGATCCGCTACCAGCACATCGGCGAGATCCGGCCCGAAGATGTGCCGATGATCCTCGAAAAGTTGAAGGAGGCGCAATCGTGAAGCGCCAACCTCTGCAACAAAACGATCGTCATTCCCGCGAAGGCGGGAATCAAGTGTGCAACCGTCTGAACTGGATTCCCGCCTTCGCGGGAATGACGAAGCGTATGGTTCTGGCGCTGATGCTACTCCTCGCCGCCCCGCTCGCCGCGCAGGATCAGCTTCCCCCCGCGCCGCTCGCGTACAAGCAGCTTGATGACCCCGCGCAGGAGGCCAAGGCGCAGGCCCTGATGGAAACCTTGCGCTGCCTGAAGTGCCAGAGCCAGTCCATCGCAGATAGCGACGCGCCGATGGCTGGCGACATGCGCCATCAGGTTCGCACCCGCATTGCCGCCGGGGAAGATCCTGAAGCGATTCGTTCATGGCTGGTTGAACGCTACGGCGATTACGTCAGCTACGCGCCGCAGAACAAGCCCATCATGTGGCCGCTTTTCGCCGCGCCGCTGGTGATCCTGCTTCTCGCCGCCATCCTGCTGCGGGGGCGCTTCCGCCGTGCTGGCGGCAATAAGGAGTCGGGCGAATGACGTGGGTCATGGTCCTCCTGCTGGCCGCCGCTGCATTCGGCATCATGGCCTTCGCGCTCAAGATGCCGCGCACTGGCTGGGAACTGACCGGCGCAGCCCTGCTCGTCGGCATTGCCGGTTATGCGCTGCAAGGCGTGCCCTCCATGCCCGGTGCGCCGAAGGCTCCGGTCGAAAACAAGCGCGCTGCCGATGAAGCGCTTATCAAGCAGCGCCAGCAGATGGGCGATGGCTTTGCCAAGGGCGCAAGCTGGATGATCCTTGCGGATGGCCTCGCGCGGCAGGGCCAGTATGGCGCGGCTGCCGAAGTGTTGCGCAAGGGCACCCAGCAGTTCCCGCAGGATGCGGACCTGTGGGTTTCGCTCGGCAACGCGCTGGTCGGCCATTCCGATGGCCTGATCACCCCTGCCGCGCAGTTCGCTTTCCAGAAAGCTGCAAGGATTGATCCGGCGCATCCCGGCCCGCCGTTCTTCATGGGCCTCGCGCTCGCGCAGTCCGGGCGTCTGCCCGATGCGCGTGCGATCTGGGCCGAACTGCTCGAACGCTCGCCCGCAGATGCGCCGTGGCGAGCAGACCTTGCCGCGCGAATCCAGCGCATCGATTCGATGATGGCGATGGCATCGGGCGCGCAGACTGCTGGAGCACCTGTCGAAACCCCGCCACCCGTTGCCGATGCCTCGGCGCAAGCGCCTGAATAATCGCCCGCAATTCCGCGCCGGAACGGTCCTTCTCCCGGCCCGTTATGGCAGGGAACGCACGCATTTTCGGCCCATTGCAGGGGCATGGGGCCGGTGCTAAAGCGCCGCGCCGTTCCGCTGTTTCGGGGGAATGGAACAGGGCTGAAAGGCCGGGGGCACCGCTGCCATGACTAATGCCGAATCCACGCCTGCGCCCCTATCGGAGCAAAGCACCGGCCATGCCCAGCATGGGCAAGGTGGAGGAGGCCACGGCCATTCCAGCGATCCCCTGCTGAAGCTGGCTGTGGGCGCCATTGGCGTCGTATTTGGCGATATCGGCACCAGCCCGCTCTACGCCCTGCGCGATACCTTTGCCGGGCACCATCCGCTCCCCCTCGATATGCTGCACGTCTATGGCATCATCAGCCTGATGTTCTGGTCGATGATGATCATCGTGACGTTCAAATACGTGACCGTCATCATGCGCGCCGATAACAAGGGCGAAGGCGGCAGCCTCGCGCTACTGGCGCTGATCAACCAGCACACCGATGGCAAACGCTGGGGCAGGGGAATCATCCTGCTTGGCGTCTTTGCAACCGCACTGTTCTATGGCGATTCGATGATCACGCCTGCCGTCTCGGTCATGGGTGCGATTGAAGGTGTCGCGGTTTACCGACCGTCGATGCAGGGCATGATCGTGCCGCTCGTCGTGACCATCCTGATCGGCCTGTTCTTTATCCAGAGCCGCGGCACGGAAAAGGTGGCGACCTTCTTTGGCCCGATCATGCTGCTCTATTTTGCCACAATCGCGGTTCTGGGCAGCCTCAGCATCGCGCAGTATCCGCAGGTCGTTGCCGCGCTCAGCCCGCATTACGCGATCACGATGTTCATTGCAGACCCGTTCCGGGGTTTTCTGGCGATGGGCGCTGCGGTTCTGGCCGTTACAGGTGCCGAGGCACTCTACGCTGATATGGGCCACTTCGGCCGTCGCCCGATTCGCGTATCCTGGTTGGTCTTCGTGCTGCCTGCGCTGGTGCTGAACTATCTGGGCCAGGCCTCGCTGCTGATCCGTAATCCGGCGGCGCTTGAAAGCCCTTTCTATTTCCTCGCGCCCGAATGGTTCCAGTGGCCGCTGCTGTTCATTGCATCGGCTGCGGCGGTCATCGCCTCGCAGGCGGTGATATCGGGCGCGTTCTCCGTCACGCAGCAGGCGATCCAGCTCGGCTTCATCCCGCGCATGACGATCAAGCACACATCCACTGCGGCGGGCCAGATCTACATCCCGGTGATCAACTGGGCACTGATGATCGCGGTGATCCTGCTCGTGCTGGTGTTCCAGCGCTCGTCGAACCTCACTGCCGCTTATGGCATCGCGGTGACCGGTGCGATGCTGATCGACAATTTTCTTCTCGCGGTCGTCCTGTTCAAGCTGTGGCAGTGGAAAGCGCCCGCCGCCATCGCGATGCTCGCGTTGTTCTTCGCAATCGACGGGGCCTATCTCGGCGCCAACCTCACCAAGATCCCCGATGGGGGCTGGGTGCCACTGGTCATGGGCGTGGCGATCTTCACGCTGCTCACCACATGGTCGCGCGGGCGTGCGCTGATGCGGGCGAACATGGCCGAAGGCACGATTCCTTTGGAAGTCTTCACCAAATCGGCCCATTCCAGCGCCGCGCGCGTTCCCGGCACGGCCATTTTCATGGCGTCAACTGCGGCAGGCGTGCCCTCTGCGCTGCTGCACAACATCAAACACAACAAGGTGCTGCATGAACGTGTGGTCATCCTTACGGTGTCGATCGAGGACGTGCCCTATGTCGATGAAGGCGAACGTTCGTCGGTCAAGGACTATGGCAACGGCTTCTATCGCCTGACGCTGCGCTTCGGGTTCCTCGAAGAAACCGATGTTCCTGCCGCTCTCAAATGCGTGAGCATGTGCGGCGAACCGTTCAACATGATGAAGACCAGCTTCTTCCTGTCACGCCAGACGCTGATCCCGTCAGACAAGCCGGGCATGGCGCTGTGGCGTGAAAAGCTGTTTGCCTGGATGCTGCGCAACGCGGCCAGTGCAATGGAGTTCTTCCGTCTTCCCACCAATCGCGTGGTTGAATTGGGCAGCCAGTTGAAGATTTGATCGAGTATCGAGTTTTCATCGCCATCGGTTCGTCCCGCTTTACCGGGTAAAGACTTGGATTGATGGTGAAATTGGATAGTGTGTTGCCGGGATGGCGGGACTGGCAAACAACGATGTCTGATACGGCGCTTTTGCGCGAAATTCTTGATGCTCAACTGGAAATGGTCTGCCGCTTCCGCGCCGACGGGACGATCCTGTTCGTCAACCGCGCCTATGCCCGCACGTTGAACCATGATCCTGAAGAACTCACCGGTCGTAACCTGTGGAATTACGTAACCGGTGATGATCATGATTATGTTTCCGCCATGCTTGACCGGCTGACGCCGCTGACACCCGAACTTACCATTGAAAATCGGTTCGAAACGGCAGGTGGCACCCGCTGGATACTGTGGCGCAACCATGCGCTGGAATTTGACGAGCAAGGCCGCTGGCAGGTCGGGCAATCGACAGGGATCGACATTACCGAACGCAAGCAGCTTGAGGAGCAGTTGCAACTGCTTGTGGGCGAACTCAACCACCGTGTGAAGAACACATTGATGGTGGTGCAGGCGATGGCACACCAGTCGTTTCGCGGCGCAGGTCTTGCCGCGCAACCCGTGGCCAAGTTCAATGACCGCCTCTCTGCGCTGTCGGGGGCGCACGATGCCCTCAGTCAAACCAACTGGACCGGCGCACCGCTGGCAGAGATCGTCCGTCAGGGGCTGCTGATCTGCGCGCGTGACGATATGCGCCTGCATGTTGGTGGCCCGGACATTCTGTTGCCTTCCACCGCCACCGTATCGCTGGTCATGGTGCTCCACGAACTGGCAACCAACGCGATGAAATACGGTGCGCTTTCGGTTCTCAGCGGAAACGTTTCTATCATGTGGGATATCGATCACGATGGCCATGTGACGATCGATTGGCGGGAAAGCGGCGGTCCCGCAGTCAGTAAGCCAACGCGGAAAGGATTCGGATCAAGACTTGTTTCCGATGCGGTTCCCCGGCAATTGGGCGGAACAGTAAGCCTCGATTATGACCCGGCGGGGCTGCGGTGCCGGATCACCGTTCCGGGGGCGGTGTGCGCGGAAGGGCGCGGGGCGGGGGCGAAGCGATGATAGAAGGCAAGCGCATCCTTGTGGTAGAAGACGAATTTATCGTCGCTGCCATGCTGTGCGATGTATTGGAAGACGCAGGGGCAGTGCCGCACGGCCCGGTCGGGCGGATCAATGAAGCGATGGAGGCGATCGCCAGCGGCGGAATCGATGCTGTCGTGCTTGACTGGAACCTTGCCGGTGAACCCAGCCTGCCAATTGCCGCGACGCTTGCAGAGCGCGGGATTCCTTTTGTCATCGCAACTGGATATGGCTCGGTGGAAGCACCGTTTGATGACAGGCCGATCCTCGGCAAACCCTATGTGTCAGGGCATCTGCTGGAAAAGCTCGGCGCGTTTTTCCCAGACTGAGAAACAGGAAGTCTGAGAACAGGAAGCCTGAGAAACAGGAAACGCCGCCATCCCATATCACGATGAGATGACGGCGCGAACAACCTGAAGCCAGCTTGAGGCTCAGTCCTTCTTGGCTTCAGCCACGGATTCATTATGCAGGCTGGCTTCTGCTTCAGCAGCTTCCTGCTTGGCACCGGCAGCAGCCTTGTCGGCCATTTCGTCGGTCTTGGCGGCGGCATCGTCCACAGCCTTGGCGGCCTTGTCGCCCAGTTCATCGGTGGCGGCAGCCGCCTTGTCAGCCGCATTCGCCACGTCGTTGCCAGCAGATTCGGCGGTCGTTTCCGCTGCATCCTGCGTCTTTTCCGAACAAGCCGAAAGGGCGAGGGCACTGGCCGCAGCAGCGGCGATCAGGGTAAACTTGCGCATGTGGTGGATCACTCCCCTTAGATTGGTCACCCGCGTCACGGGTTGAGGGGGCAACGCACAGCTTCGCATTAATATCCCATGACAAATGCAAAAAGGGCGCAGCGTCCGCAGACGCCGCGCCCTTTTTTGTTTCAGCCTGAAGCTATCAGCCGAGGTTTGCGCTGACCATTGCGTAGAGCATCGGCAGCGACAGCAGCGTGTTTGTGCGGCTGGCGTAGAGCGCGCGCGGAGCAGCAGCAGCCTTTTCCTCAGCGGTCGCGTCCACGATGCCGAGGATCTTCTTCTGGGCAGGCCAGATGATGAACCATAC
This sequence comes from Novosphingobium sp., assembly GCF_049240505.1. Lineage (GTDB taxonomy): Bacteria > Pseudomonadota > Alphaproteobacteria > Sphingomonadales > Sphingomonadaceae > Novosphingobium. The sequence continues at coordinate 24,364 of NZ_JBMLSM010000041.1, forward strand.
GTTGAACGCCATGATCAGCGCCAGCCACATGCCAAGGCCGATCAGGTTGACGTTGCCTTCACCGGTAAAGGTCATTGCCTGATGGGCATAGCCTGCCACGACTGCGATGCCGAGGCCGGTCAGCACCGTCAGCAGTGCGCCATAACGGAAGAAGAAGAACACCTTGGGCGCGATGTGCCCGGTGATCGCACCTTTCTGTTCGGCGGGGATCTTCGGCATGGTCGGCACCTGCACGAAGTTCAGATAATAGAGCAGGCCGATCCACACGATGCCAAAGAAGATGTGCAGCCAGCGCAGCACCGAGTTGGCGTCAACCGGAGCGGAAGCGCCAAAGCTGATCATCACGGCAATAGCCGCGACAAGGCCCACCACCAGCACGAGATGAAGATTGCCAAAGAACTTGGCCATGAGATTTCCCCCTATTTGAACCGCTTATATCAAGGGGCGCACGACCGTAACGCCCACGGTTGGGCGCATATTAAGCACGGTTGCGCAAATGTCACAAGAAAATGGGGCTGGGCTGCCATCAACCCGCATCAATCGTGGGGCGGGTTCTTCTCGACTTCGGTCTGGTCGTCCACCGCCAAGCCATGCTTCAGCAGCATCGGAATCTGCGAGAACGTGAACAGGAAAGAAAGCGTCGTCACGCCCCACAGCTTGGCCTGCAGCCAAATTTCGAAATTGCCGTTGGCGGTGTTGAAGAAGTAGCGCAAAACCTCGTTCAGCGCGGCGAGGAAAAGGAAGAAAAACGCCCAGTTTCGCGAGAGTTTGAGCCAGCCTTCATCGCTAAGCCCATCAAACGCAGCTTCCAGCAGGTAACGCAGCATGGGCTTGCCCTTGGCAAGACCTGCAAACAGCACGCCTGCAAACAGCAGGTAGATCGCGGTCGGCTTCACCTGAATCCAGAAAGGATCGCCCAGCAGCACGGTCAATGTGCCGAAGCCAAGGATCAGCACGGTCGAAAGCCACAGCATCGGCGAAATCTTGCCAAGCCGCAGCTTCGAAACGATCAGGGCCACCACGGTCGCGACCATGAACGCCGCCGTGCCCTTGGTTACTGCCACAACCTCGGCAAGGCCAGCATCGCCGCCAGCGGGCTTGAAATGGCGATAGGCCAGGAAAAACACCAGCAGCGGGCCGTAGTCGACCAGCAGGTTGACCCATGACGATTTGGGTTTCGTTTTCGGATCGCTCACCGGAACACTCCCGCGATGACCTTGGCGACCAGATCGGGATCGAAGGGGCGCAAGTCGTCGATCTTTTCGCCCACGCCAATCGCGTGGATGGGCAGGCCATATTGCTCCGCCGCGGCCACCAGCACGCCGCCGCGCGCGGTGCCGTCCAGCTTGGTCATGATCAGGCCGGTCACGCCTGCCACTTCCTTGAAAATCTCGATCTGTTGCAAGGCGTTCTGCCCGTTGGTGGCATCCAGCACCAGCACCACGTCATGCGGCGCTTCGGGGTTCAATCGGCCCAGCACGCGCCGCACCTTGGCCAGTTCGTCCATCAGTTCACGCTTGTTCTGCAACCGGCCTGCGGTATCGACGATCAGCGTATCAATACCGGTATCGGTCGCCGATTTCACCGCATCGAAGACGATAGCCGCCGGATCGCCGCCTTCCGGCCCGGTCACGATGGGAACCCCCAGCCGATCGGCCCAGACTTTCAACTGGCCGATGGCGGCGGCGCGGAACGTATCGCCCGCAGCCAGCATCACGCCATAGTCCTGCTCCTGGAACAGGTGTGCCAGCTTGGCGATTGTGGTGGTCTTGCCTGAACCGTTGACGCCGATGACGAGGATTACCTGCGGACGGGGAAAAGCCACGATTTCCAGCGGCTTGGCCACAGGGCGCAGGATCGCGGCGATTTCCTCGGCCACGGCTTCCTTCAGCCCCTGCTCGTCAACGCCGTTCTCGAACCGCGCGCCCTTCAGCTTTTCGCGGATGCGCGCGGCGGCGCGCGGGCCAAGGTCCGAGAGGATCAGCGCGTCCTCGATATCGTCAAGCTGCGCGTCGGTCAGCCGCGATGCGCCGACGATGCCGCCGAGATTTTCGGCAAGCCGTTCAGAAGTCTTGCGAAAACCTCCCAGCAGGCGGTCGGACCAGCTTTCGCCACTCATTCCAGTATTCCTTCGACAATCTTGGTCGGCGTAACGGTAACAAGGCTGCCCGCAACAATGCCCTGTGGCACGCGGTAGCTCGCAAAGTGCGGCGCATGGCCGGTTCCGTCGCGCTCGGCAAGGACTTCTGCGGGTTTTCCGACCAGCGAGGCCAACCAGCGGGCGCGTTCCTCCGCCACCGCAATGCGGACTTCGGCGGCGCGTTCGCGCACCAGCACCGGATCGACTTGCGGCATCCGCACCGCCGGGGTGCCGGGGCGGGGGGAGTAGGGGAAAACGTGGCCGTGAACGATGCCGCATTCGCGGACGATGGAGACGTTTTCCTCATGCATTTCAGCGGTTTCGGTAGGGAAGCCAGCGATGAGATCGGCCCCGATGGCAATGTCGGGGCGCAGGGCCTTCATCCGCTGAACAAGGTCGATGGCCTGATCCCGCGAATGCCGCCGCTTCATTCGCTTCAGCACCATGTCGTTGCCCGATTGCAGCGAAATGTGGACGTGCGGCATGACGCGGGGTTCTGATGTGATCAGATCGAACAGCAGCGGATCAATCTCCACCCCGTCGAGCGAGGAGAGGCGAATCCGGGGGAGGGTGGGGAAGGCGTTCAGGATCGCCAGAACGAGATCGCCTAGTTTTGGAGAGCCCGGAAGGTCGGCGCCCCATGAGGTCACGTCAACGCCGGTCAACACCACTTCGTTCACGCCCTGATGCGCGCCCGGTGCATCTAGGTGCATCTTGGTGCACTTCAGGAATATTGCGTTTTCGACCGCTGAAAGCACATCAACTATCGGCAATGAAACGCTTTTTCCGCGTCCTTGCGGGATGATGCAGAACGTGCAGGCGTGATCGCACCCGTTCTGCACCGGAACGAAAGCGCGGGTGTGCGAACGGTTCGGAAGAGCGCGCGCGGATGCCGGAGCATTCCAACTTTCCGGCGAAAGTTTGAAAGTGTTGGACACGACCGCATCGACTTCGGGCATTGTGGCAAACGCCTGCTCCTCAATCGTCGCGGCGCAGCCTGTCACTACCAGTCGCGCATCGGGATGTTCGCGCCGCAGACGCCGCACCGCCCTGCGAGACTGGCGCACTGCTTCGGCGGTCACGGCGCAGGAATTGACCACGACAGTGGGCGGGCCATCGGCCAGAAACCCCCGGATTGCTTCACTTTCCGCAATGTTCAGCCGACAGCCGAGCGAGACAACTTCAGCGCTCATGCCGGAAAATCGGCATCCTCGAACGTGCCCTCAAAACTCAGGGTAGCCGGGCCGGTCATATCGATCGTGCCATTTTCTGGCCAAGTTATCGTCAGCGGCCCGCCGGGCAGGTCGACCCGCACGGTGCGCCCCGTCAGCTTGCGCCGCATAGCCGCGACGGCGGTGGCGCAGGCCCCGGTTCCGCAGGCCTGCGTCAGGCCCGCGCCGCGTTCCCAAACGCGCAGCTTGAGATGATCAGGGCCAACCAGACTGGCGACGTTGACGTTGATCTTGTTGGGAAAAAGCGGATCGCATTCGATGATCGGGCCAAGCCGCGCAAGGTCCACCGCATCGGCATCGGGCACTAAGAAGATCACGTGCGGATTGCCGACATTGACGCCGACGGGATTTTCCAGATCCTCCCAGCCAACGGGCATTTCCAGCGTGTCCATTGCATAGGACAGCGGAATTTCGTCCCAGCCAAAGCGGGGCGCGCCCATATCGACCGAGATGCCGGCATCGCGCGCTTCGGAGCGGATCAATCCACCAAGTGTTTCAATGCTTTGCGTGCCGCCCAGCAGCAGGCCGACGGCGCGGCTGGCATTGCCGCAAGCCTCAACCTCGCCGCCATCATGGTTGAAGATGCGCATCTTCACATCGGCGCTGTCAGACGGTTCAAGCAAGATTAACTGATCGCAGCCCACACCGGTGCGCCGGTCCGCCAGCGCAGCGGCACGGCGGGCGGTCATCGGAACCGGCACCTGGCGGGCGTCGATCACCACGAAATCGTTGCCGAGGCCATGCATCTTGCGGAAGGGAATGTGCATGAGGCGCGACTTAGGGTGTGCCGCGCCTCAAGGCAATATTTGGTCTGAAATCAGGCTGAAGCAGCGCGCGGCGGCAGCGGCTGGTCGATAGAGCCGCTCGGTTCGGTAGAAGGCGCTGCTGGCAGCAGGTTGTGTTCGGCCAGAAGAGTGCGGACGCTGTTGGCATCCGATGGCTGGCCATAGAGGAAGCCCTGACCCTTGAACGAGCCATATTTGCGCAGTTCATCAAGCACTTCGCTGGTTTCGATGCCTTCTGCAGTGATCGGCAGGTTGAGGCCTTTGCCGAGCGAAGAGATCGCTTCGATGATCGTGTCGCTGTCCTTGTTCTTGCCAAGGTTCGATACGAAGAAGCGGTCGATCTTGATCTGGTCGAACGGCAGCGTGCGCAACTGGGCAAGCGAGGAATAGCCGGTGCCGAAATCGTCAAGACTGATGCGGATGCCCTGATTCTTGAGGCTGGTGATCAGTGTGCGCACCACGCCGATGTTTTCGTGAAGGCAGGTTTCGGTAATTTCGATATCCAGCCGGTGCGGCGGGAAATTGGCTTCGACCAGCAGCTTGAGCAGCTTTTGCGCAAACCAGGGATCGCGCAGCTGGATCGGCGAGATGTTGACCGAAAGCGTCAGGCGCGGGTCCCATTCGCGAGCGTCCTGCAGGGCCTGACGGATCAGGCTTTCCGACAGTTCGGAAATCAGGCCGATTTCTTCGGCAATCGGAATGAAGATCTCAGGCGAAAGCAGGCCGTGCTTCGGGCTTTTCCAGCGGGCGAGCATTTCAAAGCCGGTCAGTTCGCCGGTGTCGAGGTCGATCTGCTTTTCATAGAAAGGTACGAATTCACCCTGCGGAATCCCATCGCGGATGCCACGTTCCAGTTCGCTGCGGAAACGCAGTTCGCTTTCCATGCTCTGTTCGAACCAGCAATAGCGGTTCCGGCCCGATTTCTTGGCCTGATACATCGCAAGGTCTGCGCGGTGCAGCAGCTTGGCCGCAAGATCCTGCGACTGGCCGTTCGCCCGTTCGGCAGACGTGGCGAGGCCGAACGACGCAGTGACATCGAGCACCACGCCTTCGACTTCCACGGGCCGCGCGATTGCAGCACTGATACGCGCCATCAAGCGATCGATCGCATCGACATGATCGGGATCATAGATCGCGGCAAAAGCGAATTCATCACCCCCAAGGCGCGCCATGACCGAGCGGTCGGGCAGGATATCGCCAATGCGGCGTGCGGTTTGCAGCAGCACGGCATCGCCCGCCTGATGGCCATGCGCATCGTTGGAGCGCTTGAAGTTATCGAGGTCCATCATCACGACCACAACTTCATGCCCTGTAGTCCGCGCCGTAGCGATCATCTCTTCAAGAGCAGGGCTGATGCTGCGACGATTTAGGCAACCGGTGAGCGGATCGGTGTGAGCCAGGCGATGCGCCGTTTCTTCTGCATGGCGGCGTTGGCCGACTTCCTTGGTGAGGTCTACATAACGACGCCATCCAAACAGCAGTAGCGCGATATTGAGGATCAGCGCCACGCTGAGCATCGGTTCACGCGGGGCAGACCCGGTCATGACGGAGCGGAGGAAATCGGTGAGGACCGTGGAGCCATTGGCAACGAACAGCAGCACTGCCGCCACGATAATGCCAAGACCCACAAGGTCGTGCACGGGCTTTTCGGCTTCATCAGCCACTTGCGCCGTATCGATTGGCCCCATGCCGATCGGTGAAGATGCCATAACCCCTGCTTTCGTCCATTGTCCCGATGGCAGGAACACGTCTGTGAACGCTGCCATTCGCCCTACTGACATCTAGGTGAACGTCCTGAAGTTTTGGTTAAGATTACCTTTGGACGGGGGGTGCAGGGTGGCCGCCTGATCAAGCTGCTTGTGTTTGTACGTGACTGCGGTTATGGGCGGCGCAGCGAGAGGCATGGCCTTTTGCGTTCTTACAACGGCCCCTGTTCAGGATGCCACACGCTGGTCGGCGAGGTTTCGCCCACCGGCGTTTTTCGCGTTACGCGAAAATGGCATTGTTTCAAGGGCATGGCGATGGGAATTGGGCGTGTTCGATAGTCTTTCAGACCGGCTTGGAGGCGTGTTTGACCGCCTGCGTGGCCGCGGCGCGCTGCGTGAAGAAGACGTCCTTGCTGCGATGCGCGAAGTGCGCATCGCGCTGCTTGAGGCTGACGTTGCGCTGCCTGTCGTGCGTCGATTTATTGAATCCGTTTCGGAGCAGGCTGTCGGCCAGTCGGTGCTCAAATCGGTCACGCCCGGCCAGCAGGTCGTCAAGATCGTAAACGACGCGCTTGTCGAAATGCTGGGCGGCGGCACCGCCGAACTTGACCTGAACGCCGCGCCGCCGGTGGTGATCATGATGGTCGGCCTGCAAGGTTCGGGCAAGACCACCAGCACCGCCAAGATCGCCAAGCTGCTGAAGGAAAAGCAGGGCAAGAAGGTGCTGATGGCATCGCTGGACGTTAATCGTCCGGCGGCGCAGGAGCAGCTTCGCGTACTGGGCGAACAGGCAGGCGTTGCCACGCTGCCGATCATCGCCGGGCAGATGCCGGTGGAAATCGCCACCCGCGCGATGAATGCGGCAAAGCTGCAGGCGGTGGACGTTCTCCTGCTCGACACTGCAGGCCGTCTGCATGTCGATACCGCCCTGATGGACGAGATGAAGGCGGTTGCCGCTGTCTCGGCCCCGAAGGAAACGCTGCTCGTTGTCGATTCACTGACCGGGCAGGACGCAGTGAACGTGGCGCAGTCGTTCGCGGGCGAAGTGGACCTGACCGGCGTTGTGCTGACCCGTATGGACGGCGACGCGCGCGGCGGTGCGGCGCTTTCGATGCGCGCGGTTACCGGCAAGCCTATCAAATTTGCAGGCACCGGCGAAAAGCTTGATGCGATCGAGCCTTTCCACCCTGAACGTGTGGCCGGTCGCATTCTGGGCATGGGCGACATCGTTTCCATCGTCGAAAAGGCGGCGGCAACGATTCAGGCCGAAGATGCCGAGCGGCTGGCACAGCGCATGTCGAAGGGCCAGTTCGACATGAACGACCTGCGCACCCAGTTGCGCCAGATGCAGAACATGGGAGGGCTTGGCGCGCTGGCAGGCATGATGCCGGGCATGAAGAAGGCCAAGGCGGCGATGGCGCAATCCGGCATGGACGACAAGGTGCTGCTGCGCATGGACGCGATCATCGGTTCGATGA
>NZ_JBMLSM010000042.1:0-50803 GCF_049240505.1 Novosphingobium sp.
CGGCACCGCCCCTTCACGATCGAGCACGATTCCTCCCCCGCTTGCCGTGCGGATCGACGAAGTGACGATTTGTCGATCCGCACCGCCGCTCTTCGGGGGTCGGCCACGCTTAGTCAAGTCAGCGGGGGCATCAGCCTGCCCCAGCACATAGCCGATGCCAACGCCTTCGATAACGCTCTTCACGCCCGTTCCCCTCCCCAATCGGGGTAGCGCCCCATTGCCAGCAGCGCCAGCGAGCCCAGCACCAGACAGCCAACGCCCGTCATCAGCGCAAGGTCATAGCGCCCCGTGGAATCGAACACGCGGCCATAGACCACCGGTCCCATACCCCCGCCAAACGCGATCACGGTGTAGAAGCTGCCATAGATCGTGCCATAGGCGCGGCGGCCGAAATAACGGGCGATCAGGTAGGCCAGCAGATCGAATTCGAACCCCGCGCCAAGGCCAAGCGAGATGACCGCCAATGCCGCCTCGGTCGCCCCGATGGTTGGCTGTGACAGCAGGAAACTGCCGATGGCGGGTAGGATCAGGATGCCCACGGCGCAACCCGGTGCCCAGAACCGGTCCAGCAGCCAGCCGCCCGCAACGCGCCCGGCGATGACCGAAAGCCCGAACCCCGCCGTGATCGCACCGATCTGCGGCAGGGTGAACTTCTGCGTGCGCAGGATATTTTCCAGATTGGGCGTGGGGGCCGTGAGCGCAAAGGCGATCAGCAGGAAGGCCACCGTCATGATCCAGAAACGGCGATGGCGCAGTGCCGCGTGCAGTGTCATCCCCGCTTCAATCTCACCTTCCCCAGCGGTCTTGCGGGAACGCGATCCAATCTGCGTCAGTCTTTCCCGAAAGAACAGCGCGACCACCGGCAGGCCGATGACGATAGGCAAGGCCCCGATCACGAAGAACGCGGTGCGCCAGCCATATGTGCCGATCAGCCATGCGGCGAAGGGCTTTACCAGAAAACCGGTGATGCCCGTGCCGGTGCTGGCGATTCCGATGGCAAGGCCGCGATGTTTCTCAAACCAGCCGTTGACGGTGTGCATCCACGTGGCCGTCAGCGTGCCTGCACCCAGAATCGACATGATCACCCACTGACCATAGTAGACCCAGATGTTCCCGCCGCTCAGCCCAAGGCTCATGTACGTCAGGCCGAACAGCACGAGCGAGAGCAGCGCCACCGGCTTTGCGCCATAACGGTCCACCGCAAAACCTGCCATTGGCCCGGTGGCCATGACCACCACCGATTGCACGGTGATGGACCCCATCAACGCGGCGAAGCTCCAACCGAACGCCTGCTGCAATTCGGGCGCAAACATGCCGATGGTGTAGAACGGCAGCGGGCTTAACCCCATTGCCAGCCCCACCATCGACGCCGCGACCACCACCCAGCCTGCGCTGCTGTCACGCGCGGGAAGCGGCGCGATGGAGGACCGGCTTTCGACTGCTGTGGCCATTCGGATTCCCGTTCGTGCGACGTTCAAGGGACTGGACAATGACGAAATGATGGCACATCAATAGTCATATTCATATATCAAATCATCGCAGGGCAGGCAGCACGCATGATTTCGGACGCAAATCCCCATATCACCCGCGGCTATGTCAGCGTCGCATCCGCGTGCGGTGGCGGCAAGCTGGTGCATTATCGCTGCTGCGGCAGCGGCCCGGCAGTGGTCCTGCTGCACGATTCACCCCGATCGTCCCGGCTGCACGTGCCCTTGATGAAAGTGCTCGGCAGGCGGTTTCGCGTCTTTGCACTGGATACGCCGGGCTATGGCAATTCCGATCCCATCGGGTTGGAAGCGCCAACGATTCCCGATTTTGCAAGTGCGCTGGGCGAAGCGCTCGATGCGCTGGGGCTGGCACAGGCGCCCGTCTATGCCACGCATACCAGCGCCAAGATCGCGCTTGCCCTTGCGGCGCGCGGGGGACAGATGCCGCTGCTGGTGCTCGATGGCCTGTCCATCCCCGATCAGCTTGCTTCCGACGATTTCATCACGGCCTATATGCGCCCCTTTGCGCCAGAGCCGACCGGCGCCTTCCTCAGCGCGGAATGGAGCCGCACGCGCGATATGCTCCGCTGGTTCCCGTGGTTCTCGACCCGTCCCGAACATCGCATTGCGATGGAACCACCCTCGGCGGAATGGATGGAGGATTACGGCATCGACCTGTTCTGCGCGGGGCCGCACTATGCCGATGCCTATACCGCCGCCATGCGCTGGAACCCACTGGACGATTTGCACGCGGTGAACGTGCCCACCATCGTCGGCGCGCGGACCGACGATGTGCTCTATCCCCACCTCGACAAGGTTCCCACCGCCGCAAACCCTGCGCTGTCGGTGGAAAGGCTGGGCGCAGATCGCACGGCGTGGGCAAACTGGATTGAAGACAGGCTGGCCAATGGCGGCGGCAGTTCCGCCTCTGCCCACCGGGCAAAGGACGAAGCGGCGCGTGGCTATGTTACGCTTGATCAGGGGCAGGTCCACTGGCAGCGCTTCTCTGGCCCTTGCACAGCCGAACAACGCCCCCTGCTGATCCTTGCCGGGCCATCCACGCTGGAAGGCATGGCATGGGCCGAAGCGATGCGCGCGCACCGCCCGGTGATCGTGCCCGATCTGCCCGGCTTTGGCGATTCCGACGCGCTTTCCGATATGGATGCAGAAGCCATTGCCGATGCGCTGGCCGCACTGGTCGGCAGGCTGGAGCCTGACGCTTGCGATGTGCTGGCTGTCGGCCTTGCCGCGCCCATCGGTGCCATGATGGCGGCGCGCAGGCCGGGGCTGGTCGCCACGCTGACTATCATCGGCGCGCCTCCTTTCGATGCCCCAACCGACGCTGCCCTTTTGCCGCCAGTCGCTTTCGACGCGCTGGCCGGATCGCATCTCCACCAGTTCTGGCACATGTTGCGCGATGGCACAGTGCAGTGGCCCTGGTATTCCGCCGCCCCGGCTGCGGCCCGGCCCGCGCCCGTTCTGCCCGACGCTCACGCGCTGCATCGCGCGCTAACGGGAATGCTCAAACAGCGGACAACCTATGGCAGCGCCATTGCCGCCGGACTGGCCGTGCATGACGCTGCGCTTTGGCAATCGGTTCAGACGCGCACTTTCGTGGCGGTGGGCGATGATCCCGCCACCGCGCAGGCTGCAAGGTTGATCGACCTGCTGCCCGCCGGTGCCGCATTCATGCTGCCCGATGACCGCGCCAGCGCCGCCGCAGCGCTGCACACAGCGATTGTGCGGACCGATCAATCCACACGGGAAAAGGTTTCGGCAATTTGAACGTGATGCCCTCTCCCGCGTGGCCACGCCGGTCCTACGCCTGGTATGTCCTGTCGCTGCTGACGCTGGCCTATGCGCTGGCGATCCTTGACCGGGTTTCGATCGCACTGCTGATCGAGCCGCTGAAGGTTGCGCTCGATATCAACGATACGCAGTTCGGCCTGCTGCAGGGCATGGCCTTCAGCGTGGTCTACAGCGTGCTGGGTCTGCCGCTGGGCATGTTGTCAGACCGCAGACGGCGGGTAACGCTGCTGTTTGGTGGGCTGATGCTGTGGAGCGCGGCAACCATCGGCTGCTCCTTCGCCAGCAATTTCCACGAATTGTTCATCGCACGGATGCTGGTGGGCGTGGGCGAAGCAGCGCTGGTGCCGGTCGCCACGTCATTGATCGCGGATTACTTTGCGCCCGAAGTGCGACCCAAGGCCTATGGCGTGTTCGTAACCGGCAGTTCGCTGGGCACGGCAGCGGCAATGGCACTGGGCGGGCTGTTCCTCGATTGGGCAGAGCGGCTGATTGCCGGAATGCCGGGCCTGTTTGGCACAATGCAGCCGTGGCAGGTGGTTTTCGTGCTGTGCGGCGCGCCCGGTCTTGTTCTGGCGCTGGTGCTGATCCTGACCGCCCGCGAACCGGCGCGGCAGGGCGGCAGCGTGGCCACCGAACCGATCAGCCTGCGCCCGGTGCTGCGCCTGTTCATCGAACGGCCCGGCGCATTCGGCCTGTTCATGCTGGGATCGGTGCTGAATCTCGTCTGCGTCTATGCCATCGTGGGCTGGTTTCCCGCGTTGTTCATCCGCGCGCATGGCTGGACCGCGGCGGAGACCGGCAAGATTCTGGGCATGGTCGGCCTGCCCATCTCGATCTTTGCAGCGGTGAACAGCGGCTGGGTGATCGCCTGGTTGAACCGACGCGGCCATGCCGATGCGCCGGTCCTGTGCGCGATGGGCTGCGCGGCTTCGATGGTGGTGTTCGGCACGCTGGCCTGCCTTGCGCCCACCGGCAATCTGGCGCTGCTGGGCTATGCGCTCAACGCGCTGTTCCTGAACTGGAACACGTCGGCGGTCTATACCGGCTTTGCCCAGATCACGCCCAACGCCCTGCGCGCGCAGGTCATGGCGTTGCAGACCATCGCATCGGGCCTGATCGCGCTGACGGCGGGCAATTTCATCGTGGGCTTCCTGTCCGACACCGTGTTCACCCAGCCCAATGGCATTTCGTGGTCGCTGGGCAGCGTGTTCTTCTGCTGCGGCCTTGCCGCGTTCCTGATCCTGATGGCCAGCCGCCGCAGCTTCCGCACCGCGACTGCCGCTCTTGATGCAAAGGCCGCTTGATGCCCCTGAATGACGATCTGCGCGCCCTGCTCGGGGCCGATGGCCTCCTGACTGACACCGAAAGCCTGCGTTTGCACGGGTCGGACCTGCTGGACGAAGGCGCACCCTGCCTTGCCGTGATCCGCCCCACCAGCGTCGATGCTTTGGCCGAAGCCGTCCGCCTGATCGGCGCTGCGGGCGTGCCGATGGCCCCGCGCGGCGGTGGGCTGACGTATGTTCGCGGCTATGTCGTGCCTGATCGCGGCTTCGTTGCGGTCGATCTTGCGCGGCTCAACCAGATCGTGTCGATCAGCGAAGAAGACATGGTGATCACGGTGGAAGCTGGCGTCACATGGCGGCAGATTCACGAGGCGCTGAAACCGCTGGGCCTGCGCCTGCCCTTCTTCGGCACATTCTCCGGCGCACGCGCGACGGTTGGCGGGGGCCTTTCCAACGGGGCGCTGTTCCTTGGCACGGCGCGGCACGTTTCTGCGGCAGAGACGGTGATCGGCATGGAAGTGGTGCTGGCCGATGGCACGCTGCTCCACACCGGACAGCAGGCGGTAGAGCGCGCGCCAAAGCCGTTCATGCGCACGTTCGGACCGGATCTGACCGGGCTGTTCGTGCACGATGCCGGAGCATTGGGCATCAAGGCCCGCGTCAGCCTGCGCCTGATCCGCGCGCCAAGGGCCAGCGGTTACCTCTCGTTCGGGTTCAGCGATCAGGCCGCCGGCATCGCCGCCCTGTGCGAAGTCGCCCGGTCGGACATTGCCGAAGACGCATACCTGATGGACCCGGACAAGACGCGCATCGCCCTTGCCGCACCCACCGATCTGGCGCGCGATGCCAAAGTGCTGGCAAAAGTCATCGGGCAGGAAGGCGGGCTGCTGAAAGGCCTGAAAGCTGGCGCGAAGCTGGCGCTGGCGGGGCGGTCCTTCATCGACGACGGTTGCCATTCTCTCCACCTCGTCCTTGCCGGGCGCAGTGACGAAGCGGTGGCGGCAGACATGGCCGCCGCGCGCGATATCGCCGCGCGGTTCGGCGGCATGGCCCTTCCCGATTCCATCCCGCGCGCGGGCCGGGCCGACCTGTTCAATCCCGTATCAACGATGGTCGTCGGCCCGCAGGCCGACCGCTGGATCGCGCTGAACGCCAAAGTGCCGCACAGCGAGGCCTTGCGCCTGACGAATGCCATCGAAACCTTGCTCGCACGGCACAAGGCGGCGCTCGACAACGCAGGCGTGATCGTTTCGCGCCTGCTGACCGTGATGGGCACGCACGCTTTCAGCTATGAGCCGGTGATGAACTGGCGCGATAGCTGGTTGCCGTTGCACCGCGATATCCTGCAAGGCGAAAACCGCCTGACCGAACCGCCCGCCGCGCCCGATGCCCGCGCGCTGGTGATGCAGGTGCGCGCGGAGCTGATCGCGCTTTTCGCCGAACACGGCGCAGCGTCGAACCAGATCGGGCGGACGTACCCTTACGCGTCGATCCTGCGCCCTGCGCCGCGTGCCTTGCTGGAAGCGGTGAAGGCGGCGGTCGATCCCAAGGGGCTGATGAACCCCGGCGCGCTCGAACTTTCCTGACCCTTTCAAAGGACCGCTATGGCCCGCCCGCATATCGAATTCGTCCACGCGCAAAACGTGGGCTGGACACCTCGCGCCGACGGGGCAGAGGAAAAGGTGCTGAACGCCGATCCCCTGTCGGACGAAGCCACGCTGATCGTGCGCTATCCGCCCGGCTACAGCGCTCCGGCCAGTTCACCCGATCACGGCGCGGAAGAGTTTTTCGTGCTGGACGGTGCCATCGATATCGATGGGGAAAAGCGGCGCGCCCACGCCTATGGCTTCCTGCCGCAAGGTTCCGGCCTTGGCGTGCGCCACACCGCGCAAGGTGCGGTGCTGCTGGTGTTCCGCCATGCCGCGGGTGACCCGAACGCGCTGGACGGAACCGCGCAGACAATCACGCTCCACACCCCCGCCATGCCGTGGGACGTTTCGACCTATGACCCGAAGCTGATCCATTTGCGCCTCGCGCGGAAGGTTCTGCGGCTTGGCCCGAACAATAGCGGACGCACGTTCCTGCTGACCGGCATGGCGCATGGCGTTCCGGCTGAAGCCACCACGTTACCCGCCGAGATGCACGATCACGCCGAAGAGATGTTCATGCTGCAAGGCGCAATGTGGGCGCCCGAGGGCCGCATGGGCGCAGGCGCCTATTTCTACCGCCCGCCCGGCATTCTGCACGGCCCGCACGTTTCGGAATACGGCTTCCTGCAAATCATGCGATCGCCGGGCGCGAATGCCATCGTCACGCATTGGAGCGACGTTCATCGCCCCTTGCCCATCAATGCACCCTATTGCCCGGTTTTGCCGCATGGCACGCCGCCCGAATGGGCGTGGAAGCTGACACCGCAAACCGCGTGGTAATCCCCCGTAGTAAGTGACCCTCCGATTTCGTCATTGCGAGCGCAGCGAAGCAATCCAGAGCCAGCGCAAACCGCACTGGATTGCTTCGCTACGCTCGCAATGACGAGCAGGGTTCCTCACGAAAAAGTGCCCGCATCTTTCAATGCGGGCACCACCAACTTGCCAACCGGTGAATCGGCTCAGCGGTTCAGTTCGACCAACTCGTACCACGTCTGCATGTAACCGCCGACGCCGCCCTGCACGAAGATCGAGTCATCGTCCGCCGTCACCCACACCTGATAGGGCGGGTGCGCTTCGCCGCCGATGGAGATCATGCTCGCATCTTCGTCGGAGAACTCGTACTTGTAGCAATCGAACGTGCCTGCCGGAACGGTCACCGTTTCCTGCCCCACATAGGCAAGGTTGATTTCCGACTTCGAAATCAACGGCGGGGTTGCGCCGCGATGGTCGGGCGATGGCAGGAAGCAGGGGAACTTGCGCTTGTGCGGCCCCTTGCTGCGGTCCATCTTGCGGGTGATGTAGGCGTCAGCCACGATCGGGTGCGTGCCAAAGCCATCGAACGGTGCATCAATCGCCATCGTCTGCGAAACACGGCCGATGGACGGGCCATAGCTCTCGCATTCTACCGTGTCCTTGTTGATGATGAACAGGCCCGAACCCATGAATTCATCACCGATCACCAGACGGACGAAGCAGTCCATCGGGCGGTCGTTTTCATCAAGGCTGTACACGATGTCGCGGTGGACGGTCGGCGCCGGTTCGTCGATTTCGCAACGCGCCCGCAGCGTGCGCTTGCCATCGGTGTGGTGCGTCCAGGTAAACTCCTCGCGGCCACGCTCTTCACCTTCGCGGCCGGGCTTGCGCGAGGTGTAAAGAACCTTGCCGCTGATGGTCCGATGCTTCTGCAATGGAAATCTCCCTTTCGTGTAATTCAGACGGGGGTGGCGATGCCGAGGAAGCTGGCAATCAGCACGACGACCCACAGCACCATCACGGTGGGCTGGGTAATAGCGATGACCCCGGCAATGGCCTTGTCGCCTTCAGGCGTCGGGCCATTTTCGCGCAGGTCGATGATTGCGGGGAACAGCGGCACCAGTTGGCGGCGCACCAGCAGGCCAATGGAAATGCAGGTGGCCAGCGCCAGGAGCTTCAGCGAGATGAACAGCGGCAGGGCGATAGCGCCGGCAAGGCCCGCAACGCCGCTGCCGATCAGCGCGGCCAGCACAACGTAACGCACCGCGATGTCCACGCGCTTGTAGCCAGCGCCCGCAGGCCCGTGCTTCAGGTGGACCGTCCATGCCAGCGCCAGCCATGCAAGGCCAAGCACCCAGACGAGCAGCGCTGCGGAACCCGGCACGTCGATCCAGCCTTTGGCCACGGCAAGGCCGAACCCGGTGGGAAACGCCAGAATCAGCGTGGTGCGCGGAGCCATGTCGATGTTGTTGAGGATTTTCAGCGCCATCATCCGCTCCGGCACCGAACGGGCCGGATCGATCATGAAGCGCGAGCTGTAGAACGCGCCCAGATCACCGCCCAGCCAATAGACCGGGATCAGGATGTGCAGCAGTGTGAGCAGCGAAAGGCCGATGTCCATATTCAAGCCTTTCCACCGAAAAATGCCACCATCGCGTCATGCCGCGCGGCGCGGAATTCGACGGCATCAAGACGCGGCAGTTCAACGAACGCGCCATCGCCCAGCAGCTTTTCCAGCGCCACGCTGGAATCGTACAACGGATCGTTGATCGCGGCGGTCACCAGCGTCGGGCAGGCGATCAAGGCCATGCGCTTGTCGGCAGGCCATTTGAACGCGGCGCGATAGTTGAGGTGATAGGTCGTGCTGGCCTTCATCACTTCGACGATCCATGCGTGCAGATCGGCTGCGCTGCCAAGCCCGCCATCACGGCGGCCCGCACGGGTGCGTCTATACCACGGGAAGAACACGTATTGGTCGCGGCAGAACTGGAACAGTCGGGCAAGATAGGCGCCATCCAGATCGGGTTCGAACGGGAAGGCATAGGTGGCCAGAATCTCTTCCAGTTCCTCGCCTTCCATCAGGCTGACGCCATCCAGCACCAGCGCAGAGACACGCTCTGGCGCCCGAATTGCCAGTTCGGCGGCAATCGCCGCGCCAGTGTGCGAACCATAGACGCGCACTTTTTGCAGACCCACCGCATCCATGAACGCCAGCGCTGCGGCAGCGAGGTCCGGGATCGTAGGTTCCTGATCGGACAGCGGGTCGCTATCGCCGTTACCGGGCGTGTCGGGCGCATAGACGCGCGCTTCGGCGGCGAAATCTTCGATCAGCTTTATTTGCTGGCGTGAACTGCCGGGCGATGCGTGGAGGACCAGCAGCGGCTCGCCACTGTCACCCGCATAGCGATAGTGCATCTGGCCATGCGGCACGTCCACGAAGCCGCGCTTGATTGCAGGGCTGCCCATCTCAGATTTCTCCCCCTTCGACCACTTCCAGCAGCGCGCCTTCGGGCGTCACCAGCATGCCGCTGCGCCTGCCGCCATAAACCGCGCCTTCGCGCACCACCGGCGCACTGGCCCAATGGCCTTCAAGCCGGTCAAAATCGGGATAGAGCATGGTGGTGATCGCAACGCCGGGTGGCAAAGCGCCTTCATGGCGTGGGCGTTCGGTTGCCGCGTCAGGATACTGGTCCAGTTCAAGGAACACCTGCCCGCCGCCGCGCGCCGTGGTCAGTTCGGTCTTGGCCGTTTCAGGCAGGCCGAACGCCTTTTCGATCATGGAATAGCGGATGGCCACCGGATCGATCATCGGCAGGCGCAGCACGTCCTTCACCCACTGCGCGGTCTTGCGCAGATCGGGGCAGGCCAGCACCATGATGAACGGACGGTCCACCAGCGATTTGGGTTCAGGCAGACCCGTGCCAGGTCCCGGTTGCAGGATTTCCGTCAGATAGACCGTTTCCAGATCCGCCCCGCGCACCTGCATCGGCTTGACCGTGGCAAAGCCATCCAATGGCTTGGGCGGGCCGATCACTTCGAAGGGGCTTTGCAGCATCTTTTCGTTCACGGCTTCAACGTCGGTCACGCACAGTTCGATGGCGGCCCAGCCATAAGTGCGGATCGGCGCATAATCGGGCACCGGATCGCCTTCGACAAAGCGCAGGAAAACCTCGTCGCCCGAAGCGGGTTGCAGCACGGCATAGCGGCGTCCGGCGCTGGCCGGTGCATTCCACGCGGCAGCAAGATCGGCGGGCACGTCGCCCTGCTCGACCGTGCGATACTCCATCCAGCTTTCATAGCGGGCAATGGCGTCGTTGATGTCGCCGACGACGTGCGTGGCGCACTTCAGTAAGGTCATGGTGATTCCCCGCTGTGTGGAAATTATTTGATATAGATATAATACAAATGCAAGCGCTTATGACAGCACGCCGCTGCCAATGATTGCGCCCATCGCGTCAGCCTGCTGATCAAGGCCCAGGACCGCGCGTTCCAGCGCTTCATGCACTCCGGCCAAACCGCCAAACGACAGGCAACCTTTCGCCTTTTCAGCGTGTTGCGCATCGCTCAGCGGCCATTCGGGGGAGCCGAGCTGCGCGAGAACCGGCTGCACCA
Source organism: Novosphingobium sp. (assembly GCF_049240505.1). Classification (GTDB taxonomy): domain Bacteria; phylum Pseudomonadota; class Alphaproteobacteria; order Sphingomonadales; family Sphingomonadaceae; genus Novosphingobium. The sequence continues at coordinate 10,594 of NZ_JBMLSM010000042.1, forward strand.
GTTCGCGCCCGTCCAGCGTCCGGACCACGGCGCGCGCAGGCACGAAGGCGGCCAGATCAGGGTTGTCATCGGCGATCACGGTGATCTTGTTCGCCAGTACCAGAACCTGCGGATCGTCCAGCGCCTCGCCCCCGAAATCAGCCAGCGTCACCTTGCCGCGCAGCAGCGTCACCGCCGCCAGATACTGCATACACAGCCGCGCATAGCCCGGTGCCATCCCCGCTTTCGCAGGACGCCCGACAAGCCGATGGATCAGCGGCGGCGCATGATATTCAAGGCTTTCAAGGTTCGCCGCCTGCAATCCCTGCTCGGCCAGCAACTGCTGCACCGCCACGATGCCGCCATGCCCGGCGCGACCCGTGGGAAACGGCTTCCAGCTCACCTCGGTAATGCGATGCCCCTGCCCCAGCCTTGCCAGCGCCGGACCAAGCGCTTCGCGCACTTCCATCAGCGCAAAGTATCCGAACGGCCCGTCCAGCGGCCGCGTAACCCCCGGCATTCCACCCCGCGCCAGATCGATGGCGACAAGGCTGTTGCGGGCGGCATTGGCCACCTGCACTGGCAGGGCAGGCTTGCCCTCGACGTGCGCCTGCATCGTGCCCGAAACCAGCGCCAGCGCATGGCCGAAAGCATCCAGCGCCATATCGCGCGGCATGGCGCCAAGGCTGGCAATAGCCGCCACGCAACCAAAGATGCCTGCCGTTGCCGGGCGGAAGAACTTCAGCGCATCGGGCGCGGCTATGCCCAGCGTCACGGCAACATCCACGCCTGCCACGATAGCGGTCAGAAACTGCTCTCCGCTGACCCGTTCGCCCCGCTGTGCCTCTGCCAGCAGGGCCGCCAGCACCGTCGCCATCGGGTGCAGCACGGCAGGTTCATGGACGCAATCGTACTCCTGACCGTGGATCTGGAAGGCATTGACGAAGGCGGCAGACGGCGCGGGGAGGCGCACATCGGGCCTGCCCAGCACGCCCGCCACATCGCCCGCGCCCCAGCCCTGCACCATCGCCAGCACTGCATCGGCATGGGCGGCATTGCGCCCCGCCACGCCCACAGCCAGCGAATCATGCAGGAACGTCTTGGCCCGCGCCTTCACATCTTCCGGCAGGTCTGCCCAGCGCAGCGACAGCGCGTGGTCGATCAGCACATGCGCCGGGTTTGCGGCCTCTGGCATATCAGTGCGGCTCCTCGCCGCCAGACACGTTCATGCTTTCGCCCGTGATATAGGACGCCTCTGCCGAACACAGGAACGCGACCGCATTGGCCGTATCCTCCGGCAAACCGGGGCGGCCCAACGGGATTCGTCCTGCCATGTTCTTCAGATACTGCTCGACGCTGATGCCCTGCACGGCGGCGAAGTGTTCGTTCTGCCACTTGCCAAGGCCGGTGGTCACATGGTTGGGGCACACGTTGTTCACGGTGATGCCATGCGCGCCCAGCTCGATGGAGGCAGACCGCACCAGCCCGACCAGCCCGTGCTTCGACGCGGTATAGGCCTGCGCGTGCATGAAGCCCGACTTTGCCGCTTGGCTGGCGATGTTGACGATGCGCCCGCCCTTACCCTGTTCGATCATCACTTCGGCAGCAGCCTGAAGCCCGAACCACGCGCCAGTCAGGTTCACGTCGATCACCGCGCGCCAATCGTCCGCCGACACTTCGCCCAGCGGCTTCATGATATAGCCGATCCCGGCGTTGTTCACCCAGATATCCAGCGAACCGTGGGTGGCAACCGCATGGGCCGCCAAGGCACGCACCTGATCCGGGTCACGCACGTCGCACGAGAAGGTCGATGCCGCGCCAGGCATCGATTCGGCCACTTCGCGCATTTCCGCCTCGGCCCCGATCATCGCATCGGGCGTGGCCGAATCGCGCGATCCGCCGATGTCGGCAATGACCACGGCGGCGCCTTCTTCACTCAGGCGGCGGGCAATCGCCTCGCCCAAGCCCTGCTTGCGGCCTGATCCGGTGATGACGGCAACCTTGCCTGCAAACTTCACGCCGTCACCTCTTCGGTGGTCATGAAAGTCACCTCGACCATGCCGCCGAATGCTGCGGCCACTTCGCCCATTGCCGCGGTCGACACGTCCTTTTCGAACTGGGCCATGTCCGCAATATCAAGCACTTCGATATAGCCGAACGGCGGCTTGGCATCGCTACCCATGACTCCGGTCGTGCGGAACACGCGGAAGCTGGCAATGGATGGCAGCGCGTTCACGGTGGGCAGATCGACGCTGCGCGCCCAGTCCAGATAATCCGCCTCGGAAACGCCGGGCTTCAGGTTGAAAACTGCGAAAATATGCATGGCTCGGTCCTCGCTTTGCCGCCTGCCGGTCAATCGCAAGTATCATCCTTGCTTCTGCCGAAAGGTCAATATACCCTATGAATATAACAAATGAGGAAGGCCGTGAACTCTTCATCACACACCCCGTCCCCGGTTTCGAACGACCCTAGCGCCGGTTACGATGGTCCCCCGGACTATCGCGTGATTGGCCGCCACGCGGTTTTCCCCGAAACCAGCCATGACGAGATCGAGCGGATCAACTTTCTGGCCCAGATGAACCGGCATCTCGCCGCGCGCGTGGTGCCGGGTGTGAAGGCGGCTTACGACGCCCGCGTGGTCCCTGCCTTCGAAGCCGCGCATGGCCGCCCGATGGCAGACCGCCACGAAGCCCGCCGCGCCATGCTGGAAGACCCTGCGTTTCAAACATGGTCGGCCCTGCGCCGCATGACGATGGAACAGCGCCAGCAGGCAGGCCGATGGGCCGCCCTGCGCCAGCGCGAAAAGCTGAACGCCATTGCCGCCGATCTGACCGATGGCGATCCACGCCTCAGCCTTGATCCGTCATTGCCGATCCCGCGCTATGTCTCGGCGGTGGACCACCACTGTATGCCGGGCAGCTATCACACCGAATACTTCCCCGGCGATGCGGTAAACGGCGCGAACTACGATCACGCCGGCTTCGTCACGACAGGCGGATTGCTGGGCAAATATTCCGATGGTGGCGGCCACGCGGTCGTCAAATGGGTCAAGCGCAACCTGCCCGATTTCAAGCCGCAGAAGATCCTCGAAATCGGCGGCACGGTCGGTCATTCCTCGCTGCCGCTGGCGCAGGCTTTTCCACAAGCGGACATGACCGTGGTAGACCTTGGCGCACCGGTTCTGCGCTATGGCCTTGCCCGCGCAAAGTCGCTGGGCGTAGACAATATCCGCTTCGTGCAGGCCAGTGGTGAGGATCTTTCGATCTACCCGGATGCCAGCTTCGACTGGATCCAGACGACGATGTTCCTGCACGAACTGTCGACCAAGGCCCTGCGCGCGATCTTTGCCGAAACGCGCCGCTTGCTGAAGCCGGGCGGCATCGTGCTGCATGTGGAGCAGCCGCAATACGCGCCGGAAATGCCCCTGTTCGAACAGGCGATGCGCGATTGGGATGCGTTCTACAACAACGAGCCGTTCTGGAGCCGGATGCACGAGATGGATCTCGACGCCGAAATGGTGGCCGCAGGGTTCGACCGTGACAAGCTGATCCACGGCGGCGTGACCGGCGTGGTCGATCGCGAACTCTTCCCCGATGCGGAAGAGGATGACACCGAAGATTATGGCCGCAAGGCCGCATGGCATGTGATCGGAGCTGTGGCATGAGCTTTGCCGACGCCCTCGCCGGAGCAGGCGCAAAACCTGCTGGCAAACGTCCCTATTTCCTCGAACCGCAGGTGGAGCGCGTCCTCGCCATCACGATGGCAATGGCGCAGGAACTTGCCGTCGCCCGCCAGCGCGGCGACACGCTGGAACGCCTGCTGCTGGAAAAGGGCGTGCTGACGCCGGGCGAGATTGACGCTTTCGTGCCCGATCGCGCCGCATCGGCTGAACGCCAGATGTGGAATCAGGAATTCATCGCCCGCATCCTGCGCATCGTGCAGCAGGAAAATGAAGCGGCGGCAGGCGCTCCTGATGTGGCTTCGGGTGAGATTGGCGAAGAACTGGCCAACGACGCATGATGCCAGCCCGCGAAATGCCAAACTTCGAATATGTGATCCCGGTGCTCGTCATCGGCGGCGGAGCCTGCGGCTGCATCGCCGCGCTTTCTGCCCACGATGCAGGCGCGCAAGTGCTGCTGGTCGAGCAGGATGAACGCCCGATGGGCAGCACCGGCATGAGCCAGGGCCTGATCTGCGCCGCCGGAACCAAGGCGCAGGCCGCCTTGGGCATCGAAGACAGCGCGGATCGCTATTTCGAAGACATCATGGCCAAGACCAAAGGCCTGACCGACCCGGTTCTGGCCCGCGCGATTGCCGATCATGCCGGACCCACAGTGGACTGGATGGTCGAAGTGCACGATCTGCCGTGGCAATTGGATACGGGTTTCCGCCCGGTCTATGGCAACTCCACGTTCCGCGTGCATGGCTGGCGCGGCCACGGCGGGCAGGACATGGTGGACCTGCTCCACGCCCGCATGGCAGACGCCGGAATCGATGTGATGCTGGGCGCCAGGCTGGTCGAAGTCCACGCCGATGATACAGGCCGCATCCACGGCGTCACGCTGGAACGTCCTGATGGGGCGCGCGAACTGGTCGGCTGTGAAACGCTGATTCTGGCCTGCGGCGGATTTGCAGCCAATCACGCAATGGTCGCACAGCACATGCCCGATGTGGCCCACGCGCGGAACAACGGCCACGAAGGCAGCCAGGGCATCGGCATCACCATCGGCCAGCAGCTTGGCGCAGCGTTTGGCGATATGGGTGCCTATCAGGGCTATGCCATGCTCACCGAGCCACAGGGCATCCCGGTGCCGCCCGGCGTTCCGGTCGAAGGTGGCGTACTGGTAAACATCGAAGGCAACCGCTTCACCAACGAAGTCGAAGATATTGCCGGCATGGTTCATCCGGTTCTGGCCCAGCCCGGCGATCATGTCTGGGTGGTGTTCGATAAGCGCATCGAAGGGCTGACCGATTACATCCCCGAAATGCAGCAGCTGATTGCGCTGAACGCGGCGAAAAAAGCCGATACGCCAGAGGAACTGGCCGCCCTGATTGGCGTGCCTGCCGATGCGCTGGCCACAACACTGGCCGAAGCTCACACCGCGCAAGCCAGCAACCAGCCCGATGCACAAGGCCGCATCTGGGGCGATGACAAGCCGCCCGTCGCCCCCTTCCGCGCGGTAAAGGTCGTCGGCGCGATCTTCCACACGCAGGGCGGGCTTCAGATCGATGGCGCGGCCCGCGTGCTGCGCGCGGATGGCACACGCCTGCCCAATCTGTTCGCAGGTGGCGGCGCGGCGCGATCCGTCTCAGGCCCGGCGCATTGGGGCTATCTGCCCGCGATGGGCCTTGCCACGGCGGTCACTTTCGGTCGCCTTGCCGGTCTGGGAGCCGCTGCACTGGCCCAGCAGGCCGTCGATGCCGGATGGCAAATTCCGATCTGCGGATAGGCGAATTGCCCATTTGCAGTTCGGTAGATTATTTGACATATCATTATAACAATTAGTCTGCACGGACCTGAATCGGTCATAGAGTTCAGCCCCGTGCGGCAAAGCGGAAGATCACGATGTCCGACAGCATGACCCTTGCCAAAATCGCCACGGCCCCTGCCGATCTGCGCGCCCGTCTGGAATCGATTGTCGGGGCGGATCACGTCACGTCCGATGAAGCCACGCTGCGCCTGTTCAGCGAAGACATCTGGGCGCGCGGCGATCATGTGGTGATGCTCTCGGTCGCGCCTGCCAATACGGCAGAGCTGGCCGCGGTTGTTGCCGCCACCAATGATGCGGGCGTTGATCTTGCCCCGCGTGGTGCGGGCATGAGCTATACCACCAGCTACACCCCCGCCACCGACACCACGATCACGCTCGACATGCGCCGCATGGACCGCGTGCTGCGCGTCAGCCCCGAAGACATGACCGTCACGGTCGAAGCAGGCTGCACCTGGCTGGCGCTGAACGAAGCACTGAAGCCGCATGGGTTGCGCACCCCGTTCTGGGGGCCGATGTCGGGCATCTATTCCACCATCGGCGGCGGGCTGTCACAGCTTAACGCCATGTTCGGTGCGGGCCACTACGGCACGTCCAGCGAAAGCGTGGTTGCGATCACGATGGTCCTTGCCGATGGCCGCACCTTGCGCACCGGCGCGCGCGGTCCTGATGGCGATACCCCGCATTATCGCCACTATGGCCCTGATCTGGCAGGCCTGTTCATGGGCGATTCCGGCACGCTGGGCATCAAGGCGGAAGTGACCCTGCGCCTGATCCGCGCGCCCGGCTTTGAAGATTCCGTGTCGTTCTCGTTCAAGACGGGCGAGATCATGCTGCAGGCGCTGGCCGAAATGACCCGCGCGGGCATCGCTTCGGAAACCTGCGGCTTCGACCCCGGCCTGACCAAAGTCCGCATGAAGCGCATGTCGATGGCCAGCGATGTGAAGACGCTGGGCAAGGTGATCGCCAAGGAGAAGTCTTTCGGCAAGGGCCTGCTGGCCGCTGCCAAGATCGCCATCGGCGGGCGCAACTTCATCCCCGAAGAGGAATACCCGCTGCACATCACGGCAGAGGGGCGCTGCAAGGAAGCCGTAGCCGCCGATATCGCCACCGCGCGTGAAATTGCCGCCCGGTTCGAAGGCGAAGAGATCGAAAACTCCATCGCCAAGGTCATCCGCGCGATGCCCTTCCCCGCGCCGAATTCCATCCTCGGCCCCGAAGGCGAAAGCTGGGTGCCGGTCCACGGTCAGGCCTCGCTGTCCACGGCGCCAGCCATGTTCGCCGAAATCCGCGCCTACTTCGATTCGATGCAGGAAACCTTCGACAAGCACGGCATTTTCAACGGCTTCCTGTTCTCATCGCTGTCCACCACAGCGCTGGTGATCGAACCTGTGTTCTTCTGGCCCGAAGGCTATCGCCCGATCCATGAATCGATGGTCGAACCGGCCCACCTCAAGAACCTGAAGCAGCTTGGTCCCAATGCCGATGCCACCGCGGTGGTCACCGAAGCACGCGAACATGTGAAAGCCATCTGCAAGAAGTATGGCGCTGCCCACTTCCAGATCGGCCGCGCCTATACCGCCTATCGCGAAAGCCGCGACGAAGCGTTCAAGGACGTGCTCGATGCGGTCAAGGCCGTCGTCGATCCTCGCGGCATCTTCAATCCCGGCTGTCTCGGCTTCCCGATCCGTGAAGGGCGGAACTGATCGCATGGGGGGGCAAGAAACCTATCGCGCGATCCGCCTTGAACGGATCGCACCATCCTTCCGCGAAGGTGCGGATGTGGTCGAACTGCCGGTGACCGAACCCGCACGCGGTGAAATTCGCGTGCGCAACCTGCATTGCGGCGTGAACGCCATTTTCGATACGCAGATCGCCCGCAACGCGGTCGATTACGTCAAGATCGCCTTGCCTACATTCACCGGCGTCGAAGCCATCGGCGTGGTTGAAGCGGTTGGCGAAGGTGTGACCGGCTATGCCGTTGGCGATGCCGCCGTCACCGTGCGCTTCACCGGCGGCTATCGTGAGGCAAACACCGCCGCCGTGGCCAACTTCGCGCCCGCCCCTGCCGCCACGCGCGAATATCTCGCGCTCGCCTCAACTGGCGTGTCTGCGCTGGTCGCGCTGGAACAGATCGGCGAAGCGCGCACGGGCGAAACGGTTGCCGTATCCGCCGCAGCAGGTGGCTTGGGTCACCTCCTCGTGCAGCTTGCCGTCCTCAAGGGCTGCCGCGTGATCGGCGTGGCAGGCGGCGCTGAAAAGTGCGCGTTCGTCGCCTCGCTGGGGGCAGAGCGGGTGATCGACTACCGTTCCGAAGACGTCGGCGCGGTGCTGGCAGCGGAATATCCCGGCGGGATCGACGTTGCCATCGATACCGTCAGCGGCACGATCTTCGACGCATTCCTTGCCAACATTGCCAACCACGGACGGCTCGTTGTCGGCGGCGCGGCGGCAGACCTTGAAGGCAGGCCCGAAGTCGTCACCGCCCCACGCATCGCCCACTCCATCTATTACAAGGGCGCATCGGTGCGTGGCTTCATGAACGGGCTGCTGACACCGCACTGGGACGATGCGCGCAAGCGTCTGTTCCGCCTCTATCAGGACGGCAAGCTGCGCGTGACGTTCGACAGCCAGCGCAATGTGGGCATTGAAGGCATTTACGACGGGATCGAACGGCTGCTTTCAGGCAAGTCGATGGGCAAGGTCATCGTCGATCTGCAGTCATAACCGATGACAGTTTCACCCAAGACGCTTTTCGAAAAGATCTGGGATGCGCACCATGTGGCCCAGACGGCAGGCGGCGCGCACCTGATCGCGATTGACCGCGTGTTCCTGCACGAACGCACCGGCGCGGCGGCGCTCAAATCGCTGGCCGCCAATGGCCGCCCTGTGCGCGATCCGGCGCGGGTCTTTGCCGTGATGGATCATATTGTCGACACGCGGCCCGGGCGCGGCGATGGCACATTGATGCAGGGCGGCAGCGCCTTCATCACCGAAACCCGCGCCGCTGCCCACGCCGCCGGGATCACCCTGTTCGACGTGAACGATCCCGATCAGGGCATCACTCACGTCATCTCGCCCGAACTAGGCATCGTCCTCCCCGGCGCAACCCTTGTCGCGCCCGACAGCCACACCTGTACCCAGGGCGCGCTGGGCGCTTTCGCATGGGGCATCGGATCGTCCGAGGCCGAACATGCGATGGCCACCGGCGTCCTGCGGCTCGACCGGCCAAAGACCATGCGCGTAACCTTCACCGGCGCGCTCACCGCAGGCGTCACACCCAAGGACATGGCGCTGCATCTGCTGGCCACCCACGGCGCGGGCGGCGGTGCAGGCCATGTGGTTGAGTTTGCCGGAGAAGCCGTCACCGCACTCGACATCGAAGGCCGCATGACCCTGTGCAACATGGCAACCGAGTTTTCGGCCATGACCGCGATCATCGCGCCTGATGACAAGACGTTTGCCTATCTCGCCGGTCGCCGCCACGCGCCTGCGGATTTCAGCGATCCCTATTGGGCCACACTGACAACAGACGACAGCGCATCCTTCGACCACGAAATCGTGATCGACGCTGCCACCATCGCCCCGATGGTAAGCTGGGGCACCAGCCCCGAACACAGCATGGCCGTGACCGCCACGGTGCCGCAGGGGCCGGAGCGCGCCCACGCCTATATCGGGCTGGACGCGGGCCAGACGCTGGCAGGCACGCCCATCGATGCCGCCTTCATCGGTTCCTGCACCAACGCCCGCCTGTCAGACCTGCGCCGCGCCGCCGATCTGCTGCGTGGCCGCCATATCGCGCCGTCGATCCGCAAGGCGCTGGTCGTCCCCGGCAGTTCTGCCGTGAAACGCGCGGCGGAGGCCGAAGGGCTGGACAAGGTGTTCACCGACGCCGGTTTCGAATGGCGCGCCAGCGGCTGTTCGCTGTGCTTCTTTGCCGGCGGCGAAAGCTTCCCCGAAGGCGCGCGCACGATCAGCAGCACCAACCGCAATTTCGAAGGCCGCCAGGGGCCGGGCATCCGCACCCACATCGCCAGCCCCGAAACCGTTGCCGCCAGCGCGATTGCAGGGGTGATTGCCGATCCGCGGGAACTCGCACGATGACCCCGTTCACCACGCTCCATTCCACCGCCATCCCGCTGCTGCGCGATAACGTCGATACCGACGCGATCATCCCCAGCCGTGAGATGAAGACCACCGGACGCACTGGTCTGGCGGACGGTCTGTTCGCCCCGTGGCGCTATACCGATGTCGCCGCGCGCGTGCCCGACCCTGCCTTCCCACTAAACCAGCCACAGGCGCAGGGCGCGGCCATCCTGCTGGGCGGCGCAAACTTCGGCTGCGGTTCCAGCCGCGAACATGCCGTTTGGGCGCTGGCCGAATATGGCATCCGCTGCGTGATCGCGGAAAGTTTCGCCCCCATCTTCCGCGCCAACTGCATCCGCAACGGCATTCTTCCGATCACGCTGGACCGCGCCGCCGTGGATAGGCTTGGCTGGCAGACGCTCGACGTTGACCTCACCACGCAAACCGTGCGGTGCGGCGATCAGGCCCACGCCTTCACCATTGAGGACGAACCGCGCCTGATGCTGCTTGAAGGGCTGGACGCCATCGCCCTCACCCTGAAATCCCTCCCCGAAATCGACGCATGGACCGCCGCCGACCGCGCCCGCCGTCCGTGGATCTATGCCGGAGCCCCAAAATGACCGAGTTGGCATGACCGAAATTCTCGTATCCGAAGTTGGCCCGCGCGACGGGCTGCAATCGATCAAGGCGGTAATGCCGCTTGCCGCCAAAAAGGCATGGATTGCCGCCGAAGCCGCCGCCGGTGTGCGCGAAATCGAAGTGGGCAGCTTCGTGCCGCCCGCGCTTTTGCCGCAGATGGCCGATACGGCGGAACTGGTGAAGTTTGCGCGCACGATCCCCGGCCTGAACGTCGTCGCACTGGTCCCCAACGCCAAAGGCGCGGCCCGCGCGGTTGAGGCTGGCGTCCACGGCCTGTCCATCCCCTTCTCGATGTCCGAAACGCATTCCCTGCGCAACGTGCGCAAGGATCACCCCGCAATGCTGGCCGAAATTGCCGAAGTCGCCCGCATCGCACGTGAAGGCGGCGCGCACTTTGCCGTGGGCCTGTCCACCGCATTCGGCTGCACCATCGAAGGCGCGGTTTCCGAAGACGCCGTTGTCCGCCTCGCCGTCGCCTCGGCAGAAGCGGGCGCACTGGAATTCAGCCTGTCCGATACCACCGGCTATGCCGACCCCGCGCAGGTCCGCCGCCTCGTGCGCAAGGTGAAGGCCGCTGTCGGCGCAGACAAGCTGACCACGCTCCACCTGCACAACACGCGCGGTCTTGGCCTCGCCAATGCGCTGGCCGGGCTTGAAGAAGGCATCACCACGATCGATTCCTCACTCGGAGGCCTTGGCGGTTGTCCTTACGCGCCGGGCGCTTCGGGCAATCTCGTCACCGAAGACCTCGTGCTCATGCTCAATTCGATGGGCCTGAAAACCGGCATCGATCTCGAAAAGCTGCTCACCGTGCGGTCAATCCTTGTCGAAGCCCTGCCGGGAGAGCCGCTCTACGGCTTCACTCCCGATGCAGGCCCGATGATGGATTACAACGAAAGGATCGCCCGATGACCGAGGCCCACAACAACGGCCCCACCCCGCTCGCGGGCATCCGCGTGATCGAATTTACCCACATGGTCATGGGGCCAACCGTGGGCCACATCCTTGCCGGGCTTGGCGCAGAAGTCATCCGCGTCGAACCCATCGGCGGCGATTCCACCCGCCGCCTTCTCGGCTCCGGCTCCGGCTATTTCCCGATGTACAATCGCGGCAAGCAGTCGATCTGCCTCAACCTCAAGTCCACCGAAGGTCTTGCCGTAGCGCGCGATCTGGCCGCCAGCGCCGATGTGCTGGTCGAAAACTTCCGCCCTGGCGCATTGGACCGGCTCGGCCTTTCGTATGAAACGCTGTCGGAAACCAATCCCGGCCTCGTCTACTGTTCGGAAAAGGGCTTCCTCCCCGGCCCTTACGAACAGCGCACCGCGCTGGATGAAGTGGCGCAGATGATGGGCGGCCTTGCCTATATGACCGGCCCGCCGGGACGCCCGTTGCGCGCAGGATCCAGCGTGGTTGACGTGACCGGCGGCATGTTCGGCGTGATCGGCATCCTTGCCGCCTTGCAGGAACGCCAGCGCACCGGGCGCGGGCAAAAGGTCGTCGCCAGCCTGTTCGAAACCACGATCTACCTTGTCGGGCAGCACATGGCGCAGTTCGCCGTCACCGGCAAAGCCGCTGCCCCCATGCCCGCGCGCATTTCGGCATGGGCCATCTATGACGTGTTCGAAACGGCGGATGAACCGGTGTTCATCGGCGTGGTCAGCGACAGCTTGTGGGAAAAGTTCTGCGCCCTGTTCGCCCTCGATGATCTGTGGGCCGAACAAGACCTGCGCACCAACAATGCCCGCGTTCTGGCGCGTGACCGCATCATGCCGCAAGTCCGCGCGCTGATGGCCACGATGACTCGCGATCAGATCGTGACAAAGCTGGAAGGCACCGGCCTGCCCTTTGCCCCCATCGGTCGCCCCGAAGACATGTTCGACGATCCCCAGCTCGCCAATGGTGGGCTTGAAGACGTAACCCTCGACAATGGCAAAGAAACCCGCCTGCCGACCATTCCGCTGGAAATGGGTGGCAAGCGCCCCGGCGCTCCGGTCACTCTGCCACAACCGGGGGCCGATGGCCGCGCGATCCTGCAAAAGCTGGGCTACCCGGCAGACCGCATTGCCGACCTGATCGGCCAGGGCGCGGTAGAGACTGCCTGATCCAATCCAGAAACGTGGGGAATATGCCGATGACCGATTTCGACACCAGCGACGAGAACTTCCTGCTCAGCCGCCGCACCATGCTGACGGGCGTTGGGCTCACTGGCGCGGCCATCGCCGGAGGCTCCGGCCTGCTGGGCGCATCCCCCGCCTTTGCTGCGGAACTGGCGCGCGAGGAAGGCATCCCGACAGACGCCGCAGCCCGCATCGCCATGATCCGGCGTATGCGCCTGCGCACCGATCCGGGCATCGTTTACTGGTGGTTCCGCGGCCGCAACTATGCCCAGCAGGGCGCAAAGCTTACCCCGCTGTGCGAACTGGTGTTCGGCGCTGTGATGAAGGTCAATCCGCTGGCAGACGGCAGCATGGAACTGACCTCCTACGAACTCGGTTTCCGCACGGCCCCCGGCAGTAGCGAACGCTCGGACCAGCTCCGCAACCCGCTGACCGGCGAGATGGTGGACGTTCCGTTCGTACCGGTCGGGCCGACAACGGTGCGCTACAGTGCTGCCAATGATCTTATCTTCGACGGCAAGATCGGCAATACCACCTTCAAGGCCGAACACGTGCCCGAACTGTTTTACCACATGGGCGATCAGATCACCTTCCAGCAGCACACCGCTGCGGACACAGAAACACCCGGCCTGCCTGCGCGCCGTCTGAACGACATGACGATGATCACCAGCCCGGCCAAGGAAGCGCTCGACCCGCGCGTCCACTGCGCCAGCGCCACGGGATATGGCACCGATCTTTCCGACTATGCCCGCTGGTGGAAGATGCCCGCTGGCATGGGCACGCAATGCCTGCGCAGCGTTGGCCGCAAGGAAACCAGCTATGCCGGTATGCCGAAGGACTGGGTGGACATGCTCGCCCGCGTAAACCCCGAAGGCGCACGCAATCCGCAAACGCTGTTGACGCTGAAACAGGAAGAATACCGCAATTGATCCGGGCATTGGGCCTCGTCCTTGCCGCTGGCCTCCTTGTGGGGGCGAGCGGTGAGGACGACCCGTTGACTCGCCCCATCACCGGGGCTGACGCTGCGCGGTGGCTTGAACCCCAAGGCCCGGCGCAAGTGTCTGGCAACACCTGGTATATCGGCACGCGCCGCATCCGGCAGGCCGTGATCGATACTGGCGCAGGGCTAGTGCTGATCGACGCAGGCCTGCCCGAAAGCTTTGCCACCACCACCGCGCATTTCGCCGCCCTTGGCCTCGATCTGCACAAGGTTCGCCTGATCCTCGTCACCGAAGCGCATTACGATCATGCCGGTGGCGTGGCCGCCGTGGCTCGCGCCAGTGGCGCGCGCGTTGCCGCATCACGCTGGACCGCCGCCGCCATGCGCGAGGGCATCAGCGGCCATGACGATCCGCAAGCCTCCTCGCTCATCGCCTATCCCCGACAGACAAAGGTGCGCGCGCTGCGCGGTGGCCAGCGCATCCGCATGGGCAGAACCACCATCACCGCCCATGCCATGCCGGGGCACACGCCGGGCAGCATGGGCTATTCATGGCAAAGTTGCGATGCGCAGCCGTGCCGCACGGTGCTGTTCGCCGCCAGCCTCAACCCGCTGGCCACCGGCAGCTACACCTATCGCGCCAACCCAGCGCTGGTCGCCGGAATGCGCCGCACGCTGGCAGGCCTTAACACCGCGCCGTGTGATATCCTTCTGACCGGTCATCCTGAACATTCGGGCGCAGATGCCCGCCTGACTGCCGCACTCGAAGGCAAAGCCGACGCCTTCGCCTCCCCCGGAGCCTGCGCCACGCTGGCCCGCAAATACGGCGCTCTGCTGGACCGGCAGCTTCCCTGACCGCAGGGCCAACCCAATAAATAGCCCGTCATCCTGAACTTGTTTCAGGATCCATTTTGCCTGTCGGGCTGCCGTTGTTGGCGAGAGATGGACCCTGAGATAAACTCAGGGTGACGATCTGGTTGGAGCGGTCGCGTTCGCCATCTAACCTTTGCTACAAACGCAAAAAGGGCGGCCCAACCGGACCGCCCCCTTGTTTCTCGCATCAATCCACCCGGATCATAACGGCTTGACCGTTCCCAGGAAGCAGATGCCCGAAATCGTGATCCAGTAGACATAGGCCATCAGGCGGCCATACAGGAATTCACGTTCCAGCGCGGCTTCTTCTGCCGGGTTCGGACCTTCGGCCAGACGGCGGAAGCGCACCGTCCACAGGCGCATGATCCAGCGCAGGCCCAGCCCGATGCACAGGGTGAAGCCATAGAGCGTCAGCTTGGCCGCATACCAGCGCGATCCTTCGCCCGCTTCAAGCGGCCCGTGGCCCAGCAGCGAGGAGATGCCGACCACGAAGATCGTCGGGATCAGCACCCAGCGGATCTTCTCGTCGATCTTGGTCAGCATCACACCGCGATCGGTTTCGCGGAAGATGAAGGCCGACCAGCACAGCGCCAGCCATCCGGCCACGAAAATCCACATCGCAGTGAGATAGCCCCCGCCGTAGGGCTGCAACCCGTAGATGTTGCCCATGTGCAGCCCCAGCGGCAGCAGCGTGATAATGCCGGTGCGCGCCAGAATATCGATGCGATAGGCGGTTTCCATGTGCCGCCTGCGCTCGTCCATCGAGAGCTTGCGATTGATGACGTTAAAGCTTGTCTGGAAAACACCCCATTCACCGCCCAGCCAATAGACCATTGCGATGATGTGGACCCAGCGCAGTACCAGCACTTCTTCGATCAACGACTTTCCCCTTAGATGCGGAAGCCGCCACTAAGCCGATGCGCACAAGCCTTTGAAAAGCCGCGCATGACGCGGGCGATATACGCCCTCATGGCGATGCCTCGTTCCCCGCCGGCATCCCTGTCCGGCCTGAAGTTTGCGATGGCATCCCGGCGGATGGAGCCTTGCGATTCCAGCAGCCGTTCAACAGTATCAGAGCGTGCGCGCGGACCGTTCTGGCCTTGCGCCCGTCATCCTCCTCAATCGCCAACATGCGATACGGGAAACAGGGATTTGTGGGAAAATGCCCGCACAACGGTTATAAACCGGGGCTTCGGGAGATCTGAAAGCGCAATTTCCGAAGTGCACCTAGATGCACCTAGGCGCACCTAACTGCCGTCTGTGATCACCGTGCCGCCATCAACCACAAGGTTTTGGCCCGTCACAAACGCGCCTGCGGCAGAGCCGAGAAACGCCACCGCGCCCGCCACTTCGGCAGGGGTGCCGGACCGCCGCAGCGGCGTCATGCCCATGCGCCGCGCCATGAAGTTGGCATCGTCCAACAAGGGCCTGGAAAGTTCGGTGGCGATGAATCCCGGCGACACCGCATTCACCCGCACGCCCTGTGGCCCCCACTCCACCGCAAGGTTGCGCGCCAGTTGCGCAACGCCCGCCTTGGCCAGCGCATAGGCATTGATCCGCCCATTCCCGCGCAAGGCCGAAAGGCTGGCGACCAGCACCGCCGCCCCGCCCCCGCGCGCCGCGATGTGCGGCAGGGCAAGGTTGCACAGCACGACCTGGCTGCGCAAGTTGATCGCCATGACGCGGGCGTAATCGTCCATGTCGATATCGGCAAAGGGTCCGGGCTTTCCGGTGATCCCGGCATTGCAGACCAGCAGGTCCAGCCCGCCGAGTTCGGCACAGGCAAAATCGACCAGCCTTGCCAGTGCGGCGTCATCGGTCACATCGCAAGGGCATCCCGGCATTGCCAATTCGGCGGCGACCCTTGCGGTATCGCCCGTATCCTCGCTGGAAATGACCACGCGCGCGCCTTGCGCGATCAGCGCTTCGGCAATCGCACGCCCGATGCCGCGCGTCGATCCGGTGACGATGGCCGCCTTGCCGGACAGGTCGAAGAGGCCGCTCATTTATTTTCGGGCCGGTCTTCCGCCAGCGGCTGCCCGTTGTGGAGGTAGGCCGGTGCCTCGATCAGGATGAAAGCGATGCGGCACACTTCGTCGGTGGCATTGCGCCACAAGTGATTGGTGCCGCGCTGCACGATCACGCCGCCTTCGCGCACGGTGGTCTTCACGCCGTCTTCCAGCTCCAGTTCGATCTCACCCTTCAGCACGATGCCGTAGTCGATGGAATTGGTGCGGTGCATCGGGCTTTCCTGATGCGGCAGCATATCGCAGATGCGGATCACCGACCCGCCGTTCAGCGTCAGCCCCGCATCGCGTTCGCGCCCGTCGGTTTCGTCGTTGTTGTCTGCCGGGACCGTGGCCGTGGTCCACATGGTGAGCATCGCCGCATCGCCGCTGGGGATCAGCCGCGTGGGGCTGAGGTCTTCCGACTTGAACCGCGCACGGCCATTTTCATCATGGCCGGTAACAACGCGCTGAACGAGAGGAAGCCCGGATTCGGAAACGCCGCTGGTCATGCCTTCACCACTTTCTGTTCAATTGCACCAAAGGGCGCCCGCCCGTTTGCGTCCACACCTTCCATGCGAACCACATCGCCAAAGCGCATGAAATCGGTGCGTGCCGCGCCTTCGTCGATCACTTCGATCCCGCGCCGTTCAGCAATGCAGGACGAACCGATTTCGCGGAAGTTGGCGTTTGAGACAGTGCCCGATCCGATCACCGTGCCCGCCACCAGATCGCGCGTGCGCGCAGCATGGGCGACAAGTTCGTGGAAGCCGAAGCCCATCGGTTCGCCATTGGCCGCGCCAAACCGCCGGCCATTCCAATCGACGTTGAGGTTCAGGCACACCCGGCCATCGCGCCAGTCAGCGCCCAGTTCATCGGGCGTGACGGCAAAGGGGGCCATGCCGCAGGGCGGCTTTGCCTGAACCCAGCCAAAGCCGGTCTTCATTTCCGGCCCGGCCAGCGTGCGCAGCGACCAGTCGTTGATCTGCACGACAAGACGGATGTGCGCCATCGCATCCTCCGCCGAAGTGCCCATCGGCACCGCATCGACGATCACGCCGAATTCGCCCTCAAAATCGATGCCGAGCGCTTCGTCCACGAACTTCACGTCATCGCGCGGGCCATAGAACCGGTCGGACGTGCCCTGATACATCAGCGGCACATCGGTCTTGGGCTTGGTAATGCCCAACACCGCGTCCATCAGATCGCCGTGGCTCTGGAAAGCGGACCCATCGAGCCACTGCCACGCGCGCGGCAATGGGGCCATGATCTGCGCCGGGTCCAGCGCATCGGGGAACGTGTCGATGGCGGCAAGCTGCGCCGCCACTTCGGTCCAGCGTTCAAGCGCCTGCTGCATGGTGTCAACAGGTGCCGCCGCACAGGCCGCGCCATCGGGCGATACCGCCACCAACCGCCCGTCCTTTGTTCCGTCACGCAAGGTTGCCAGCCGCATCTGTGTTTTCTCTCCCGACAGTAAGTCCATCCTGCCGATAGGCACGCCCGCGCTGCCGGACAAAGGCATTCAGTCGATAGCGTCGCATCGATACTATGCGATGGTCGGTGCGCGCAGGGTGCTGCAATGGCGGGGACATTGCAATCAAGCGTGCGGGGAGACTCATGGCCATTTGGCTCAAGCGCGGCGCAGCCGCAGACGTAAAGGCAGAAACCGACCGCAAGGTCCGCGATATCGTGGAAGCGGCGCTGGCCGATATCGAAAAGCGCGGCGATGCCGCCCTGCGCGACATGAGCATCAAGTTCGATGGCTGGGACCGCGAGGATTACCGGCTTTCGCAGGCCGAAATCGACGCCGCGGTTGAAAGCCTGACCCCGCAGGAGCGCAAGGACATCGAATTCGCGCAGGCGCAGGTCAAGAACTTCGCCCAGATCCAGCGCGCTTCGATGGTGGATGTGGAAGTCGAAACGATGCCCGGCGTGGTGCTTGGCCACAAGAACCTGCCCATCCAGAACGCGGGCTGCTATGTTCCCGGCGGCAAGTATCCGCTGCTGGCATCGGCGCATATGAGCGTCATCACCGCGAAGGTTGCAGGCGTTCCGCGCGTGATCACTTGCGCCCCGCCGTTTCAGGGCAAGCCCGCACGCGCCATCGTTGCGGCACAGGCGATGGCCGGGGCCGATGCGATCTATGCCTTGGGCGGCATTCAGGCGATCGGCGCGATGGCCATCGGCACGCAGAGCATCGATCCGGTGGATATCCTTGTCGGCCCGGGCAATGCCTTTGTGGCCGAGGCCAAGCGCCAGTTGTTTGGCCGCGTGGGCATAGACCTGTTCGCCGGGCCGACCGAAACGCTGATCATTGCCGACGAGATCGGCTGTGACCCGGAAATGGCCGCGACCGACATTCTGGGACAGGTTGAGCACGGGCCAGACAGCCCCGGCGTGCTGCTGACCAACAGCGAAAAGTTTGCCCGCGAAACGATGGCCGAGATCGAACGCCTGCTGCAGATCCTGCCCACCGCCGATCATGCGCGCAAGGCGTGGGAGACGTTTGGCGAAGTGATCGTGGCCGAAAGCTATGACGAAATGGTGCGCATTGCCGACGATATCGCCAGCGAACATGTGCAGGTGATGACCGCCGATCCCGTTTACTTCCTGAACAACATGACCAACTATGGCGCGCTGTTCCTTGGGAACCGCACCAACGTTTCCTACGGCGACAAGGTGATCGGCACCAACCACACCCTGCCGACGAAGAAGGCCGCGCGCTATACCGGCGGGCTGTGGGTGGGCAAGTTCCTGAAGACCTGCACCTATCAGAAGGTGTTGACCGACGAGGCATCGACGCTGGTGGGCGAATATTGCAGCCGCCTGTGCGCGCTGGAAGGCTTTGCCGGGCATGGCGAACAGGCCAACATCCGCGTGCGCCGCTTTGGCGGGCGCAACGTGCCCTATGCCGGGCAGGCAGAGCCGAGCGAACTGACGCGGGCGTGATGATGGCGCCTTCGCTTCGTCATTCCCGCGCAGGCGGGGATCCAGTCGAGGGTCTGCGCCGTGCCGCGCTGGATTCCCGCCTGCGCGGGAATGACGAAGTTGGGAGTGCGTGATGATACCCCAAACCCCATCGTTCCGGCTGGATGGCAAGCGTGCCGTGGTGACCGGCGCGGGGCGCGGTATCGGCCTTGCCGCCGCCGCCGCGCTGGCACAAGCAGGCGCGGCGGTGACGCTGGTGGCGCGATCATCGGCAGAGATCGCGCAGGCGGCGGAAGCCATCGGCAACGGGGCGCAAGCCGCAACGCTCGACGTTTCCGATACCCAAGCCGTGGCTGCGTTCTTTGCCGAACGCGATCCGTTTCACGTGCTTGTCAACAACGCCGGGACCAACCGCCCCAAGCCGATGTGGGACGTCACCGAAGCCGATTACGATGCGGTGCTGGGCCTGAACGTGAAGGCTGCGTTCTTTGTGGCGCAAGCCTGCGCGAAGGCGATGATCGATGCGGGCACGCAAGGTTCGCTGATCCACATGGGGTCGCAGATGGGCCATGTGGGCGGGCCGAACCGCAGCCTTTACTGTGCAAGCAAGTGGGCACTGGAAGGCATGAACAAGGCCTTTGCGCTGGACCTTGCAGCCCACGGCATCCGGTCGAACACCATCGCACCCACATTTATCGAAACGCCGTTGACCCAGCCGATGTTTGCCGATGCCGCCTTCAAGGCCAGCGTGCTTTCGAGGATCAAGCTGGGGCGCATCGGCAAAGTGGAAGACCTGATGGGCGCGGTGCTGTTCCTTGCCACCGATGCCTCTGCCCTGATGACCGGGACCAGCCTTGTCGTGGATGGCGGCTGGACCGCAGAATAGGAAGATCCCAAGATGTTCGAACCCTTTCCCGGAAACTACGTCTGGAACCTTGGCATGAATCTGGCGCTGATTGCCGGGGGCAATCATGGCGAGTTGGACGAGGTTTGCCGCCCGGTGCGCGAAGCGGCCAAGGCCGGAGCCGATGCCGGATCGGCGCAACTGTTCGATAGCTGGATTGCCGTGGCCGATCAGGTAGCGCGCAATGCGGCACGCGACGAAGCTGAAGGTTTTGCGCTGTCTGCCGGGGCCAAGTATCTGCGCGCTTCTGGCTATTACCTTGGTGCAGAACGGTTGCAGAGCCGTGATTACGCACCGCGCTGGGCCGCCTATGACAAGGGCCTTGAACTCTATCACAAGGGCAGCGCGCTGAGCGGTCTGCACGTGGACAAGGTCGAGATTCCCTATGAAGGATCGAGCTATCCGGCGATCTTCATTCACGACGGCAGCGGCACGCCGCGCCCCACGCTGGTTTCGGTCAACGGCCTCGATTCCATGAAGGAGCAGGTCAATCTCGCGGGCCACGGCGCGGTCAATCTGGCGCGCGGCATGAACACGCTGTTCCTTGATCAGCCGGGCACCGGTGAAGCGATCCGCAAGCGCAATCTGCCCGCCGTCTATGATGCCGAACGCTGGGGCAGCCCGGCGTTCGATTACCTGCTGACGCGCAGCGATGTGATCCACAGCCAGATCGGCATCTTCGGGCTTTCGTTCGGCGGGTATCACGCCCCGCGCATTGCCGCCAACGACCCGCGCTATGCCCTGTGTGCGGTGATGGGCGCGAACCATGTATGGGGCCAGCGCCAGCGCGAACGTGTGGCCAACGAAGGTGAAAACCCCGTGCCGCATTACTGGGACCATGTGATGTGGGTCTTCGGCATCGATAACCAGAGCGATTTCCTGAACTATGCCGATCAGATCACGCTGGACGGGCAGGTGGAGAAGATCCGCGTGCCGTTCCTGATCACGCATGGCGAAGGTGATCGCCAGATTCCCGCCTATAACGCGCAGATGTCCTATGATCAGGCGGTGAACAGCCCCAAGCGCACCTTGCGCATCTTCACCAAGGCGGACTTCGAAGTGGAGCATTGCGGCGCGGACAACGGCACCGGGATGCGCGATTACATTGCCGACTGGTGCGCGCAGACCTTTGCCGAGATGAGCTGAACCCGTGGCCGAATTCACCTTTCATCACGGTGGCGTCTCTGTGCCTTCGCTGGACGAGGCGATCGAATGGTATGGCCGCGTGCTGGGGTTCGAAGTGGAAAAGCGCTTCTACATCGAAGCTGCGCGCAGCCACACCGCGATGGTGCGCAAAGGGCCGTTGCGGTTCGAGATTTTCGAGGTGGAGGGGGCGGCCCCCCTCCCCGAAGATCGCCGTTCCGTGCCGCGTGACCTGAAGACCCACGGCAACAAGCACGTCGCTTTTCGCGTGGAAGATCTCGACGCATTTCTGGCCGAGATGGAGCAGAAGGGCGCGGACGTGGCCTTTGTGGTGCGCGAGGCGTTCGGCAAGGGCTGCTTCATCCGTGACCCGGCGGGCAATCTGATCGAATTTGTGGAAGAACCTGACGCCTGACCATTGCCCCGGCGAAAGGGTGCGGGCAATCATCCGCCGCGATGCAGCCCACAGATAGCCCGCCACCCCTTTCTGCCAAGCAACTGGCCGCGCAGGCGCGGTGCGCGGCGATGGTTGCACATGCGCGGGCACAGATCATGGCGGTCGGCGTCGATCGCTTCAGCGTGAACGAGGTGCTGCGGCTTTCGGGCGGATCGAAGGCCACGCTGGCCAAATACTTTGACGACCGCAACGGCCTGATCGCCGCCGCCATCCGCGAAGAGGCGCTGGGCGCGGTGGCAGCGCTTCATCTCGACAGCGCAGAAGCTCGCGCGGAGCCACTGGCGCAAGCCCTGGCGCGGGCCTTGACCGGGGTGTTGCGCTTCTATCTCTCCGCAGGCTCGCTCGCGCTCTATCGCGCCGTCATCAGCGCCGCGCCTGCTTCAGCGGGAGCGGCGCAGGCGTTCTATGAGCAGGGCCATCGCGTGATCGTGAACGGGGTCGCAGCGCTGCTCGAAGCGCGCCAGCCACAGGACGTGCGCGCAGATCTTGATTGCGCCGACGTGGCTGACCAACTCCTCCACGCCATTCGCGCAGGCACATACGAACGAGCGTTGATCGGGCTGAGCGAGGGGACGGGCGATGAGGCGGGCGATGCGGCGGGCGATGCGGCGATAGAGGCGCGCATCGCCGCCACGCTGGCGCTCGCCCTTCCTGGCATCGAAAGTCCACGAACCGCTTGATCGGGTGCGCCTTTAGATATATGTACCGATGGTACACATAATCGAGAGGACGCGCCGTGACATTTCTTCGCAACGCTTGGTACATGGCCGCGTGGGCCGACGAGATCGGGGACGCAGGCCTTGCGCGCACGATTGCCGGAAAGCCGACGTTCCTTTTCCGCCGGACCGACGGCACGGTCGCCGCATTGCTCGACCGCTGCCCGCACCGCTTTGCGCCACTGTCAAAGGGCACGCGCGATGGCGATGTGGTGGTCTGCGGATACCACGGCCTGGGCTTCGGGGCGGATGGCAAATGCCTGCGCAATCCCTTTGCAGACCGGATTCCCGCAGGATCGGACATTCCCGCCTTTGCGGTGGAGGAGCGCGACGGGATTGTCTGGCTGTGCGGTGGAGAGGCGGAGCGGGCCGATGCGGCGCTGATCCCGGACTTCGGCTTCGTGCCCGATGCCCCGCACAGCCGCACCGTTCGCGGCTATACGCTGATGGCGGCGAACTACGAATATGGCACGGACAACCTGCTTGACCTGTCGCACATCGAATTTGTCCACAAGGGCACGTTCGCAGGGCAAGGCGTGATCTTCGGCGGCGAACACAGCGTGCAGGTGGAAGGCGATACGCTCCATTCGAACTGGTGGATGCCCGATATCGCGCCGCCTTCGGTGGCGCAGGGCGTGTTCCCGCCCGAAGCGAAAGTCGATCACTGGCTGGACATGCGCTGGAACGCGCCGGCATCCATGCGCCTGCACGTGGGCGTGGCTCCGCATGGTGCCGGGCGTGCGGCCGGGTTCGAGGTGCCGCAGGCCCATATCCTGACGCCCGCTGACGACCACACGACGCACTACTTCTGGTCGTCCACCCGCTATCACGATCTGGACAGCGCCGAGGCGGATGCCATGCTGCTGGCCCTGTTCGGAGAGGCTTTCGATCTGGAAGACAAGCCGATGATCGAAGCGGCCTATGCCAACGTGCGCGGCAACCTTGCGGCGGGAGGGGACTTCTGGAAGGAAAAGCCCCTGTCGCTGGGCATCGACCAGGGCGGCACCCGCGCGCGGCGCATTCTGGAACGGATGATAGCCCAGGAGCAGGCGACGTAACAGGCGGCAGGCTGACCCCGCCGCCTGTTCGTCGGGTCAGATGGCGTGTTCGTCGTCGGCGGTCAGGTTCGCCAGATCGCCTTCGATCGGCTGCTTGCCCGGCTTCTGTCGGCGGAACGGATCGAAGCTCTTGCGGTCATGATCGAATGTCATGTCCCACGGAATGTCATCGCCCCGGAAGATCGCGGGCGCGTTGTGCGACCATAGCAACGATCCGAACTTGAAATCCCACGCGCGCGGCACCCAGTTATCGTCCAGATAATCGGTATCGGCATGATATTCCGCCTCGCCCGCGTGGCCGGGGATTTCACAGTAGTAGTAGATCGCGCTGGAAATGCGGTGGCGGGAAATGCCTCCGCTCGTGTTCATCGTGGTGTTCTTCCAGCCCTTGTTGTCCATGATGTTGGCACCCAGCATCACTTCGTCGATATCGTCCATGCCAAACGCAATGTGCATGAACTTGAAGTGATCCGGCGCAATCGGCAGGTCGCAGTTCACCCAGAAGATCGAATGGTGTTCGAACGTGCCGCCCGCCCGCGCAAAGATGCCCGTGCCCTTTGAATGGTCGACATAGCGAAAGCCCATGTGTCGTTCATAGAATTCAAAGCTGCCGACATAATCCGGGCTGAAGAACACCACATGATTGATCGTCTTGGGAATGGCCTTTTTGCGCCAGATGCGGTGCTGGTTGAAGCGTGGCCATTGCGAAGGCGTGTTGACCGGGCTGCTTTCCGAAACCACGGCCCGCTTGTCCCACACGCGCAGGCCAATCGGCTGGCCATCGGGGCAGACGCAGTGCACGGTGCCATCGGCATCGCGCGTGACCGGCACTTCGCTGGCAAGGCTGGCGGCGATCCTTTCCAGATTCTCCGCCGTATCCACGCCCCAGACGGTTTCCTTCACGCCATCGCCGGGAAAGGGATCGGGCGCAGGCAGCCGCGCATCGCCGTGCTTCACCACGATGACCCGGCTGCCCGAAGGCAGCCGAAACACGCTTTCGCTGTCGGTGCCGCTTTCCAGCGAAAGCCCGAAATCGACCCAGAAGCGGGTGTGTTCGGCAATGTCGGCAACGCCGAAGACGACGCTTTCGACACCAAGAACAGCGGGGGTGTTGGCAAGGGGCATGATATCTCCCGGAACTCTGTCAGAAGCCTCTCATGCCCAAGGCCGGGGCAATGCAGCAAACCGATGTTTCCGCATCTTCGCTATCGACGGACTGGATGGATCGGGCGACGCGATTTTCAGGTCTTGCGGAACAGCATCGTCAGCAGGAACACGAAGGTCTTGAAGTCGATCAGCTTCAATGCCGCCCGCGCCTCTTCCGGGGTCAGCTTGGCCACCATCGGCATCGCGCCGAATATCTTGCCGCGAATGACCAGCGCATTGCCATCGCGCTCCACCTTGCGGATGGCCATGAGTTCCTTGTCCTGTGCATCAAGGATCTTCGCCACCGGCACCTTGCCCGAATTGCGCATCAGAATGCCCTCCCGCAGACCTTGTCGTAATCAATGCCCATGTCGTCCATCATCTGGATCGCCGTGGCGCGCCCTGCGCCAAACACGCCGCCGCCCGGATGCATGAACGGCCCGACCAGATAGAGGCCGTCCACCCCCGGCACGCGGAACGATCCGAGATCGGGTGTGGGGCGATGCCCGGCTGATTGGTAGAAGAACGGCGCGCAGCCGTGGATATCGCCCTTGATGAAGCTGGCCGGGCTATCGCGTTCATGGTCCACAGGGGACCGGATCAGGCGTCCGGTGATGTTGCTGTCATCAAGGTTCGCATAGAACTTGCGGTACTGCGCCAGCGCCTTGTCCGCCACTTCCAGCTTGCGGTCTTCCCACGATGCCGGGCCGCCGGGGTGCAGGTTATAGGGCGCAAAGTTCACGCCATAGAACACGCCTGCCCCTTCGGGCGCGCGGGATGGATCGAAGATGGTGTTGTCACCGCCCGCGATCAGCCGCTCGCTCACTTCGCCGCGCCGCAGCTTGTCGTATTCCAGCAGCATGTCGCGCACGCTGTAAAAGTCCATCAGCTCGGTCATCATCGCGTTGCAATCGTTGCCGACTTTCAGCCGCAACCGCTCTTTCAGCGTCATGTGCGTGAGGTTGATCGAGAAGGTCGATTGCGTCACGCGCTCTGCTCGTTCCAGCACCGGTTCGGGCGTTTCACCCACGAACTTGCGCAGCACATGCGGGTGGATCGCGCCGATCACGCCATCGCGGGCCATGAAGGTTTCACCGTCGGTCAGTTCCAGCCCCACGGCCTTGCCGCCCTCAACGATCACGCGGGCAACTTCGGCATTGCAGCGCACTTCGCCGCCGAAATGTTCGATCGCGCGGACCAGCGCCTTCGACAATTCGCCCGATCCGCCCTTTGGCATGGAACAGCCATAAGTGTGCACGATGCCCGGCATCACGAAAGCGCCCATGCCGGTGCCCAGTTCATCGGGCATCTGCAGGTTTTCGGTCACCATGCGGACGATGTGCAGCTTCAGCAGTTCGCTGTCGAAATAGGCATCGACGATATCCAGCGCAGTGCGCTGCATCAGGTCCAGCAGGAAGCGCCCTTCGTCAGACTGGTCCATCATCGCCACGAACGCGCCCAGCGGGAACGGCGGCGAATAGAGCCCGCTGACCAGCATCGGCAGCGCGGTCTGGCTCATCTTCACGAACTTGCGGTATGCTTCGGCGTCCTTCGGGCTGCACACCCGCGCCAGTTCCTCGCACGTCCGGTCCAGATCCTTGTAGCTGCGGATGACGGTGCCATCCTCCCAGATCGAAACGTGGACCAGATCGGGATAGATGTATTCCAGCCCGAACTTTGACAGCAGGCCCAGTTCATCGTCCCGCAGCATGGGATTGCCCTGGATCATGATGTGGACGTTGGAATGTTCATCATGCCAGAAACCGGGATGCAGCAGTTCGCGCGTGGAAACTCCGCCGCCAAAGTGGGGCTTGCGTTCCAGCACCAGCACCTTCTTGCCCGCCTTGGCCATATATGCGGCGGCGGTCAGGCCATTGTGGCCCGCGCCCATCACCACGATATCGTATTGGCTCATCTCAATGCTCTCCTGCAAAGAAGGACCGGAAGCCGGCAATGCCGGGGACGTGTGAAGCCCCGCCACCATCGCAGACCAGAACCTGTCCGGTAATGTTGCGCGCCGCATCGCTGGCAAGGAACGCCACCGCTTCGGCAATGTCTTCAGGGTCGCCCAACTGATCGCGCAGGGTTTCGTCTTCCACGACCTTGCGCAGCGGGGGCGGAAAGGCTTCGCGCAAGGCGGGCGTCATCGTCATGCCGGGTGCCACCGCATTGCAGCGCACGCCCTGCTTGCCGTGGCTGGCCGCGATGGCGCGGGTCATCTGGATCACGGCGGCTTTGCTGCTGGAATAGGCGGCCTGAATCAGGTGTCCCTGCAATGCCAGATTGCTGACCGTGTTGACGATATTGCCGCGCGTGCGCACCAGATGGGGCAGCGCGGCACGGCACGCGATCATCGTGCCGCGCACGTTCACGACATAAGTCCGGTCCCACAGCGCGGTGGCCATGTGTTCAATATCGCCATCGGCCTGCGCGATATCGGGGCCGAGCAGCGCGGCGTTGTTGTGCAGCACGTCCAGTCTGCCGAAGTGGGCAATGGTCTGCGCAACCATCGCCTCGACCGAGGATTCCTGTTCAAGATCGAGCGCAATCGCCAGTGCGCCGGGCAGTTCATCGGCCAGCGCCTGAGCACGGGTCACCGCAATATCGGCAATCGCCACGCGGCCTCCGCGTGCGGTGATCAGGTGCGCCGTGGCTGCACCGATTCCGCCTGCGCCGCCGGTTACGATGGCCACTTTGCCATCCATGCGGATTGCATCGCCGGTCATGCTATCTCCCACCTTGTTCTTGCGTTGCGCCCGGTCATAAGACAGGCAGGACAAAGCGGAAGACGGCACTTTTTTGTGCCCATGCAGGGACGTATGGAACAGCGCGAACTGGCCGATCTGGCCGCCGAAATGGCGCTTCACGGCAAGGACCGCGATGATCCCGCGCGCGAGGTTATGGGCCTGCTGGGGGATCGCTGGTCAACGCTGATCCTGCTGGTGCTGGGCACCGGCACGTTCCGCCACGCCGAACTGCGCCGCACGCTGGCGCAACTTTCCGCAGAGCAGGCTATTTCGCAGCGGGTGCTGACGCTGAAACTGCGCACGCTGGAACGCGATGGCTTTGTGGTGCGCGCGGTGACGGCGGACGTGCCGCCCAGGGTCAGCTATGCGCTGACCCCGCTGGGCACCGACCTGCACACACAGGCGCGAGGCCTGATAGACTGGATCAACGCCCGCGCCCCGCAGATCCGCGATGCGCGTGAGGCGTTTGACGGGGTGCAGTTTGCGTAGACACCCTAAGATACCGTCATGCTGAACTCGTTTCAGGATGACGTTTCCCACCTCGCACCGGCGCTTCCAACATAGAGCAACTGCACCATGAACCCTCTCCCCTCGGTCCTTGCCGGCCTTCCGATCGAATCCGCATCAGGTTGAAAGGTCGTGGCCGATGGCACCGCATTGTTCATTCTGATGGGGCGGGCATTGAGGCCATGCTGAAGCGTGCCAATCAGGGCACCTAAAAATTCGATCACGCTGGACGCGCTGATGATGCTGGGTGCAAACTCCGATGCCGCGACGGAAGTGCGCGCCTATGTGCTTGAAACCCTGCGCGGAGTACCCGTGCCGCCGCCGATACGCCACGTATCTTGAAGATCCGGCGGCCCATGCGCCCAAGAAGCTGTCACCCGAATGGGGCGAAGGGCCGCGTTCGCGCTTCCCGATGCCCCCGGACCGCCGCTGGGATGAGCGCATTTCTGAAGTGCACCTAGATGCACCTAGGCGCCCCTAAGCTGTCCTCAACCGGCGACAGACAGGTGCGCGGCGCGCCGGAAAAGCTCCAGCACAACGGGGTCCGTCTCGTTCGAACGGATTGCCACTTCGAACCGCAATTGCGATTTCGGGCGAGTGTGAAATTCGGCCAGTTGGCCGCTCTCGATCAGCCGCCGCGCCATCACTTTTGGAAAGACCGCCGCCCCCGCACCATTTGCAACGATGCCGAGCATCGCCTCGACATTGTTGCAGGTGTTGATCGCCCGCACCGGCAGTCCCGCTGCCTTCAGGCTCTCACATGTCACGCGATGGAGCGGGGAATGTTCCCCGACGGACCAGATCGGGATGCCGCCGGACAGGCCGTTTCCCGTGGCGATTGAAGGGCTTGCCAGCCACGCGAGGTCTACCGCCCCGATAGGGGCAGTGCGCAGGCCGGGGCTGGCGACCGGGCCTGCCAGAAAGGCAATGTCGCGCGTGCCCGCCAGCACGTTCTGCAGCATCCGCGCCGTCAGATCGAGGTCGATATGCAGGGTGACGCCGGGCAGGTCTTTGCTGATGGCGCCTGCAAACTGCGGCAGGCAGGTGGCGGCGGCAATTTCCCCTGCGGCGATGCGCACGATGCCCGCCGCGCCCGCGTGGTTTCCCGCTTCCAACAGCGCGCTTTCCAGCCCGGCCAGCAGCGGCTCGCAATCCTGCACAAGCTGCCGTCCGCGCGCGGTGAGGACGACGCCGCGCCCTTCGCGCCGGAAGATGGCGACACCAAGCTGGCCCTCGATCTCGCGCACGCGGGCGGAAATGGCGGGCTGCGTGGTGTGCAGCCGTTCCGCTGCGGCGCGGAACGTACCGAGCCGGACGATCCACAGCAACGTTTCGAGGTGGTAGATCGCCAGTTTATGCATCAGCAGCTCTTATCAATGAGTCATAAAATTAATCATTGGATCAAAAGGCAATCAAGCCCTAATCTTCGTTCAAACACGGAGGATTCATGGCCGGAAAGATCTATCCCGATGCCCGCACAGCGCTTGACGGGCTGCTGCACGATGGAATGCTGATCGCCAGCGGTGGCTTTGGCCTTTGCGGCATTCCCGAAAGGCTGATCGACGCCATCGTGGAAAGCGGCGTCAAGGCGTTGACGGTGGCCAGCAACAACGCCGGGATCGACAATCAGGGCCTGGGCAAGCTGCTGCGCACGCGCCAGATCGCCAAGATGATTTCGTCCTACGTGGGCGAAAACAAGGAGTTCGAGCGCCAGTATCTTGCAGGCGAGCTTGAAGTGGAGTTTTCTCCGCAGGGCACCCTGGCCGAACGGATGCGCGCTGGCGGTGCTGGCATTCCGGGCTTCTACACCAAGACCGGCGTGGGCACGCTGGTGGCAGAAGGCAAGGAAATCAAAGAGTTCGGCGGACAAGAGTTTGTTCTCGAACAGGGCATCTTTGCCGATCTGGCCATCGTGAAGGCATGGAAAGCCGACACCACCGGCAACGTGGTGTTCCGCAAGACCGCGCGCAATTTCAACGTGCCCGCCGCCACGTGCGGCAAGGTCTGCGTGGTCGAGGTTGAGGAACTGGTCGAACCCGGCGCGCTCGATCCCGATGCGATCCACCTGCCCGGCGTCTATGTCCAGCGCATCGTCGTGGGCGCGCCCTATGACAAGCAGATCGAATTCCGCACCACCCGCAAGAGGGAGACCGTCTGATGACCACGCATGATGGCCTGACCAAGGGCTGGAGCCGTGACGAAATGGCCGCCCGCGCCGCAAGGGAACTGCAGGACGGGTTCTATGTGAACCTTGGCATCGGCATCCCGACGCTGGTGGCAAACCACGTTCCTGCGGGGATGACGGTAACGCTGCAATCCGAAAACGGAATGCTGGGCATCGGTCCGTTCCCCTATGAAGGCGATGAAGACGCCGACCTGATCAACGCGGGCAAGCAGACGATCAGCGAACTGGCGCATTCGGCCTATTTCGACAGCGCGCAGTCGTTCGCCATGATCCGTGGCGGCAAGATCGACCTGACGGTGCTGGGCGCGATGGAAGTTGCCGAAAACGGCGACATCGCCAACTGGATGATCCCCGGCAAGATGATCAAGGGCATGGGCGGCGCGATGGATCTGGTCGCGGGCGTCAAGAAGATCATCGTGGTAATGGAACACTGCGCCAAGGACGGCAGCCCCAAGTTCATCCCCGCCTGCACCCTGCCGCTGACCGGCAAGGGCGTGGTCGACATGATCGTGACCGACCTTGCCGTGTTCCAGCGTGCCGATCACGATTCCCCGTTCCGTCTGGTCGAATGCGCGCCGGGGGTTACGCCTGAGGAAGTGCGCGAAAAGACGACCGCGCATTACGTTTGAGGCGTTCCGCAAGCGGGCGTCAGCTTCATAATTATCGTCACCCTGAGCTTGTCTCAGGGTCCATTTCTCGACCAATAGCCTTGGCATGATTGGCGAAATGGATCCTGAACCAAGTTCAGGATGACGAGGGTTGTGGCGTGAACGTTGCGTTCAATACGTCAGGCGAACGCAGGCTCTCGCATTTCGCCAAGCAGCCTGCGTTGCTGCGCCGGTGAGCGATAGAGGAAGTCTGCGGGCAGCCCCAACCGCAGCGATGCCTGCACCGGTGCGGACTTGGCGTCCATGCGCTTGTCGGCCAGTTTTCCCGCCATTTTCAGCGCCAGCTTTTCGGGCACCGACAGGTCGTATTCACGGCCAAGGCCAAGGCATTGGCGGATATGCGGTGGAAGGAGCGATACTGCGGCGCGTGCCACCGCGCGGTGCAGGAACTTTGGAATACTGGGCGCGGCGCGGCCGGATTCGATGATGCCGAGAAATTCTGAGATGATCGGGTGCGGTTCGAACCGGGGTTCGAGTTCTTCCATCATCACCATGAAATCAGCGATCGATTGCGGCGTGCGGCGCGCGCCGAACTGGCGGCCGATCGCTTCGC
This sequence comes from Novosphingobium sp., assembly GCF_049240505.1. Classification (GTDB taxonomy): domain Bacteria; phylum Pseudomonadota; class Alphaproteobacteria; order Sphingomonadales; family Sphingomonadaceae; genus Novosphingobium. Next base: position 41,735 of record NZ_JBMLSM010000042.1, read on the forward strand.
CATCGCGCATGAAGCGGTCCTTGTCGGCCTCGGTCACCGGGGACACGAACCGGTCATAGGCCATCAGGAAGCCATAGGATGCGGTGGCCGCGACCCAATCGAGCAGCACCGGGTCCATCGCCCGGTATTTTTCGCCGCCGGGCGTTTCGCCCACCACTTTGCCATGCATCCGGTTGACCATGCCGATCACGTTGCGTGCGGTGCTGGCCGGGCCATAGCAGGCCAGCAATGCCACCGTGCCGGTGCGGCGTGAACGCCCGATGGGATCGACCTTGTATGTCGAATGATCCCACACCCCGCTGCGGATGCGCGGCTCGGCAAATTCCAGCAACACCGCCGCGATCCCGCCAATGCCCAGCGCTATCTGGTTCTTGTAGACGCGCCATTGCACCGAATCCGGCGGCAGGAGTGCAGGCTCCCCCTGCGGCGATGCGAAATCGATCCGCGTGCCAAGGTAGTTGTCAGCCATTGCTGCAATTTCCACCATCAGAAGTTATACCCCAGGGTCAGGCCGAAGGTGCGGGGCTGGTTGGGAAAGCGCACCACGACGTTGGCGTTGCTGGCCACGGCGGACCAGTAATACTTGTCGAACAGGTTCTTGGCCCAGAGCGAGGCCGACCAGCCGCTGTCGCTTTTCAGGCCGATGTTGGCGTTGACCACGGTGAAGGCATCGATCTTGTAGATATCGATATCTTCGAAGATCGTGTTCGATTGCGATTGGTGGCGCAGGCCCATCGTGGCGCTGGCGGTAAGGCCATCTGCGACCGGCGCTTCATAAGCGATCAGCGCGCTGGCCTGCCAGCGGGGGCTGTAGATGAATTCCGCGCCATCGAAGTTCTGTGGCTGCCCCGCGGCGTTGGTGCCGTTGTAGCCGTTGATCCGCGTTTTCAACCAGAGCGCGTTGCCGGTGATGGTCAGGCCGTCTGCCGGGCGCAGCGTGAGTTCGCCTTCCACGCCATAGGCTTCTGAATCGGGCACGTTATCGAGCCGGGACAGCGCGGTGTAGATGGGATCGGCAAAGTAGGTGCTGATCTGCTTGTCGCGGTAATCGTAATAGAACGCGGCGACATTGGCCTGAACGCGGCGGTCGGCAAGGCTGGCCTTGAAGCCCAGTTCATAGGCGGTCAGCTTTTCCTGGGTGACCGGGGCATTCTGGCGGGCAAGGTTTGCGGCGTTGATCGGCGTGGTGCCCGATTTGTACCCGCGCGAGACGGAGGCATAGACGAGCGTATCGTCATTGGGCGACCAGTCGAGCGCGACGCGCCATGCCACGTTATCTTCCTTCAGGACCGAGCGGACTTCTCCGAACGTGCCGGTGACAGGATCGAATGTGTTGCACTGCCCCTGCGATATCGGCGCGGCAAATACGCCATAGCTCTGGAAGTAAAGCGCGCGGTTCACGACATTGACGTTGGGCAGCATGTTGCCGTTGAAATCGCGCGAGCAGCCGTTGTAGCGCTGGCGATCCTCGGTGTAGCGCACGCCTGCGGTCAGCTTCAGCGTTTGCGTGAACTGCCAATCGGCATTGGCGAAAATGCTCCAGGTGCGGGTGCGGATATTGCCGATATCCTCATAAGTACGGAAGGCCTGTGCCATTTGCGTGGGGGTGTAGCCCAGCGAATTGAACGGTGTGGCCAGCAGCCCTGCGCCTGCCGCGCGGATCAGGCCGACATTGGCGTTCTGGCCCAATTGGGTGCGGTTGGAATCGAGGATGCGGTCGTTTGCGTAATAGCCGCCGACCAGCCAGTTGATCGTTTCCGTTTCCCCTTCGAAATGGACTTCCTGCGCGAAGGATTTGATCCGGCCCACGCCGTTCTGGATCAGGATTTCGAACGGCGATCCGCTCCAGTCGAACAGGGCATCGCGGCGGAAATCGTTGTAGCTGGTGAGCGAGACGAACTTCGTGGTTTCGCCAAGGTACTGGTCCCAGCGCAGTTTCAGGCCCCAGAACCGGTTGTTTTCACGCAAGGGACCATCGAGGCCAAGGCCGGTGCCGATATCGGCAGAGCGCGTGGCTTCGGGTGCCCAATCGGCCTGCGTGGCGCTGGTCGGCTGGTTGGCGGCGATATAGGCGGCCAGACCCGGCGCGTTGAAGAAGCGCGAATTGCTGGTGCCGCCCACCGGATTGGTGGCAGGCGTGAAGCCCACGCCCTGCCCGGCGATGGTATCCGACCGGTTGCGCCACCAGAACGCCGACAGATCGATATGCGTGGCATCCGAAGGATCGAAAGCCAGTGCAGCGCGCACGCCCAGCTTGTCGACCTTGCCCAGCCGTTCACCGCGCGAATTGCTGACCTGCCAGCCCTTGTCCGACTGTTCGGACCGCACGGCGATGCGTGCCGCCACGCCTTCGCCCAAGGGGCCAGAGACATGCGCGCCAAGGTTCCACGTCTGGTAATTGCCGATATCGGCGGTTACGCCGCCTTCGAACGTATCGGTGGGCTTGGCCGTGATGAAGTTGATCAGGCCTGCCGTGGTGTTGCGGCCATAGAGCGTGCCCTGCGGGCCTTTGAGCACTTCGACCCGTTCAAGGTCCATCACCGGGCCGGTGTTCATGATCGGATAGGCATAGGCCACTTCATCGACATAGGTGCCAACGGTGGACGTGGCCGAGAGGTTGATCGTGTTGAAGCCGATGCCGCGCAGGGTGTAGGTCGGCACGCCCTGATAGCTTTGCGCCACGGTAAAGCTGGGCGCGATGGTGGTCAGATCACGCAGGTCGGTCACGCGCAGGGCCTGCAGCGTTTCGCCGGTCACGGCCTGAATTGCCATGCCCACATCGTTGAGCGATTCCGCGCGGCGCTGGGCCGTGACGATGATTTCGTCCGCACCGGCAGCAGGTGTGGCTTGCGGCTCTTCTGCGGCGGATGCCGGCATTGCGCCCAAGGTCCACAGCGCGGTGCCGACCAGAAATGCCCCAAAACGTCCCTTCATGTCCGATCCTCTCATTCAGGCCTTTGGCCTTCATTGGGCCTTGTCGGTGGCCGGGTCTTTGTGCCAGCCTTCCGCCAAGGGTGATGCAAGAGGACGTTTTTCCGGGTGCTGCGGCAAGCTGTCATCCCCGTCAGGTTTTGCGAAGACCAAGCAGAAGGGCCGATTTCTTGACCGATGCGAATCCCGAAGGCGGCGCGGAATGCTGGGCCTTGATGCCCGCGCTGGTGGCGCAGGTTCAGGCGGCAGGGGACCGGGTGGCAATGCCCTTCATCGCGGCGCAGGCCGATCTGGGCGATCCGCAGGCGATGGCGGACGAGGCGGGACGACCCTATGCCGAAACGGCGTTTCGCTGGGTCGATCCGGGCCACCATTACTGGCGCGATCGCAAGCTCGCACTGCAATCGCCGTTCCTTACGGCGGCGCGGCTGACGGCAGAGCCGTTCTTCTATTCAGGCGGAAAGCTGGCATCGTGGCGGCCGAGCCATCTTCTGGATGGGGTGGACTGCGCGGCGATTGCGCGGACCTTTCCCGGCGAGGCGATCATTGCGCCGGTGCATCTGCCGCGCGGTATCGTGGGCGCGGTGGTGTGGTGCGCGCCAGAAGCGGTGGGCGTGGCGGAGCGCTTTGCAGAGCACGGCGCGACGATGCATTCGCTGGCGCTGCGCATGGTGGCCACGCACAACGAGGCGCGCGGACGGCCAAGAAACGCATCGGTGCCGCAGCGGCTTACCCGCCGCGAAGTGCAGTGCCTGCGCTGGGCAGCGGCGGGCAAGACCGATGGCGAAATCGCCACGATCCTCGACATGTCGCATTCCACGGTGCGGTTCCATCTGCGCAACGCCGCCGGAAAACTGGGCGCGACGGGCCGGGCGCAATCGATCCAGCTTGCCGCCGGGCTGGGCTTTGTTGGGGCAGGATCATCCTGACGCATCCATCAGCTTTCGCAATGCCGCGCATCGCGTCATCTCCTTGAGGCATGACGATGCAGACCCACACCGCGCCCGCCGAGATCGAAGCCTTTCGTGCCGAAGTGCGCGCATTCCTTGCTGCCGAGCTGACGCCAGCCTTGCGCGAAGGCGCGGCGCGGGCGACCAGCGTGTTCGTCGATCCGGCGGTGACCATGCCGTGGCTGGCGATCCTTCACCGCCGGGGCTGGGCCGCGCCCGATTGGCCTGCCGAGTTCGGCGGGCCGGGCTGGGACGACATGCAGCGCTATGTCTTTGCGGCGGAATGTGCTGCGGCGGGTGCGCCTTCGCTATCGCCGATGGGTCTGAAGATGGTGGCGCCGGTGATCATACACTATGGCACGGCGCAGCAGCAGGCCCATTACCTGCCGCGCATCCTTTCCGGCGAGGATTACTGGTGCCAGGGCTTTTCCGAACCCGGTGCGGGATCGGACCTTGCCAGCCTGAAGCTGCGCGCGGATCGGGACGGCGCGGATTACGTGCTGAACGGATCGAAGATCTGGACCACGCACGCGCACTTTGCCAACCGCATGTTCTGCCTTGTGCGCACATCGACAGAAGGCAAGCCGCAGGCCGGGATTACGTTTCTGCTGCTGGACATGGCCACGCCCGGCATCACGGTGAAGCCGATCCGCACTCTGGCGGGCGAGCATGAGTTCAACCAGGTGTTCTTTGACGATGTGCGCGTGCCGCAGGCCAATCGCTTGGGGCAGGAAAACGATGGCTGGACCGTCGCCAAGCACCTGTTGGCGTTCGAGCGCGGCGGCAAATATGCCCCGCCGCTGATCGCGCGGCTGCGGCAACTGGAGGCACGGCGCGATGTCGATCCGCTCTTGCAGGCGCGGGTCGTCGCGGAACAGGTTCGGTTGCGCGCGCTTCAGGCACTGGAACTCAAGGCCATGCGCAACGACGCGGGCGACCGGATGCTGATGGCTTCGACGCTGAAGGTGCTGGGCACCGAAGCGATGCAGCGGATTGACGCGCTCGCCTGCGAGATACAGGGGCCAGCCGCATGGGCTATGCCGAACGGCCAGACGCCGGTGGACGAAGCTGTGGCGGTGCCACGCTATCTGAATGATCGCGCAGCCAGCATCTATGCCGGGTCTAACGAGATCCAGCGCGATCTGATTGCCAAGGCTTTGTTGCGTTAGGCCGCGCGTAGAATGCCGACGAGCGCGGCTTCGCTGCCGAGGCCTGCCGCGATCGTCAGCAGGCGTTTGAACCGCGCGCCAAGCGTCAGTTCTTCGGTCAATCCCATTGCGCCGTGCAACTGCACTGCACCTTCGCCCACGATCCGCGCAGCATCGCGCACGCCATAGCAGGCAGAAGCGACGGCGGTTGCATCCTGCGGCGCGATGACGGCCGCCTCTGTCAGCGCCTCCGCTTGTGCGAGGGCGAGGTGCATATCGGCAAGGCGATGCCGCAATGCCTGAAACGAGGCAATCGGCGCGCCGAACTGATGGCGCTGGGCAAGGTAATCGGCGGTATCGACCAGCATCCGGTGCATCAGGCCGACGGCTTCGGCACAGCGACCCAGTTGCATCAGCGCGTCGGCATCCGTGTCACCCGGCCCGATCGCGGCGGCGCTCACCCCTTGGAAATCGACCGTCGCGGTCTGGGTGCCATCGTGCATCGCAATCGTGGTGCACATGAGGCCCGCATCATCGGCGCGAACGATATAGCGCTGACCTTCGATCACCAGCACAAACAGGTGCGCTCCGGCAGCGCCCGAAACAAGCGTTGCGGTGCCTTCGATACGCCGCTGTGCGATCACCTGTGGCAGATTCACTGCGTTTGCCGTGCAGATCAGCGCAGCGCGGCGCGTGCCACTGGCAAAGTCTTCAGCATCGGGCAGCGCATCGCCCGCCACAAGGCACGCCACCGCATGGGAAAGCCAGTCCGCCCCGGCCAGCGCGGGGCCGAGTTCCGCCATCGTCAGTGCGATGTCAGCCACCCCGCCGCCAAAGCCGCCCAGCGCTTCTGGCAGGGTCAAGGCACCAAGGCCGATGCTCTCGCACAGGTCCGCCCATTGCGGGCGATCAACGCTGACTGTCAGCCTTTGCAGCGCATCGCGCAGCAGCAGCTGTTGCTCTGAAAGGTCGATATCCATGCTGGCCAAGCGTCATCTCCCGTAGCGCTGATGTTCGCGTTTCCGCAATCACGGCGCAAGCGGCAAGCTGACAGGCTTGGCAGGATTTGGGCAGGATTTGGGCAGGATTTCACCCGATCATCATCAGGCTGGCGTTGCCGCCTGCTGCGGTGGTGTTGATTGAGGTTGAGACTTCCTCGACCAGCCATTCGCACACATAGGCGCACGGGCTTTGCGCATTGGCGGTGTGGACAGAAAGAACCGGGCCGGGCATCGCGGCAACATCGGCCAGCGTGCTTTCGATGAATGCTGCATCCCCTTCTGCCAGTACAGCGGCGAAGGCTTCGGCAGGGCGCGGCGCAAAGGCAGCGGCCACAGCGGCGGGCAGGCCTTCGGGCAGGTTCATGCCCTGCACCATGCCGCGATTGCCGGTGGCAAGGACGGCGGCCATCTGTTCCAGCAAACCGGCGTGGGTGGAGGGGCGCAGCAGGATCGTGCCGCGCGGATGCAGCGCATAGAGATTGCGTTCGCCAACCGGGCCGGGCAGTTCAAGTTCCACCCCCAACGGCGAGGCATCGGCATAGCGGCGCGCCTTCAATGCCGCATCGCGTTCACCCTGCGTATCGAGCCATTCGGCAAACTGGTGGATCGGCGTGGAGAGGTGCGAAGCGCGTGCGGCAAACACCGGCGGGCGGTCCACCAATCGGCCAAGGTAAAGCGGGCCACCCGCTTTGGGTCCGGTCCCGGAAAGGCCGCGCCCGCCGAAGGGCTGCACGCCGACGATGGCGCCGATCACATTGCGATTGATATAGATGTTGCCCGCCATGATCTGCGAAGTGACGTGCGAAACCGTCTCGTCCAACCGCGTGTGCAGGCCGAAGGTCAGGCCATAGCCGGTGGCGTTGATATCATCGATCAACTGGCCGAGCCGTTCGCGGCGAAAGCGCAGGACGTGGAGCACCGGGCCGAACACTTCGCGGCCCAGATCGGCCATGCTGTCGATCTCGATGATCGTGGGGGCAACGAACGTGCCGTGGACGGTGTCTTCGGGCAGCGATTGCTGATCGATAGTCAGGCCCTTGGCGCGCATCGCGATGATGTGGGCTTCGATGGTGTCACGCGCCTCAACCGTGATGACCGGCCCGATATCGACATTCAGCGCGTCAGTGCGGCCAATGGACAGTTCGCGCAGCGCGCCTTTCAGCATGGCCAGCGTGCGGTCGGCGACTTCATCCTGCAGGCACAGCACGCGCAGGGCAGAGCAGCGCTGGCCCGCGCTGTCGAACGCAGACGCAATCACATCGGCCACGACCTGTTCGGCCAGGGCCGAGGAATCGACGATCATCGCATTCTGCCCGCCGGTTTCGGCGATCAGCGGGATGGGGCGGCCCTTGGGCGAAAGGCGCGTGGAAAGCTGACGCTGGATCAGGCGCGCGACTTCGGTGGACCCGGTGAACATCACCGCAGCGGTCTGGGGCGCGCCGACCAGCGCCGCACCGATGCGGCCATCGCCGGTCACCAGTTGCAGCGCGTCTTCAGGCACGCCCGCTGCGTGCAGCAGGCGCACGGCTTCGGCGGCGATCAGCGGCGTTTCCTCAGCCGGTTTGGCCAGCACCGGATTGCCCGCCACGAGCGCAGCGGCCACTTGTCCGGTGAAGATCGCCAACGGGAAGTTCCAAGGGCTGATGCACACGACCGGGCCGAGCGGCATTTGCGCCGCGCCGAAGGTCTGCCGGGCCTGCACCGCGTAATAGCGCAGGAAATCGATGGCTTCGCGCACTTCGGCAATGGCGTTGGGCAAGGACTTGCCCGCCTCGCGCATGATCAGGCCAAGCAGGATGGGCATCCGCGCCTGCATGGCGCTGGCGGCGCGTTCGAGAATGGCGGCACGGCTTGCCACGGGTTCGTCGCGCCAGCGTGAACCGGCGGCGCGGGCGACGGCTGCCGTGGCAAAGGCGGGATCGACTTCAACGACATGGCCAACGACATCGCGGTGATCTGCGGGATTCAGCACTGAGCGCAATGTGCCTTGCGCTTCGGTCGGTCCTGCCCGCCATTCCACTTTCGCGCTGTCCTGCAAGGCTGCGGTCAACGTGGCCAGCGTGCTTTCGCTGGCCAGATCGACTCCCGTCGAATTGCGGCGGTCGGGATAAAGCGCTGACGGCAGGGCAATGCCATCGTGCCGCGCGCCGGGCTGGGGCATGGCTTTCACCACCTCTGCCGGATCAGCCACCAGATCATCCACCGGAACCGCAGGATCACCGATACGGTTGACGAAGCTGCTGTTCGCGCCGTTTTCCAGCAACCGGCGAACGAGATAGGCCAGCAGCGTTTCGTGCGTGCCGACGGGCGCATAGATGCGGCACGGGCGGTCCAGCTTGTCCGCGCCGACGACCTGCCGGTAGAGCGGTTCACCCATGCCATGCAGGCACTGGAATTCGTATTGGCCGGTGCTGAAATCCGCCTCTGCCAGATGATAGATCGTGGCCACCGTCTGCGCATTGTGCGTGGCGAACTGCGGGAACACCGCATCGGGTGCGGCCAGCAATTTGCGGGCGCAAGCGATGTAGGCAACGTCGGTGTGGACCTTGCGCGTATAGACCGGGAAATCGGCCAGCCCGTCCACCTGCGCGCGCTTTATCTCTGCGTCCCAATAGGCGCCCTTGACCAGACGGACCATCATGCGCCGCCCGGCACGGCGGGAAAGATCGACGATCCAGTCGATCACCGCCGGGCACCGCTTGCCATAGGCCTGAATGACGAAGCCCAGCCCGTTCCACCCGGCCAGCGCGGGATCGAGCGCAAGGCTTTCCAGGAGGTCGAGCGAGAGTTCGAGCCGGTCGGCCTCTTCCGCGTCGATGTTCAGCCCGATGTCATAGGTCATGCACAGCGCGGACAGCGCTTTCACGCGGGGCAGCAGTTCGGCCATGACGCGATCCGCCTGCGCGCGGGAATAGCGCGGGTGCAGCGCGGACAGCTTGATCGAGATGCCCGGCCCTTCGACAATGCCGCGCCCCGCCGATGCCGCGCCGATGGCGTGGATCGCGTTCTCGTAGTCGCGGTAATAACGGGCGGCGTCCT
>NZ_JBMLSM010000043.1:0-1181 GCF_049240505.1 Novosphingobium sp.
GGCCGCATCGCCATCGTCGATTTCGCCGCGCACGATCGTGAAGACCTGCGCCAGACCCACGCCCACGCCCGCCTCGGTTTCTCCGATACACAGATCTGGGCGATGCCGGTTTCGCCCCGCATGAAACCCGCGCGCTCGCTGGGCACGAACTCGTCGTCAAGCTGTGGACCGGCACGCGCCGGGAAGACAGCGTAACGCAACTCGAACCACGGCAAAGCCGGAAAGCCCCATGAACGCCAGCTACGATCAACTCCGCGAAGCCCGCACCGCGCTTGATACCCCGCTCTTTGCCGGGCTTCCGGGCGACATCAACGTGTCGTTCGAATTTTTCCCGCCCAAGACCGATGCGCTGATGGTGCAGTTGTGGGACGTGGTTGAAACGCTGGCCCCGTTGCAGCCAACCTTCGTCTCGGTCACCTATGGCGCGGGCGGCTCCACCCGCGATCGCACCCACGGCACCGTCGCGCGGATCATCAAGGATGCCAGGCTCCCCGCCGCCGCACACCTCACCTGCGTAGATGCGACCAAGGCCGAGATTCGCGAAGTGGCCGAAAGCTACTGGGAAGCAGGCGTGCGCCACATCGTCGCCCTGCGCGGAGACATGGGCGCGCCCGGCGTTCCCTTCACCCCGCATCCCGAAGGCTATGCCAACGCCGCCGAACTCGTCGCCGGTCTGAAGCAGATCGCCCCGTTCGAAATCTCCGTTGCCGCCTACCCGGAAAGCCACCCGGATTCGCCCAGCGTCACCGCGGATATCGACAATCTGAAGCGCAAGCTCGATGCCGGCGCCACCCGCGCGATCAGCCAGTTCTTCTTCGAACCCGAAACCTTCTTCCGCTTCCGAGACAAGCTGGCCGCTGCGGGCATCGACGCCCCGGTCCTCCCCGGCATCCTGCCCGTCTCGAATGTGGCGCAAACGCGCAAGTTTGCCGCCGCCTGCGGTGCTGCGATCCCCGCATGGATGGACGGCCTGTTCGAAGGGCTGGACACGCATCCTGCCTCGCGCCAGCTCGTCGCCGCGACCATCGCCGCTGAGTTCTGCCGCCGCCTCTATGCTGGCGGCGTGCGCGATTTCCACTTCTACACCCTCAACCGCGCCGAACTGTCTTACGCGATCTGCCACCTGCTTGGCCTTCGCCCCAAGGCTCCGGCGCTGGAGAAAGCCGCGTGACCCTGATTCC
>NZ_JBMLSM010000044.1:0-4782 GCF_049240505.1 Novosphingobium sp.
CCTCTAAACACCACTCCGATTCGCGTCAACAGCCAATCTTTCAGTTTTTTGAAAAACATGAGGAACGGCCCAAAATCGCCGGACGGCGGGCCTGCTCCGCCCGGAATGGCGCAACCGTAAGACCGGGTTAACGGCCCGGACTGTAAAGTAGGCGTACATGACCAGCACATCTTCCAGCACATCGGCCCCCGCCATGCCGCATGACTCGTTCGCACCTGCACCGCTTGCCGGTCAGGACACTCTGGCGAGCGATGTCAAAAGGGCCATCATCTGGCGCTCTGGCAGCCAGATCGCTGCACAGGTCGTGAGCTGGTCCTCCACACTCATCGTCATGCGGTTGCTCTCGCCCAGCGACTATGGCCTGTTTGCGATGTCGTTGGTGATGTTGAGCTTCCTCACGTTTCTCAATGGCTATGGCTTTGCCAGCGCCCTAATTCAGGAACGCGATCTAGATCAGAACCGCATCCGTCAGGCGTTCGGGCTACTTCTATCGGCCAATGCCCTGATCGCGGCGGTCCAATGGTTCGCGGCTCCATCAGTTGCAGCGTATTACGGGCAGCCGGTTGTAGCCGACATGCTGCGCGTGCAGACGCTGATATACGTCTCCACCCCGTTCATCGCGATTCCCGAAGTCTTGATGGGACGGCGTCTCGATTTCCGCAGCCAGGCGGTGGTCAATCTCAGTTCCGCACTCACCGGAGCGATTCTCTCGCTGGTGATGGCGTGGGCCGATTTTGGCGTCTGGACGTTGGTCTATGCGCCGATCGTTATGTTCTGGGTGCGCGCGATCGGGCTGACCGTCCTTGCGCGATCGCTGGTCTGGCCAAGTTTCAATTTCCGCGGCTGCGGCAGCATCTTTCGATTCGGCCTTGCTATTCTGCTGACCCAGTTGTTCTGGCTGGTTCAGACGCAGAGCGACATCTTCGTGATCGGTCGCAAGCTCACGCCGCACGAAGTGGGCGTCTATTCACAGGCCGTATTTCTGGCGACGATCTTCTATTCGAGATTCGTACCGCCACTTAACGAGGTGGCGTTCCCGGCCTATTCCCGGTTGCAGGACGATCTGCCTGGCCTTCGCTGGGCGTTCCTGCGTTCCGCGCGACTTATCCTGCTGATCGCAGCACCGCTTTATGTCGGCATGGCGGCAAGCGCGAAGCCTCTGGTCGCAACGCTATTTGGCCCCACATGGCATGAACTGCCGCCGCTGATCGAGTTCATGGCGCTGGCCATGCCTTTCATGACACTGCAGGTGCTGTTCTCGCCCGCGCTGAATGCAATCGGCAAACCCGGCGTGCCGGTGCGGACGGCGATTGCCGGGGCGATAATCTTTGCCGCATCATTCGTGGCTGCTGCGCAATTCGGCATCATGGCTGTGGCAATGGCGTGGTGCCTTGCCGCGCCACTGCTTTTGCTGGCTACGGTGCTGCTGTCACGACCGGCGCTGGGTATCGGGCTTGGCGATATGTGGCGAGCGCTTGCCCTGCCCGCCGGAAGCAGCCTCGCGATGGGTGCTATCGTGTGGGCAGCAGACCGGTTGCTGATCTCAAACCGGCTTGATGCTTTGCCTGTGCTGCATCTGAGCCTGCTGGTTACGGTTGGCGTGGTTGCCTATGCCGGGGTGATCCACACGGCGGACCGCACCGCGCTGCACCAGATATGGAGCCTGATCAGGCGGAAGCCCGAAGCGGCAACCTAATCATCGCGCGCTGCTGCTGCTTTCATGCGAGCGAGCGCGCGGCGGTCGAACCATGACCAGATGCCACCGCGGGGCTTGAAACCCGAAAGATGTGCTGGATAGAGACTGGCGAGGCGTTCGGGCAGGCCGTGTGGCCCTTCGTTCCTTAGTATCCGTGTGATCAGGCGATCCTGAAAGTGACGCACGGCGTAGTTGATCATGCGGCTGTGCTGCATTCGCCAGCTTGATAGATCAAGTGGAGTGAAAGGCTCGCACCGGAACCCGGCCTCCATGACTGGGCGGACGCGCTCTTCGCGCCATTGTGACAGGGGGCCAAGATCGGTCTTGGCCAATGCGCCGACCAGCCCGTCATCCCCGACAAGATCCACCGGCAAGCGTATACCGCTGGCACGCATAGCATCGACGAAGCTGCCGCGCAGGGCATAGAGATCACCAAACACGCCATGCGAGCGCGCCATAAGGCGACGGTAGTGATCCCCACGCCGCCCGTTCAGCGGCGGAGCAGAGGCCAGTTGCGCTTCCGGGTGGGAATCGAAAGCCGCCAGCAAGGCTGGGATCGAACCGGGCGCCACTTCGGCATCACCATCCACCAGAACCACCGCACGCAGGCCAGACTGAAGCGTATCGAGAATGATACGGTTCCAGCTCCGTGCCTTGCCGGGTTCCGGCCAGTCATGCAGCGTCAGGTTGGTATGCTGCCCTGCGATTTGGGCAACGATTTCCGCCGTGCGATCACGAGATCCGTTAACGACAACGTGGATGGCAAAGCCTGCATCCGATAGCGGCAGTGTGGCGAGACAGCGGGCAATGCGCCGCTCCTCGTTGTGCGCGAGGACGACTACCGCGACAGGCGCAGCCCCCCCGCCCGCAATCGTCATACCTCGGCCATCGCCCAGATCGTGACAGGAAAGCGTTCGTCATTGGCGAAACGCTTTTGCCATCCGGCGCGCGCCCAGCGGAACAGGTTGCCCCGCACAGCGACGGCATTGCCCCAGCCGCCCGTCTCGATCCTTGCGGGGTCAAAGCCGCATTCCTCAAGGAAATGCACCATGCCGAGTCGCGTCCAGCGCGAGCAGTCGGTGGGAATTGGGTGGTAACGTATCAGGAATGGCGTGATGTTGATGAACACGCCGCCGGGCTTGAGCATGGCACGCACGTTCCTGGCCGCGCGATAGGGATAGAGCAGATGCTCCCATACGTTGTCCGCAATGATCACATCGAACTTCTGATCGAGAACATCGTTGCAGATATCGTGTTCGGGCCAGTTCATCTCGGTATAGCTGCCCCAGCGGCGCTGCCGCCATTTCCAGCCTGCCGAAATCTCCAGCGCATCAAGCGATTCGGTGCCCCGCCTGTCGAGCCAGGCGTCGATCTCGCGATAGGCGACGACGCGCGTGATATGCGTCTTGTCATAACCGACAGCCCGCGCTGCCGCTTCTGCAAGACCAAGCGCCCGTGTGCGCCAACCGGAAGATGCCGAATCCCTGCTCATTCTGTCCGCATAACCGCAGGGGATTGCCACGACGTTAAGGCGATGATCGAACAGGCTGGTGACATCGTCAAAACAGGCGTAAACTGCGCACAGGGAGAAGGACGATGCGCAAGGCCCTTGCAGGCTGGACTGCGGTTCTGATGGCGGCAAGCCTGCCTGCGTGGGCTGCCGATGACCCACTGCAACCCACCGGCGATACCGAACTGGTCAAGACCATCGACGACCGTCACAATCGCATGACCGTGCCTGTGCAGATCGGCAGCCACGGGCCATTCCGCTTTCTGATCGATACGGGGTCCGAACGCACCGTGCTGTCGCGCCAGATCGCCACGGCGATGAGCCTGCCCATCGCCGGAAATGGCATAGTGGTTGGCGTGGCGGGATCGCAGGCGGTCGAACTGGTCGATGTTGAGGAAATCAGCCTCGGCAAGCGGACGTATTACACACTTACAGCCCCGTTGCTCGAACAGCAGCATATCGGGGCTGACGGCATTGTGGGGCTGGATAGCTTGCAGGATCAGCGCGTCCTGATCGATTTCCCCAAGGACACGATCGTCATCGGTGACGCGGCATCGCTGGGCGGATCGCGCGGGTTCGAGATCGTAGTGAATGCGCGCCGCAGATCGGGCCAGTTGATCATGACCAACGCGCTGGTCGATGGCGTGCATACCGATATCGTGATCGACACGGGGTCAGACAGTTCGATCGGCAACATGGCGCTGCGCAACGCGCTTACCCGACGGCGGCAGGCGCAGCAGACCGTGCTCTATTCGGTCACCGGCCAGCAATTGAGCGCGGACCTGATCATGGCCTCCACCATCGAGGTGAGCGGCCTGCAACTGCACAACACGTTCCTCGCCTTTGCCGATTCGCCCGCGTTTCATCGCCTTGGGCTGGAAAAGCGCCCGGCCATGCTACTGGGCATGGCGCAGTTGCGCATGTTTCAGAGAATCGCCATCGATTTTGCCAAGCGGCGCATCCTTTTCGATCTGCCACCCGAAGTTGCCAGCGCCAATCGGCGCGCGCCCGGTTTGCGAATCCAATAAAGGCACTGGCCCGCTGAATGTCATGAAGGCACTGGCATAGCGCGCCACTGCGCCTATGTGGGGAGCCATGCCGCCCGAAAACCCCACGAGTGCCCAAATAGCCCGCCACGATGGCTGGCAAACCCTACAGCGATTCCTGCCCTATCTGTGGCCGGCCGATAACGCGGTCCTACGCCGTCGGGTGATGGGCGCGGTGCTGATGGTGCTGCTTGGCAAGGCTACCACATTGGCGCTGCCCTTTGCCTACAAGAAAGCGGTCGATGCGATGACTCTCGGTGCAGGCGAACAGCCGGCGTTGACGGTCGCGATGGCGTTTGTCCTTGCCTATGCTCTGGGTCGGTTCGCAGGCGTCTTGTTCGACAACCTGCGCAACATCGTTTTCGAACGGGTGGGGCAGGATGCAACGCGGCATCTGGCCGAAAATGTCTTCGCCCGGTTGCACAAGCTTTCTCTCCGCTTCCACCTTGCCCGCCGCACCGGCGAGGTGACCAAAGTGATCGAGCGCGGGACCAAGAGCATCGACACGATGCTCTATTTCCTGCTGTTCA
>NZ_JBMLSM010000045.1:0-58774 GCF_049240505.1 Novosphingobium sp.
ACACCTCGTAACACTGGGTGTCGCCTTAGCTCGTAAAACTGGGTGTCCATTGACACACGGTGCTGCCACACGCGCCGGGTCAGATCGGAGGTGACGCCAACATACATCCCGCCACGGTAGCGGTTTGCCATGATGTAGACCCAACCGCCCTTTTCCATTTGGCTGTTGTGCCAAACGTGGGGCGGAAAGAAAAGCCAAGCCCCGTGTCAAGCACGGGGCGACGGATGTTTGGTTTAAAGGGTAGTCTGCGATCCAACGAAAAAGGGCAGCCCGGCATCCCGGAACCGCCCCTGTCGCAATCCGAAACTGACCATCTTCGTCGCCCCGTGCTTGACACGGGGCTTGGCTACCTTGCGACGTGGCCTTTCCACACTACCGCCACCGGCATACTCTGGGCGAGGCAGTATAGCTGACGAGAGCACACCAAACCGGACTGGCGGTGAAATAGAAAGCCAAGGCACGGGGCGACGAGGGCAGCGCTTGCCTGCCCCCACTCAATCTCCAGTCAAAATCCGGTCCACCAACTGCTTCACCGATGGCGTGAAGTTGTTGGAATAAAACGGGTCCTGCTTGAACCGATAGGCCGCGTGGCCCGCGAACATCAGGTTCTTGTCGATGTCGCCGCCATGCGCGATGTCCTGCAGGGTCTTCTGGATGCAGAAGCTGCGCGGATCGGCCAGACGGCCGGTGGTGTAATCGTCGTGATCCTTCCACGAAGAGAACCCGCAGTGCGAAAGGCAGCCCATGCAGTCCTTCTGGTCCTGCTGGATTTCGTCGCGTTCCTCTGGCGTCACGAACACCATCGTATCATCCGGCGTGCGCAGCGCATGGACATAGCCTGCGGCGTGCCATTCGCGCGCGTGCGCCAGATCGTTGGGCGTCACCCAGAAATTCTTGCCGCGCACGCCCACATCAAGCTGCACGGTATGGTCGCCCGCCTCAACGCGCGAATAAGGAATCTGCCGTTCAGACCGCGCTTCCAGCGAACGCAGGAACGGATTGCGCACGGCTGACGAATAAAAGCCCGTGGGCGAGAACCGGTGCAGCAGCACATCGCCCGGTTCCAGCTTGCGAAGATGGTCCTTCCAACCCTGCGGAATCGGGCTTTCTTCGGTCAGCAACGGGCGCGTGCCGAACTGGAAGGCAATTGCGCCCAGTTCGGGATTGTCGATCCAGTCGTTCCATTCGCGCAGGAACCACACCCCGCCCGCCATCACGATCGGCACATCGTCCGAAATGCCTTCTGCGCGCATCACATCGCGCAGTGCCTTTACGCGCGGATAGGGATCTTCCGGCTTCTTCGGGTCTTCGGCGTTGGACAAGCCATTGTGCCCGCCCGCCAGCCACGGATCTTCATAGACCACCGCGCCCAGCAATTGCGGAACCTTGTGATAGGCACGCTTCCACAGTGCGCGAAACGCCCGGCCCGAAGACACGATGGGCAGATAGTGGACGTTATAGCGCTCCGCGATTTCCGAAAGCTTGTAGGGCATCCCTGCGCCGCAGGTAACGCCGGTCACCATCCCGCGCGTCTGGTCCAGCACCGCTTCCAGAATCGGCTGCGCGCCGCCCATTTCCCACAACACGTTGATGTTGATCGCTCCGCGTCCGCCCGCGATTTCGTGCGCGCGCTTCACCTGTTCCACCGCGCCATCGATGGCATAGCGCATCAGTTGTTCATGGCGTTCCTTGCGCGTCAGCGCATCATAAACCTGTGGAACAATCTTGCCTTCGGCGTCGTAGCTGTCGGCATTGACCGCGCTGACCGTGCCGATCCCGCCGGCAGCGGCCCATGCGCCGGAACTCATGTGGTTCGTCGCTGCAACACCCTTGCCGCCCTCGACCAGTGGCCAAACTTCACGGCCACCATAGAGAATCGGCTTCAACCCCTTGAACGCAGACATCAATTTCCTTTCAAGGCGCTTGTCGCGCCAGCACCCATCGCCGCCTTCAACCGGCACGGCTTGATTGCGCCCGGTTCGGGCCGCGTCTGCGCCGCCACGAACTGTGCGTAATACCCCGCAAGCTCCGGTTTACGGTGAAATTCATCCAAACGAAAGCCCACCGCCGCCATCTCGCAGATCAGCAGCGCCGGGGGAATGCCGTGGCTATCGGTCGCGCGGTCGATATCGACCACAACCACGCGCCCACCCGGCTTCAACGATGGCCACAACCGCCACAGGAACGCATATGGCTCAGCCACTTCGTGGTACATGTGAACCAGAAACACGCGATCAAAACTGCGTTCGGGCAGCTTTGGATCGTCCTCGCCCCCCGGCTTGATCGAAACATTATCCAGCCTGTCAGCTTCGACGCGCGAACCCAACCGACGCAGCGCATCGCCATCGATATCCTGCGCCAGCACGCGCCCACTGCGTGTCACGCGCTCTGCAAGGCGGACGGTATAATACCCTTCGCCCGCGCCGATATCGGCCACGCTCATGCCCGGTGCCACCCCGGCAAGGTTCATTACGGTATTGGCTTCGTTTCGGTCGTCTCGGTCGCTCTCGTTCGAAACGGAGTTGCTACCCAGTTCCGAAACTGGCCTGTCCGCCTTTGGAAAAGCGCGCGAGGTTTCCGCACGGTCATCCTTCGGCGTCGGCTCACACGCGCCGAGCAGCGCCAGAAGCGCAAGGGGTGCAAGGGCCGAAGCCCGCAGCATCAATCGTCGTCCTCGACGTTCACCTTCTCGCCGGTGACCTTCTGCGAAAGCGCAGCGGCCATGAACGGGTCGAGCGCACCATCGAGCACTTCGGTGGGATTGGTCGAGACGGCACCCGTGCGCAGGTCTTTCACTTGCTGATAGGGCTGCAGCACATAGGACCGGATCTGGTGGCCCCAACCGATTTCGGTCTTGGCCTGATATTCACCGCTGGCAGCCGCTTCGCGCTTGGCCAGTTCGGCTTCATAGATGCGCGCCTTCAACATGCCCATCGCCGTGGCGCGGTTCTTGTGCTGGCTGCGATCGTTCTGGCTGGCAACGATGATGCCGGTCGGCACGTGAGTGATGCGCACTGCCGAATCGGTGGTGTTGACGTGCTGACCGCCCGCGCCCGATGCGCGATAGGTGTCGATCTTCAGGTCAGCGGGGTTGATCTCGACCTCGATATTGTCGTCGATTTCGGGATAGACCCAGACCGAACTGAACGACGTGTGCCGCCGTGCCGAACTGTCATAGGGGCTGATGCGGACCAGACGATGCACGCCGCTTTCGGTCTTGGCATAGCCATAGGCGTTCTCGCCCTTGATCAGCAGGGTCGCACTCTTGATGCCCGCAGCTTCACCCGCGTGGTAATCGACCAGATCGACCTTGTAACCGTGGCGTTCGGCCCAGCGCGTGTACATGCGCTGCAGCATTTCCGCCCAGTCCTGGCTTTCGGTGCCGCCTGCGCCTGCGTGAACTTCAAGGAAGGCGTTGTTGGCATCAGCCTCACCGGCCAGCAGCGCCTGCACCTTGTCGTTGTCGGCACGCTCGGCCAGTGCGGCCAACGTTGCCAGACCTTCGTTCACCGTTGCTTCGTCGTCCTCCATCTCGCCAAGTTCGATGAACTCAACGGCGTCGGCCATTTCCTGACCGATCTGGTTGACGGTGCCAATGGCCGCTTCAAGCCTGCGCCGCTCGCGCATCACCTCTTCGGCCTTCTTGGGATCGTCCCACAGCTTCGGGTCTTCGACGCGGGCGTTCAACTCGTCGAGACGGCGCACGGCGCGGTCCCAGTCGAGGAACTTGCGCACCAGTGCCAGCGCGGCATTGATGCGGTCGATGTGGGCCTGCCCTTCGGCACGCATGGCGGGAAACTCCGGTCAAAAACGCAAAACGAACTGCGCCGCTTAGCGAAGCGGGCAGGCATGTAAAGCCCAAGCGTGAAATGCGTTTCGGTTTGGGCTAGTCCACTTGCGAACGCGGCCGTCGTACGCCCACCCCACCCCCTCCCTCAAGGGAGGGGCGCGAGACTTGGCGAACCGTAGGTGAGCCTAGTCGCAGCGGGGAGGGTTTCCGACCTGTCGTGCCGGAAACTAGTGCGCTCAGCCCTTGCCCTTCAGCTTGCGCACGGCGGCCAGCGTCATCTTCACGTGGTCACGATAATCCATGTCCGAATGCACCATCACCACCCTGCCGTTGCGGCCGATGACATAGCTGGTGCGCTTGGTCAGCCCGGTAGATACGCCATCGGGCTTTTTCAGATCGACGTCATAGGCCTTGATTACCGCAGGGCTGGCGGACGCAACGGCAAATTTGTCGCGGCAGGCCTCGGTCGAAAACTTCTGGAGCGTGGCGATGTCGTCGTTCGACATGCCCACCACAGTCGCGCCCGCAGCGCTGAAATCCGCACTGGCTTCGGCAAAGGCATGGGCTTCCAGCGTGCATCCTTGCGTGAACGCCTTGGGGTAGAAATAGAGAACGACCGGCCCCTTCTTCAACGCCTTGGCCAGCGAGAACGAGAACGGTTTGCCCGCAAGCGCGCCCTTCGCCTCGAAAGCAGGCGCTTTCACGCCATTGGCAAGTTCCGCCGATGCCGGAGCGGACACGAAAGCGAAGGCCGCGATGGCGGCGGGGATCAGGAGCTTGTTCATGGTGTACAAGCTATCAGAACCAGGCTGGCGGCGCCAATGCCTTTGAGGGCATTTGGAAAAATCCAACTCAGTAGATGCCGCCCTGCTCTTCCAGGAAGCCCTGCTCCGCCGGAGTCTCTTCCGCCCCGCCATCGGGAATGCCACGCGCCGCCCGCGCCCGGCGGAGGGCATCGATAACCGCTTGTTTTGCAGTCATTTCGCCCTCGCGCGCCGTCCGCCGAGGCTCGGTATCCGGCTTGAACGCCTCCCAGATCACCGAAGCCTTGGCCACCTCGTTCTCCGGCGTCCCGCCAAACACGCGCTTGCCCGAAACCCGGTCCACCTTCACCATCCGCACACCCTCAGGCACCCGGAACGGAATATCCTTCCACCGCGCACGTGTTTCCTGAACAAGCTGCTTGAACACCGGCGCCGCGATCCGCCCGCCCTGCGCGTAACCGCCGAGGCTGCGGGGTTGGTCGTAGCCGATGTAGACGCCCGCGATGATATCGGGCGAACCGCCGACGAACCAGACGTTGGTGGGGCCGGAGGTCGTGCCGGTCTTGCCGAACAGGGGCAGGCCGAGATCGCGAAGGGTGACCGCCGTGCCGCGCACCACCACGCCTTCGAGCATGTGAACGACCTGATAGGCCGTGCGAGGGTCCATGACCTGTTTGCCGCCGGGCTTGAAGCGCGGCATCGGCTTGCCGTCCCATTGCGGCATCGAGCAGCCATCGCAACGGCGATTGTCGGCACGCAGGATGACCTTGCCGTTGCGGTCCTGCACATAGTCGACCAGCGTCGGCGCGTGCTGTCGGCCCTGATCGGCCAGCGCCGCATAGGCATTGACCATCTTGAGGACCGTGGTGTCGCCCGCGCCCAGTGCCATCGAAAGGTAGGGTTCGTATTCCCCAATGCCTACGTTCTTGATCGTGCGGACCACTTTTTCCATGCCGACATCGTTGGCTACGCGCACGGTCATCAGGTTGCGCGACTGTTCAAGCCCCCAGCGCATGGTGTGGCTGCCCGAACCGCCTTCGTTGCCAAAGTTGCGGAAGCACTTTTCGCCGAGCGCTGCGCCCTGATAGACGCAGAAGGTGCCATCGACGACCATCGACGCAGGCGTCATTCCGTTGTCCAGCGCGGTGGCATAGACGAACGGCTTGATCGTGGAGCCGGGCTGACGATTGGCCTGTGTGGCGCGGTTGAACGAGCCGAGGCGGGAATCGAAGCCGCCCTGCATCGCCAGCACGCGACCGCTCTGCGGATCTTGCACGACCATACCGCCAGATACCTCTGGCACGGTCCGAACCGCATAAGTCCCCGCATTGACCGGAGCCACGGCGGTAATGTCACCGGGACGAATCTTGTCGGGAAGACCGATCAGATCGGCGGTATTGCCGTCCGAAAATCCAACCTTGCCAGTCGATCCGCTGCGGGACAGCAGCACCCCGACGCGCCAGTTCTGATAATTTATCGCAATATTGCTGGTAATCAGTTCCGTCTGCCAACGATCGCCATCAATATCGACACGGGCAATCGGTCCGTGCCATGCCCGCCCCCCGGAATAGCGCAACAACGCAGACCGCAGCGAATTTTGTGCCGCCGTCTGCAATTGCGTGTCGAGCGAGGTCCGCACCCACAGACCGCCGGCATAGACGCTGTTCGGCCCGTTCTCAGCCTTTTCGCCAAACTTTTCGATCAGCTGACGGCGCACTTCTTCAAGGAAATAGCCAGCATCCGCCGTGTAGTTTTCAGCCCGGCGCGGTTTCAGGCCAAGCGGCATGGCCTTGGCAGCATCCGCAGCCTGCTGTGTTGCCCAGCCATTGCGGACCATCTGATCGAGTACCCAGTTGCGGCGTTCAATGGCCATCGATTCATACTTGGCGCGGCCATAGCGTTCTGGTGCCTTCGGCAGAATCGCCAGAAACGCATCTTCGTGAAGCTGCAGTTCGCCCACGTCCTTGTCGAAATAGGCGCGCGCCGCCGCCTGCACACCGAAGCTCTGCCGACCCAGTGGAATTTCGTTGAGATAGAGTTCGAGGATCTGCTGCTTTTCCAGCACGCCTTCGATACGCCGAGCCAGGATCATTTCCTTGAGCTTGCGCGAGATCGAATATTCATCGCCGATCAAGATGTTCTTGGCGACCTGCTGCGTGATCGTGGAACCGCCACGCGCGCGTTCACCCGATCCGAACTTGAGCGCATAATCGGCCACAGCTCCGGCCAAACCGAAAAAGTCGATGCCACCGTGGGTCCAGAACGTCTTGTCCTCAGCCGCCAGGAAAGCGTTGATCATCGGTTCCGGGAAATCGACGAACCGCAACTGAACCCGGCGTTCGCGCGCATAGCTGGACACGATTTCACCATCAGTGCCGCGAACCATCGTGGGCAGTGGCGGCTGATAAGTGAGGAGACTGTCCGCCGATGGCAGGAGGCGAATGACCGCCACCCAAAGGACGAACCAACCGACCAGAACGGCGCCTGCAAGGTAGTTCGCCAGACGGAACCAGCGGCTTGCCCGCCATTTCGTGCGATACCAGTCTGCAAAGGTGTGCCACCGCGCAAGGCCATCCTCGCGCAGGAGCTTGAACCGGGACTGCTGGGACGTGTCTTCAGCCATTATGCAGCGCCTCTAGCATGGCCCTGCGCGTGCAAGCCAGTACCTTAGGATCAAATCGGGTTCAAAATCGGTTCAGGGCGTCTCGGAACCTTGATCCGAGGGTTCCGGCGCAGCCGCGCTTTCGGAAATGGAAGGTGCCTGGCGTTCTGCAAGAAAAATGCCGATCGCCTTTGCAACAGCCCCGGAAAAGCCTTTACGCCAAGCCGGGTCGCGCATGGCCTGAGCGTCTTCATCATTGCTGATATAGCCTGCTTCGATCAGTGCCGAGGGCAGATCAAGCGATTTCAGGACCACAAAAGCAGCCTCACGCTGGGGCGTGGCGTGGAAGCGCAATTTGCCCTCGGCCTCGCGCACGACCAGTTCACCGAAGCGCATGGAACTGCTGCGCATGTCTCGTCGCGCCAGATCAACGAGAATGGAAGAAACGACATCCCCCCTACCGTCCAGCGAAACACCGTTGATCGCATCCGCCGTATTTTCACGGTTCGCCATCGCTTCTGCAACGGCATCCGAAGCCTTATCGGATAACGTATAGACTGTGGCACCCCTTGCAGACGTACTTTGTGCAGCGTCAGCGTGGATTGAAACGAACAGTGCTGCACCCAACCGGCGCGCGATATCGGCACGTTCATCCAGCACAAGGAAACGGTCATCGTCGCGCGTCATGGCAACGCGGACCTGCCCTTCCGCGAGCAGACGGTCGCGCAGCGATCTGGCAAGTGCCAGCGTAAGATCCTTTTCGCGTTCCCCTTTCGCGCCGCTAGCACCCGGATCATGACCGCCATGCCCGGCATCGATCACCACCAATGGACGAGATGTATCGGCCGGCCCCTCAATCGGCGGGAGGCCGATCCTTATGCCGCCCTTCGGCAGATCGATACGCACGACATAGCGCGGTTCGATTGAAGCAATACCCGTGGAAAATGCAGCCCACATTGCGACCGCCGCCAAGACCGGCGCAGCAAATACCGCAACAATGAGCCCCCTGTCTTCCATCCGCCACCGCCTATGCTCTGCCGCCACCATCGCGGTCCAGCGCAAAATGATCGATATGGTTAATGGATTGGCATCACCATTGTTTTAATTGCTGGTTTGCAATTGCAGTGCTAGCACCCATCTACCGGGGCGAGCCAGCAACGGAGCGTTTCACGCCGAAACCGCCAGAAAGCGCAAGTCTGCGCCGCGGTGGGCGAGGAAAACCTTCTGGCGAAGATCCTGTAATCGTGGGAGAAAGAAGCGCAAGCGCTCCTCTGCCACGCCACAAGGTTGATGTAGTGATGATAAGCCGCGTTTCGTTCTTGCCAAGCTGCCCCACGGGGGCAGTTGCGGCTTGGACGATTGGTGGCACGCGCATTTCGCCGCGAATTATCTTTGCTGCAGACACAAACCAACCGCCGCCGGGCGGCGAGCGACAGGGCAAGGCAGCCAATATGCTGCGCGCCGAAACGCTCCGATCCGGCAAACCCGCATTCGCGATCGCCGCCGACACGGAACCATTCCGGTCGCCACGGTGCCGCGCATCCCAAACGATCCGCGCCAGACACGCAGGGGAAACCCGGCGGCGGCGCGGCTGGAGAATTTATAATGACCACGCGCATGTTAATCGATGCGCGCCACCAGGAAGAAACCCGGGTGGCGGTGCTGAAGGGCAATCGGATTGAAGAGTTCGACTTTGAATCTGCTGATCACAAGCAGATCAAGGGCAATATCTACCTCGCAAAGGTAACACGGGTAGAACCATCGTTGCAGGCGGCCTTCGTCGATTTCGGCGGTAACCGGCACGGGTTCCTTGCGTTCAGCGAAATCCATCCCGATTACTATCAGATCCCCAAGGAAGACCGCGAAGCGTTGCTGGCCGAAGAGGCCGCGCACGCTGAGGAAGAAGCAGCGCTGCGTGCTGCCGAAGATGCGGACGATGAAGATTACGCTGATGGCGAAAGCTACGATTCCGAAGATGGCGTGACCGAAGTCGACACGTCGGAAAAGGATCAGGTCGCCACGATCGAAGGCGGCGTTGTTGAAAACGGGTTCGACCATGACGCCGAGGAAGGCGAAGAGGGCGAAACCTCCGACGCTGCTGGCGAAGGTGACGAGGGCGGCGAAGAAGGCGGAGACAACCGCCGTCGCGGACGCCAGGGCCGTCGCCGCCAGGGTGGCCGTTCGCAGGGCAAGGAAGCCGATGAACTGCGCGCCAAGCGCATGGCACTGCGTCGCCGCTACAAGATTCAGGACGTGATCCAGCGCCGTCAGGTTCTGCTGGTCCAGGTCGTCAAGGAAGAACGTGGAAACAAGGGCGCTGCCCTCACCACCTATCTCAGCCTTGCCGGTCGTTATTGCGTGCTCATGCCCAATTCGAGCCACGGTGGCGGGATCAGCCGCAAGATCAGCTCTTCGGCAGATCGCAAGCGGTTGAAGACGATCATTTCCGAACTGGAACTGCCCCGTTCGATGTCGTGCATCGTGCGCACCGCCGGGTTGCAGCGCACCAAGACCGAGATCAAGCGCGACTTCGATTACCTCGCCCGTCTGTGGGACGAGATCCGCGAACGCACGATGCATTCGGTCGCGCCTGCGCTGATCCATTCGGATTCCGATCTGATCAAGCGCGCGATCCGCGACATCTACAATCGCGAGATCGAGGAAGTGGTGGTCGAGGGCGAGTACGGATATCGTGCCGCCAAGGACTTCATGAAGCTGCTGATGCCCAGCCACGCCAAGCGCGTGAAGGCCTATGCCGATCCAGTACCGCTGTTCCAGCGCTATGGTGCGGAAGACCAGCTTACAGCGATGTATGATCCGGTGGTCCAGCTCAAGAGCGGCGGCTATCTGGTGATCAACCCGACCGAAGCGCTTGTCTCGATCGACATCAACTCTGGCCGGTCCACCAAGGAACACGGTATCGAGCAGACCGCCGTTGCCACCAACCTTGAAGCTGCGCGCGAAATCGCCCGCCAGCTTCGTCTGCGCGACATGGCCGGGCTGGTCGTGATCGACTTCATCGACATGGAGTACGGCTCGAACGTCCGCAAGGTCGAGAAGGCGATGAAGGACGCGCTCAAGAACGATCGCGCGCGCATTCAGGTAGGCCGCATTTCGGGCTTTGGCCTGATGGAAATGAGCCGCCAGCGCCTGCGCACCGGCGTGCTTGAAGCCACGACGCGCGGTTGCCCGCACTGCGATGGCACGGGGCTTGTTCGCACGGCGTCTTCCGCTGGCCTTTCGGCGCTGCGTCTGATCGAAGACGAAGCTGCAAAGGGCAAGGGCAACGTCGTTTCGCTTTACGCTTCGCAGGAAGCGGCGATCTATGTGCTCAATGCCAAGCGTACCGATCTTGCCGAGATCGAGGAACGCTATGGCGTTTCGGTCGAAGTCATCCCCGAAGGCGAGAACGAAGGCGCGAAGATGCGCGTTGCCTCGCGCGGGCCGAAGCCGGAATTCGTGCCGCGCTTCGAACCGATCATCGAGCCTGAGGAAGAAGACGATATCGTCGAGGACAACTACGACGATGAAGATGAAGCCGAAGAGCAGACCACGCGCGGCGATGGCGATAGCGAAGAAGGCGATCGGGGCGACAACCGCCGCAAGCGCCGCAAGCGCCGTCGTGGGCGCAATCGCGATCGCCGTGAAGACGGTGGCGAAAGCGCTGCGGAAGCTGGAGCCGAAGGTGAAGCCGGTTCTGACCTCGAAGGCGACGACAGCGATGGCGACGATGCCGCCGCAGAAGGCGTTGAAAGCGGCAGCGAAAGCGCAGACGAGAACGAGCGTGGGCCGCGCAAGCGCCGTCGGCGTGGGCGTCGTCGGCGTGGCGGGCGCGAGAGCAGCGAAGATGCAGGTGAACAGGCCGATGCAGAAGACGGTGCTGAGGCACCGGTCGAAGCTGAGGTAGCAGCGGAACCGGCTCCGGTCGTCGAAGCTGAAGCTGTGGCTGAAGCTGCACCTGCCGAAACACCGGTAAAGCCCAAGCGGACGCGCAAGAAGAAGGTTGAGGCAGCATCTGAAGCCGTTGCCAAGCCTGCTGCTGCCGTTGAAGCAGCGGAACCCGTCGCCGAAGCTGCGGTAGAACCGGCGCCGGTGAAGCCCAAGCGCACACGCAAGAAGAAGGTCGAAACCGAGACCGTGGTTGCGGCTGAAGAAGCGTCGGCTGTTGAGGCCGAAGCTGTCGAAGTGGCTGCGGAACCCGCTCCGGCCAAGCCGAAGCGCACGCGCAAGAAGAAGGTCGACGCGGTGGCTGCAGATGCCGCACCGACCGAAGCTGTCACGGCCGAAGCGCCGACTGCAGATGAGGTTGCCGCACCGGTGGCAGTCGAGAACGCTGACGACGGGGCACCGCGCCGTGGCTGGTGGCAGCGCACCTTCGGGGCCTGATCGCCCTTGGAGTAATAACAAAAGGCCCCGCTTCACGGCGGGGCCTTTTTCGTTTCAGGCGCGTTTGGTGGCTGCGCCCCACTCCATCCATGCGGCCCATTTCGGCATACCAGGCATGTAGGTGTGCCCCGGCTGCGCCACATCGAACCCCGCCTGTTGCACCGGCGCGGTAACCGGGCGGCTGAGATGGCAACCGCCCATCAACGGCTTCCACACCGGCTCGATCCGGCGCTGCCAGCGCGAAACCTTGGCATCTGGGCTGAGACCGTGTTCGAGAAACAGCAATGTGCCGCCGGGCTTGAGGATGCGGCGCAGTTCCGACAGGACTTTTGCCGGATCGTGGACCGAACACAGCGTGTAGGTACACACGGCGGTGTCGAAGCTTTCGCTCTCGAAGGGTATATCCTCGCCCACGCCTTCGCGGATGTCGGCCTGCCAGCCCTTCGATGCGGCAGCTTCGCGTGCGTAGTCCAGCAGTTTGCCCGAAGGGTCAATGCCTGCGAAACCGGTGACGCGAGCGGTGTCGTAGAACTGCTGGTTCAGTCCGCCGCCGCAGCCGATCTCGAAGACGCGGCCCTGCGCCTTGGGCACGACGCCCGCGCGCAAGTCCATGATCGCGGGCGAGGCGCAGGCGCACTTTATCATCCGCGGCACAACGTGCGCTTCCCACAGCGACTTCAAGCTCATCCCCATTCCCCACAATTGTTATGGACGCTAAAGTGCATCGCGGCTGTTTGCAGCGCAAGAGGCCAGCGATGGCGTTTCATTCTGCGCGGAACTTTGTTGCGGACGAAACCATGTGGCCACTGGCATGGACAAGGCTTTCGGCTATGGTCCGCGCAAGGCGCAACATACGGAACCATGATGCACGGCCAAACCTCCCACGGCGACGAACACAAGCTGGACGCAGCACTTCATGCCCGCCATGTGGCGATGATTGCGATCGGAGGGATCATCGGCGCGGGGCTGTTCGTCGGATCATCGACTTCGATCAACCAGATCGGGCCGGCGGTGGTCGTCAGCTATGGCATGGCAGGCCTCGTGATCCTGATGATCATGCGGATGTTGAGCGAGATGGCGATGCTCAACCCCGGCGCGGGGTCGTTTACCGAGCATGTCCGCATCGGCTTCGGTGAGAAGTGGGGACCGCTGGCGGGGTTCGTAACAGGCTGGCTCTACTGGTATTTCTGGGTGATCGTGGTGGCCATCGAGGCGATTGCCGGGGCGGTCATTCTGGCTCTGTGGCTGCCATTCGAAGTATGGCAGATCGGCTGTGTGCTGCTGGCGCTGATGACGGTGGTGAACCTTTTCTCCGCGCGCTCCTACGGCGAGTTCGAGTTCTGGCTTTCGGCGGCGAAAGTGGCGGCAATTATCGGCTTTATCGCCATTGCAGGGCTGTGGGCCTTCGGCGTCACATCGCCCGACGGCCCGACCTTTGCCAATATCACCGGGCATGGCGGATTTGCTCCCAAAGGCTGGGGGGCGGTAATCGGTGGGGTAACCAGCGTGATATTCGCACTGTGCGGGGCTGAGATCGCCACGGTCGCCGCAGCGGAATCGCGTGCGCCTGCCAAAGTCATCGCCCGGATGACCGGATCGGTCGCGCTACGCATCCTTCTGTTCTACATCCTTTCACTGATCCTGATCGTGGCGGTGCAACCGTGGGACACGGTTGTTCCCGGCCAATCGCCTTTCGCCAGTTCGCTGGGCCTGATGGGCATCCCGGCGGCTGAGACGATCATGAACGCGGTGGTCCTCGTTGCGGTGCTGTCTTGCCTGAATTCCGGCCTTTACGTGACATCGCGCGCGTTGTTCGGTCTGGCGCGACATGGCGATGCGCCACAAAGCCTGATCAAGCTGAACAAGCGCAAGGTCCCTGCCCGCGCCACGGTAATCGCCAGCCTGTTCGGCTATGGTGCAATGGCGGCATCGGTGCTGTCTCCGGGCGGCGTGTTCAGTTTCCTCGTCAGCGCATCGGGGGCGCTGATGCTGGTGATCTATCTGATGGTCTGTCTAGCGCAGGTCAGAATGCGGCGCATCGTCGAAGCCACCGCGCCCGAACGGCTCGGCATCCGCATGTGGTTGTTCCCCTGGCTGTCCTATGCAACCATTGCTGCCATCGTGATCGTGCTCCTGGCGATGGGACTTGTGCCCGAATTGCGAGCGCAGTTTCTGGCGAGCGCGCTGACGGTAGCTCTGGCGGCAGGCGCATGGTGGATGTTGCGAAGCAAACACGCCTGACAGGCATCCCCTGCTAGCCCAACAGCACAACGGTGTGTTAGGCTGAATTTCTTTTGTTTGGAGCTGTTTAACATGTCCGCCTGCCTGATGATCGCTGCCATGACCACCGCTCCAGTGGCAGCACAGGCAGAAGCGGTCCTGCCCGATCAGGTTGCAGAACTGCCGGTCGCCATAGCCGCAATCATCGACGCGGCGATCGCTTCGGGCGATCGGGCTGAGATTGAAACGGTGGTCCGCACGACCAAACGAGCTTTGCCGGAAGTCACCGCCGCGATCGACCGGCATCTGGCAGGCCGGATCGATACAGCCATTGGCGCAAGGCCACCCAGTCCGGCGCTCCTGGCAAGCCAGAAAGCCAAAAATAGCTCCTCTCCTCTATCCACACTGCCACCTATCGATGGCGCTACGCTCAAGTGGTCTGGCGAAGGAGAAGCAGGCGCATTCGTGAACACCGGAAATGCGCCGGGGATCGGGCTTGTCGGCGGCTTCAAGATGCTGGTCGAGGGCCAAAACTGGCGCGTCGGCACGAATGCCCGTGCGGATTATCAGGAAACCAACAGCGTCATAACGCGCGAACAATACCGATTTTCGGCAGAGCCGAACTACAAGTTCGACGAACGGGGATATCTTTTCGGCCTTGGCCAGTATGAACAGGATCGGTTTCAGGGCTTTGCATCGCGATACAGCGTGTCTGGCGGCCTCGGTTACAGCGTACTGAAAAGCGAAGCAGCGCGCCTGAGCGTGAAGGCAGGACCAGCATGGCGCGTAACAGAGCCGGTCGCCGCAGCGCGTGAATCCGTGGTGGCGGGTCTCGCGTCGCTGGAAGCCAAAGTGAAGATCACGCCATCGCTGGAATACAGCCAGGACGCCAGCATCTATTCCGATGCAACAGGCAGCACATTCTACACGCTGGCCGCGCTCGATTCCAAGCTCATCGGCAAATTGAAAGCCCGCTTTTCATACATGATCCAGCACGAAACCGCGCCCGAACTGGGGCGGTTTGGAACCGATACGACGAGTCGGTTGAGCCTTGTCTACGGCTTCTAAGATCAGGAAGCCGTGGTGCCCGGTGCGTGCTTGTTCATCAGCTCGTAGGAGCGTTCATACCACTTGCTGCCCGGATAGTTCGCGCCGAGCACGGCAGCTGCCTTTTGCGCTTCCTGCGGCAAGCCGAGCGAAAGGTAGCTTTCGACCAGACGATAGAGCGCTTCGGGTGCGTGGCTGGTGGTCTGATATTTTTCAGCGACGGTGCGGAAACGCAGCGTGCCAGCCAGCCATTTGCCGCTGCTCTGGTACATGCGACCGATTTCCATCTCCTTGCCGGCAAGGTGATCGTTGATCAGGTCGATCTTGAGCCGTGCATCGGCAGCATAATCGGTGCTGGGGTAGCGGCGGACCAGCTCGTTCATGGCGGTCAGCGCCTGCTGGGTGATCTTCTGATCGCGCGTAACGTCGGAAATCTGTTCGTAATAGCAGAGCGCGACGAGATAGTACGCGTAAGGCGCGTCCTTGTTGCCCGGGTGGATCGACAGGAAGCGCTGCGCAGACTGGACCGACTTGGCATAATCGCGCGAGACATAGTAGCTGAACGCCGACATGAGCTGCGCACGGCGCGCCCAGGGTGAGTAAGGGTGCTGACGCTCAACTTCATCAAACAGGGCGGCCGCCTGCTTGGAATCGCCTTTATCCAGACGATCTTTCGCAGCGGTATAAAGCGTATCGACGTCACGCGCGACGTAAGCGACGTCCTTCTTCTTGTTTCCCCCACCGGCACAACCGGCGGTCAGCCCAATGGCCACAGTGGCAGCAGCGATAACGGCGAAGCGCAAGGGGCGGCGCGTGGCAGGATGCGTCATGCCGACCCTATAGCCAGCCGGTTCCTGAACGCCAAGTGAAGTTACCGAGTTTTGCGCGAAAGCGATGATGCAGTTCACGCTTCGGTGAACGGCGCTTCGACCGCGATCGGATCGGCAAGTGTCAGGCGATCAAGGATTGCCGCGGTTTCATCGCGCAGTTGCAGCATCAGGCCGCGCAGGCGGCAATCCGCCTCTGGCAAGCAATTGTTGCAATGTTCGTGTGCGTTGCGGCTGGCGCAAGGCACAAGCGCAATGCTGCCGCGCGTGAGGCGGATGATATCGCCGTAGCGGATATCAACGGGCGGCAAGGCCAGCTCATAGCCCCCATCCCTGCCCCGGTGTGAAACCACGATTCCTTCCCGCGCCATTTCCGAAAGGATCACGGTGAGGAATTTGCGCGGAATATTCTGTGCTTCGGCAATGTCATCAAGACGCACCGCTCCCTGACCAAATGTGTCGGCCAGATGTTGGAGGGCGCGGATAGTGTATCGCGTCTTTTGCGAAAGCATGAGAAACAGATGAACGCTAACGCCGGAATGTCAACGCCAGCGGTAGAATTAACTCATCAGGATTGGCGACAACCCACCGCTTTCTTGCAGAAAACGGTGGGTTACCCTGCTTGAACGACTATTTGCCCGCTGCCAATGCCTCGGCGAAATCGAGGCGAGCGCGATAAGGGTCTTCGACGTGTGACGCTCCCTTTTCGTCGATCAGCATGACCTTCGTGTCGTTGGTCGAGGCGGCGGGCCAGCTTGCCCCCGGATTGCCTGCGCGAGCAAATGCCACCCAGAGATCGTGTGTGCGCTTTGCCACGGCGGCTTCGGCAGGGACCATTTTCCACTGGGTGCGGGCGGCAACGGTATCAAAGACGTAGGGCAGTTCGCTGGCATGAGGAGCGCCTCCCATCGCTTTCTGGAAATCGGGGTGAGCATAGCCGAAGCGGAACAGATAAGCCTGCTGGCCGCGCGCTGCCAGCGCCCTTGCGACGGCTCTGGCGGGTTCGATGAACATCTTGTCGGCGCTGGTCATTGTGCCCACGACCAGCCCGGTTTCGGTTCCTGCAGGATCATAGAGCTTGCGCGCGTCTGCTGCTTTTGCGCCGTAGCTTGCGAAGATCGCGTCCTTGTCGGTCACCATCGGGAAGCCATCCGCCGAATTGGCCCCAACCATGACCGGCACGTTGGCATAAAGCCCTGCCGAAATCGCATCGATGCTGGAGCCGAAGATGGTCCGTCCATCCACCATCGGGCCTGAGTAACCTGGCTTGCCCATCGTCATCATCGAAAGGTCGGCCGTAACCTTTTCTTCGGGCAACGCGCGCAGGGCCGATGCGGTCAACCCCGGTGCAAACGCCTCGCCCGCTTTGGCTGCAGTTGCGATTGTGGGCATGGGCAAGGTGCGATCGCGCCCGCCGCCACTTTCGATAATGGCCTTGTGGAACAGCCCCCGTGCTTCGGGTGCCTGAAGCAGCATGTGCATCGACATGCCGCCAGCACTTTCGCCGAAGATGGTGACGTTGGCCGGATCGCCCCCGAATGCCGCGACATTCGCCTGAACCCACTTCAGCGCAGCAATCTGATCAAGGAAGCCAAAGTTCCCGCCGAACCCTTCTGCGGCAAGTGCGGGATGCGCGAAGAAGCCGTAGCGGCCCAGACGATAGTTGAGACTGACCAGCACCACGCCATCGCGCGCGAAGTTGCTGCCCGAATAGACAGCCGGAGAGCTGCCGCCGTTGACGAAGCCGCCACCATGCACCCAAACCATGACGGGAAGCTTGGCCCCAGCCTTGGCTGAAGCGGGCTTCCAGACATTGAGATAGAGGCAATCTTCCGAAGGTTTGGTCTGGATCGGTGCGGCATCGGGCGGGAACGGGGCCTGCGCGCAGTCGGCAGCGTACTTGCTGGCATCACGCTCTCCACTCCACGATTTGACGGGCTGGGGCGCACGCCAGCGGTTTTCACCTACGGGCGGCGCGGCATAGGGAATGCCGAGAAACGCCGCGACACCGGAGCCGGTTTCAGCCCCTTTAACAGCGCCGGAAGATGTTTGAACCGTCTGCGCATGGGCGGCGCCAGCGATCAGGCCCGCGCCGATTGTGAGTGCCGCGATAGTCTTGTGCATTTCCTGTCCAACCTCTCCACAACGAGTCTCGAAGCGCTCGCGAACCAAGACTTGCAGTTTGGTGACAGGGCTGTCAAGTTCAGGTCCAGAGGGGAATGCGCACCTTCTGTCACCGCTTTGGCAACCGCTCCGGTCGATTGCTTACACCGTTGCGAATAGGATGATGACGGGGCCGAACTATCGGCTAAAAGGCGGCGCACGAAAGGATCGGGTTCAAGGAATGAGTCTCGCAACGACTGGTCTTGCAAAGGCGGGCCAAGGCACCGGCCATACGACGATGGAAGACGTGGCCAAACTGGCCGGAGTTTCACTGAAGAGCGTATCGCGGGTCATCAATTCCGAACCACACGTTTCGGCCAAGTTGCGCGCCAAGGTTGAGGCAGCGATTGCCGAGTTGAACTATGTACCCGATACGGCGGCGCGGTCTTTGGCGGGATCGCGGACATTCATCATCGGCCTGCTGTTCGACAATCCCAGCCCCAACTACACGATGGACATCCAGAAGGGCGTGTATGAGGCCTGCCGCGCCAACCAGTATCATCTGCGCATCGACAATGTGGATTCCACGGTGCCAAGGGAAGAACTGGAGGCGCAACTCCTAGCGCTGGTGCGCAACAGCCGGTGCGATGGCTTCGTGCTGACGCCGCCCCTGACGGATGATCTGGTTTTGCTCGATTTTCTGGAGCGATCGGGCATCCGTTATGTGCGCATCGCGCCTGCTAATGAACCGGATCGATCGCCGGGAATCGGCATAGATGATCGCGCGGCGGCAGCCGCAATGGCGCATCATCTGTGGGATCTCGGCCATCGCCGGATCGCGGTTTTGCGGGGACCGAAATCCCACAGCGCTGCGGCACTGCGGCTTGACGGCTTTATCGAGACGCTGGGCGAGCTTGGCATGGAGCATTCGCTGATCGAGGCTGATGGCAGTTTCAGTTTCGATGGCGGCATTCGTGCAGGCAATGAGGTGTTGGCGATGGACCCGCGCCCTACGGCAATCTTTGCCACCAACGATGACTCGGCTGCCGGGGTGATGGCCGCCTGTTCGCAGGCAGGGCTGAAGGTGCCGGAAGATGTTTCCGTTTGTGGATTTGACGATAGCTGGATCGCTCGTTCGGTCTGGCCGTATCTGACAACCGTTCACCAACCGGTTGAGGACATGGGCCGCGCCGCCGCGTCGCTACTGCTGCGACGCGACGAGCCGGCAGACGGCTTGCGCCTGCTAGACTTCCATCTGGTTGTACGCGATTCCACCGCCCCGCCGAAGGCAGGGTAAAGCAGAGGATCAGCGCGCGGACTGTTCGAGAAACGCGATCAGGTCAGCCCGGTCCTTGGCGTTGGCCATCGGGGGGAACGCCATGCGGTTGCCGGGGGCATACTTGGCTGGCGCCGCCAGAAACTGGTCCAGCGAAGCGGCGTTCCAGACGACGGCCTTGTCCTTCAACGCTTGCGAATAATTGAAACTGGGCGATGTGCCTGAGGTGCGGCCCATCACGCCTTTGAGCGAAGGGCCAAGCCGGGTCGCGCCGGTATTGAGATCGTGACAGGCTGCGCAGCGCGCATAAACCGTCTTGCCGCGCGCAGCATCGCCTTCAGCGCTTTGGGCAAAAGCATTGGTGAAGCCCGCGAACGTGGCGCCCGCAAGGGCCAGCACCGCCGCACCTGAAAGAACGATACGCTTCATCGGCTTGGTTTCCTTGGTCATCACATACCAATGCAGCATAACGGATGCACGATTCCTGAACGGATCGGTCAGTCCTTTGCTGGCGCCAGAAGATAAAGCTTCATCAGGATACGGAACAGTTCCGACTTTTCACGCGCGGTAAGGCTGGAAGTGAGTTCGTCTTCGTGGGCGGCGATCACATCGCGTGCCTTGG
Source organism: Novosphingobium sp. (assembly GCF_049240505.1). Lineage (GTDB taxonomy): Bacteria > Pseudomonadota > Alphaproteobacteria > Sphingomonadales > Sphingomonadaceae > Novosphingobium. Next base: position 19,638 of record NZ_JBMLSM010000045.1, read on the forward strand.
TCAACACTTCACGGCCCGCATCGGTAAGCCGCAGCCCCCCTGCCCGGCGATCCAGCTTCGACGGTTCGTTGACGATAAATTCGTTCTTGAGCAATTGCCGGACGAACTGGTGAACGGTGGGGCGCTCGATCTGGAAGAACTTGGACAGGTCTGTCTGCTTCACGCCGGGATTGGCATTGACCAGCCAGAGGATCGCCACCTGTTTTGGCGTCACATTGAGAAGATCGAGCCGCTTTTCGGTGCGGGTGACGAACAGCGTGTTCACGGTGCCGATGTGCAGCCCCAGAACGGAATCCAGTCCATCGAGATCAAGCTCGGGTACGGCAGCCTGCCTTGTAATTTCCGCCGTTACCAAGGGCCGCTCCTTCAAACCTCTGTATCACCCGTGATCGCAAAGGCTGCCGTGCAGGCAGCGAGTGCGAAGTCTCTGCATTTTCCATTAGTGAAACATACAAAATTCTGCAAATCCTGCCGCAGTGCAAAATGCACCGATTTCACGAATAGACTGCAAAAGGAGAGGCAAAGTGTTGATTGGAAAGCTGACGGTGGCATTCGCAGCAATGATCATGGCGACTCCGGCATTCGCTCAAGATGGTCCTGCTGCACCTGCTCCCTCGCTGACCTATGCCTTTTCCGTGCGCGCAACGCTCGATCCGGTGGTTGAACAGGGCGAGGTCGATAACGGCCGTCGCCGCTTCATTCCCATCACCGGCGGCACGGTAAGCGGCCCGGCACTTTCCGGCACAGTCCTTCCTGAAGGCGGCGACTGGCAGGTCATTATGCCCGGTGGCCTGACCAGCATCGAAGCGCGCTATTTCATCAAGGCAGCAGACGGCACGGTGATCGAGGTGACGAACCCCGGCGTTCGCACCGCCGCCCCTGACGTGATCGAGAAGCTTGCCAAGGGAGAACCGGTCGATCCTTCGGCCTACTACTTCCGCACGACGCCGCGCTTCATGGTGAAGGACGGCTCCCATGCGTGGATGCGCCGCAAGGTCTTCGTTGCGCGCGGCATCCGCAAACCCGACAGCGTTGTGATCGACTTCTATACCGTGGAGTAATTGCCAGCGTCAGGCTTCGACCGGCGCTGTGGTCAACCCCAGCGCCGGAATACCGACGGAGCGTCTGCCGCCATAATCAGTGCGCACCACGATAAGATTGCTCTTCTCAAGATGTTCGAGCAGTCGGCGGATACGGCCGGCAGAGCGCGTGCCATAGATTTCGGCAAGGCGTTCGTCATCGGGGCACGGCGCACCCTCCGCTGCAGCGCGGGCAAGCGTGAGAAAGGGTGCGAGAAGATCGTCAGGCACGTCCTTGCCGATACGCAGCAGGTCTTGCCACTCCGGCATCTTGTCATCCGCGATACCTGCCACCGCCATCGCAAAGCGGCGACGGAACGCGGTAAGGTCCATGCCCGGCAAAATGCGCAACATCCGGCACCGCACCGTGAAATCCTGATAAAGCTGGGCTGCAGGCTGGAACGTGCAGTCCGGCTCCAGCGCCATCTCGGCAAGGATCGACGCAATGCTGGCAGCAGTTTCCTCAGCCTCGAACAGGCTGGGCGCGACCGGGGGTTCGACCTGTTCCGCCGCAGGCACATAGCCTTCGATCTGTTCGAGCAGGTCCTCGCTCTCGACCGGCAGCGGTTCCGTTTCGGGCACACGGGGCTGCGGCTCCATCGCCAGCGGTTCTGACAGGAGCAGCGATTCCATCTCTGCTCCGCCAGCATTCGGCAATGGCATGAGGCCCTGCACGACATTGCGCGCGCGGGTCTGCACATCGGCAATGCGCACGCCCACGGGACGGCGGGCAATGGCCGGGCCTAAACCAAGGAAATGCCCGCGTTCCAGATCGCGGATCGTTTCCGCCTGCTTGCGCTCCATGCCGAGCAAATCGGCAGCGCGCGCCATGTCGATATCGAGAAACGTGCGACCCATCAGGAAGTTGGACGCTTCTGCGGCAACGTTCTTGGCCAGCTTGGCAAGGCGCTGTGTGGCAATCACGCCAGCAAGCCCGCGCTTTCGGCCACGGCACATCAGATTGGTCATCGCAGAAAGGCTGAGACGGCGCACTTCATCAGATACGTCGCCAGCAGCGGCAGGCGCGAACATCTGCGCTTCATCGACAACGACCAGCGCAGGATACCATTCCTCGCGCGGGGCATCGAACAGGGTGTTCAGAAACACCGCTGCGCAACGCATTTGCGCTTCAAGTTCCAGTCCATCGAGCGCGAGGATAACCGACGCCCGATGCTTGCGAATGCGGGCCGCAAGCTTGCCGATCTCTGACGCATCGTAGGCAGAGCCATCGACCACGACATGACCGAAAGGTTCGGCCAGAGTCACGAAATCGCCTTCAGGGTCGATCACCACCTGCTGAACGATGCTGGCGCTTTCTTCCAGCAACCGGCGCAACAGGTGCGACTTGCCGGACCCGCTGTTGCCCTGCACGAGCAGGCGGGTGGCAAGAAGTTCTTCGACGTCGATCCTGACAGGGGCGCCAGACCGGTCGGCACCGATGACGATAGTGGCGCTCACGAAGGTCGCTCTGGCCCAGCGCGGAAGAGTCGGCAAGGCCGGGAAGAGGCGATTTCCCCGGCCTTATCCAATTCAGGGCAGGACGATGCCATCCCCGCGCTTGTAAAGCGGATCGGCGCTGTCATCAGGGCGTCCGGGATGCTGCTCTTCAACCGCCTTGGCCGAAGAAGGCAGTTCGAACGGCAATTTGCCCTTCGACTTTGCCTTTCCGGTCACCAGATCAAGAAACACCGCATCGCTGGCGCCGAACAGCCCATAAAGCGCGGAAGCCTTGTCTTTGAGAAGTGTCAGCACGGCGGGACGATCCAGATCCACTGCCACGATCGTCGGCACCTTGGCTGCTGCTGCGTTCACCGTTTTCGTGGCATCGTCATCGGCGCGGAAATCCAGACGGCCTTCGTGCTGGCGCGAACCGAAGAAATGATTGGGATGCAAGGTTTCATGCGGCGTAGCGACGCGCACGATAGCCACATCAGCCTGTTCGGGCGCATCGACCACGACCAATCCCGCAGCCTTTGCCGCGTCGGCTGAAACACCAGAAAGCCAGACTTTTTTGCCGACCGAAAGCGGCAGCAACCCGTTCTTGTTCTCCAGCAGCACCTGCGCCGCGCGTTGCGCAGTATCCGCTTCGGCCTGGGTAGCCTTGCTACCGACAATGCGCGCGGCGGCATCGGCATCGACATAAGGATTGTCGAACAGGCCAAGGTCGAACTTGAGGCGCAGCACGCGCCGCGCAGCTTCGTTAACGCGACTGGCCGAAACCTTGCCGGCCTTTACCGCAGCCAGCAAAGGCGCGGGATCATCAACACCACCGAACTGATCGATGCCAGCGTTGGCGCCCATCGCATAACGGTCTTCCTCGGCCAGCTTTTCGACACCCCACGGCATGGCGATGGCGAAGCCCTGCGGCTTTTCAGCGGTGGGTGCCATGCACTGTTCCGGGCAGGTGTTGGTGATCGCCCAATCCGAAATGACAATGCCGCCGAACTTCTTGGTGCCGCGCAACAGGCCTTCGATCATCGGCTTGCTGAAACCAGCCCCCACCTGCGGCACCGGCTTGCCATCGATCGTCACGCCTTCGGCAATAACATAAGTCGGCATGACGCCCGCCGATTTTGCCGCCAGAGAGCCGTCGAACGCCGCAACGTGTTGCGCGAAGCTCTCGTTATCGAGCTTTGCGGTACGGCCATAATAGTTATGACCGTCAAAGCCTTCCGGCTCTGCGCCATAGCCCACCCAGTGCTTTACGATCGTGGCCACGCCGGACTTGACCAAGCCCCCTGCGCTCCCCTGAAAGCCGCGCACATAGGCACCGGCAAGGCGCGATACGGTTGCTGGATCAGCGCCAAAAGTGGCGACACCGCGCGGCCAGCGCGGTTCGGTGTAAAGATCGGCCTGCGGGCTGAGCGCCATCTGGATGCCGACCGCGCGATATTCGGCGGCTACCAGTTTGCCGAACCGTTCAACCAGCGCTTCATCGCCGATGGCGGCCATGCCCAGCGTTTCGGGCCATTGTGAAAAGCCGCCCGTTTCGGAACTGGCCCCTGCCGTCACGGCAAAGTGATTGCGCGGATCGGTGGAAATCGTTGCAGGAATGCCAAGGCGGGTTGCTTCGGCCAGTTTCTGGATCGCGTTGTTTTCCTGCGCAAACGTGCGCGGATCGGGACCGATGCGCGTAATGAAGCTGTTGACCCCGCGCGCCAGCAGTTCTTGCGCGGACGCCTTGTCATAGGCCTTGCCCATGCCGATGCCGCGCCCGCCTTCGGCCTGCAGGGAACCGTGGAGCATCAGCGCGACCTTTTCCTCCAGCGTCATGCGGCGCATCAGGTCTTCGACACGCTTGTCCAGGGCAAGTGCCGGGTTTTCATAAGCGTCGCGCTTCCCGTTGTGGTTGAGATCGCGGAACGGCGCTTTGGCGGCAGCGGGCAGCGCGGTTGCGACCATGCCTGATACCGAGGCAAGCAGAAGGGCTCCACGAAGGATCGAGCGGGCGGACCGAGGCATTGTTTTTCTCTCCCATTGCGGCTGACAGCGCAAGACACGCCAAACGCTAACCGCGTGCATTCTTCAAGGCAACCGTGAATACGAAAGCGGCGACAAGACCAAGTCTTGCCGCCGCTCCTGCGACCCGATGAGCTGCGCGTGCAACCCTTTTCGGGAACTCAACCGTGACGGATCAGGTGATCGAACGCCGAAAGCGCTGCCTTCGATCCCTCACCCATCGCGATGATGATCTGCTTGTAAGGGACGGTCGTCACGTCACCCGCAGCGAACACGCCCTGCACGCTCGTTGCACCGCGCGCATCGATTTCGATCTCACCGCGCGGCGAGAGCGCAATCGTGCCTTTAAGCCATTCAGTGTTGGGAACGAGGCCGATCTGCACAAAAATACCTTCGAGTTCGACGGTGTGCAGTTCTTCAGTTTCGCGGTTCTTGTAGACAAGGCCCGTTACTTTTGCGCCATCGCCCAGCACTTCGGTCGTCAGGGCCGAGGTGATGATGGTGACGTTGGGCAACGAGCGCAACTTGGACTGCAACACCGCGTCGGCGCGAAGCTGATCGTCGAACTCGATCAACGTGACATGCGCAACGATGCCCGCGAGATCGATCGCCGCCTCAACGCCGGAGTTGCCCCCGCCGATCACAGCCGTGCGCTTGCCCTTGAACAGCGGACCATCGCAGTGCGGGCAGTAGGCGACACCCTTGTTGCGATACTCGTCCTCGCCGGGCACGCCCATCTGCCGCCAGCGCGCTCCAGTGGAAAGGATCACGGTTTTCGCCTTGAGGCTCGCCCCGTTCTCAAGCCGGATTTCGTGCAGACCGCCCTCTTCCGCCGGAACCAGCGCGGTAGCCTGTTGCAGGTTCATAACGTCAACGTCGTATTCCTTGACGTGGTTCTCAAGCTGCGCGGCCAGCTTCGGCCCTTCGGTGTGCTGGACCGAGATGAAGTTTTCGATGCCCATTGTATCGAGCACCTGACCGCCGAAACGTTCAGCCACCACACCGGTGCGGATGCCCTTGCGCGCAGCATAGATCGCCGCTGCCGCACCAGCAGGACCACCGCCGACCACCAGCACGTCGAACGCATCCTTGGCGGCGATCTTCTCTGCCGCGCGTGACGAAGCATTGGTGTCGAGTTTTGCGACGACCTGCGCCAGGTCCATACGGCCCGAACCGAATGGCTGGCCGTTGAGGAATACGGTCGGCACGGCCATGATCTGGCGACGCTCGACCTCATCCTTGAACAGCGCGCCATCGATAGCAACGTGCGTGATGTTCGGGTTAAGCGCTGCCATGATGTTCAGCGCCTGCACCACGTCGGGGCAGTTCTGGCAGGTCAGCGAGAAGAACGTCTCGAAGTGCAGCGGACCATCGAGGCCCTGGACCTGATCGAGCAGGTCCGCATCTTCCTTGGGCGGGTGGCCGCCAACGTGGAGCAGCGCGAGGACCAGCGAGGTGAACTCGTGCCCCATCGGCAGGCCTGCAAACACGGCCTGCGCCCGCCCTTCGTCGGCGCGGATGGCGAAGCTGGGGGCGCGTTCATCAGTGCCATCGAAGCGCGCGGTCACCTTGTCAGACTGCGCGGCGATCTCTTCGACCAGTCCACGCATTTCAGCCGATTTTGCGCTGTCATCAAGCGTAGCGACCAGTTCAACAGGGCGGCGCAGGTTGCCTAGGTAGGCCTTGAGCTGGGCGGTGGTGGCGGCGTCGAGAACGGACATCTTACAAACCTTTCGGACAAACGGAGCCGCGCGTCACCGTCTGGTCGGCGCACGGGGGATCACACGGAATTTCGGGATCGGTGGCGTGGAACCGGCGGGCCGCCCGTCATCGGCACGGCCCGTCCGGCGATTATGGCAGAACGATCAACCCCACGCGGTGATCTTTCCGCCGCGTGTTATCAGATCTTGCCGACGAGATCGAACGAGGGAGCCAGCGTTTCAGCGCCTTCTTCCCACTTCGCAGGGCAAACCTGGCCGGGGTTCTCGCGCCAGTACTTGGCAGCCTTGATCTTGCGCAGCAGTTCGGCAGCGTTGCGGCCCACGCCTTCGGGCGTGATTTCGACGAGCTGGATCGTGCCATCGGGGTCGGTCACGAAGGTGCCGCGATCGGCAAGGCCGACGCCTTCGCGCAGGATGCCGAAGTTGTTCGAGATCGTGTGGTTCTGATCACCCAGCATGTAGTAGTTGATCTTGCCCACGGCCGGCGAGCTGTCGTGCCATGCCTTGTGGCTGAAGTGCGTGTCAGTCGACACCGAGTAGACTTCCACGCCGAGGCCCTGCAGTTCGCCATAGATGTTGGCGAGGTCTTCCAGTTCGGTCGGGCAGACGAAGGTGAAGTCGGCGGGGTAGAAGAAGAACACGCCCCACTTGCCGAGCACGTCCGCATCGCTCACGTCCACGAACTTGCCCTGATGGTAGGCGGTTGCCTGGAACGGCAGCAGCTTGGTTCCGACGATCGACATAAGACTCAAATCCTTCTGTTGGTGGATTGGTGAACTCGGTTACGGGAGCCGAGGTAGTGCATGGCAGGCGGTTTTTCCAATGAGCAATTCCGCCCTGTTTGATTGATTGCATCGATCAATAGCGCATTTTTCAGTTTTGTTTCAGCAAACGCCTGATCCACAAAATTTTTGCCCAAAGGTGAAAACTCGGCATCAAAGCGGCCAAACTCCGGCATTTTCGCGCGCCAAATGCATTTTCTGCACAATGCATACCAATTTCCGCACTTGAAAACCTCTCGCGATTAAACCAAGTGGCAAATCGCAACGGAACGATTTCGTTCTATTTTTCGTAAATGGACATCAGATGGCCGCCACAGACGACATTTCCCCCGCCGCTCCCGCACAGACCGGTCGGGACGATCAGCGCAAGAAGACCATCGGCCGCGTTGCCCTTGGCGTGCTGGGCGCTGGCGCGCTCTATGGCGCTTGGGCGCTGTACGATTACCAGACGGTCGGCCGCTATCTGCAGAACACGAATGACGCCTATGTGAAAGCTGATGGCGTGACGATCAGTTCAAAGCTCGGTGGTTATGTGCGCAACGTCGCCGTGCAGGAAAACCAGTCGGTTGCAGACGGGGCGCTGTTGATCCAGATCGACCCGACAGATTACAACACCCGCCTTGCGCAAAGCACCGCACAAGTCGATGTTGCCCGCGCCACCGAGGCTGCATCCCGCGCTGCGATTGCCGAGGCCCGGTCGGCCGTTGGTCAGGCCGGGGCCGCGCTTGATGCAGCCATGCGCGAACTTTCCTACCTCAACGGTGAAGTTGCCCGAATGCGCCCCCTTGTGGCTTCTGGCGCAGAGCCGAAGCAGGCTTTCGACCAGCTCGTCGCCAACCGCGACAAGGCCGTGTCCGATGTTGCGGCCAAGCGTGCCGCCGTTGCCGCCGCGAACGACCGGGTTGCCAGCGCGCAGGCCCAGACCGGGCAGTCCACCGCACAGATCAAGGCCGCACAGGCTCAGCGCGATGCTGCCAGCACGGATCTTGCCACAACCCGCATAATTGCACCGATTGGCGGGAAGGTGGGCAATTCCACGGTTCGCGTGGGTCAGTTCGTACAGCCTGGCCAACGCCTGATGACCATCGTTCCCACCGAAGCGATCTATGTCGAGGCGAACTTCAAGGAAACCCAGATCGGTTTGATGCGCGCCGGCCAACCGGTCAAGGTCCACGTCGACGCCCTGCCCGATGTCGATTTCCGTGGGGTGGTGGAAAGCATCACGCCCGGCACCGGCGCCAACTTCTCGTTGATTCCGCCGCAGAACGCCACCGGCAACTTCACCAAGATCGTGCAGCGCGTACCCGTGCGCATCCGCATCAACGCGGGGCCTGAATCGCGCAAGGTGCTGGTGCCCGGCCTGTCGCTGACGGTTGAGGTCGATACACGCGCTGCCAAGTCTTCGATCGACGCGATCCGCAAGGAACAGGAACGGACTTCGGCCAAGTGAGCAGTTCCGCCACTCTCGACGAAAGCCTTCCCGACGAGCCACCCGCGCCCGCCGCAAAGGCCGATATCACCGCCTGGATGGGCGTTGCAGCCGGTGCCATCGGTTCGCTGATGGCCACGCTCGACATTTCGATCGTCAACGCATCGCTGCCGACGATTCAGGGCGAAATCGGTGCGTCGTCAAGCGAAGGCACATGGATCGCCACCGCCTATCTGGTGGCGGAAATCATCATCATCCCGCTCACCGGATGGCTTGAGCGTGTGTTCGGTTTGCGCCGTTTTCTGATGATCGCGACTGTCCTGTTCACCGCGTTTTCGGTGATGTGCGGGCTTTCGACATCGTTGACCATGATGATTCTGGGTCGCGTCGGCCAGGGCTTTACCGCAGGCGCGATGATTCCCACGGCACTAACGATTATCGCCACCCGCCTGCCACCAAACCAGCAACCCATCGGCACCGCACTTTTCGGGCTGACGGTGATCATGGGACCGGTCCTTGGCCCGCTTGTGGGCGGCTGGCTGACCGAAAACTTCAGCTGGCACTACGCCTTCTTCGTCAACGTGCCGATCAGCGTGATCCTGATGACGCTGCTCTATATCGGTCTGCCCAAGGGCAAGATGCAGCTTGGCGAATTGATCAACGCCGATTGGCTGGGCGTGATCGGCATGGTTCTGGGCCTTGGTGGCATCACCGTGGTTCTGGAAGAAGGCCACCGCGAACAGTGGTTTGAATCTGCGCTGATCTGGCAGTTGAGCGCGGTGACGCTGCTGGGCTTCGTGATGATCGGTCTTGGCCAGTTCTATGCACGCCGCCCGGTGATCAAGCTTTCACTGCTCCGCAATCGCGCGTTTGCCGCAGTATTCGTGCTGGCATTCGTGTTGGGCGCGGTGATGTTTGGCACGGCCTATGTCATTCCGCAGTTCCTTGCCGCGATTGCTGATTACAACGCAATGCAGGCGGGCAAGATCGTCTTCTTGTCGGGCATCCCGGCGATGATGATGATGCCGCTGTTCCCCATCCTGATTTCACGCGTCGATCTTCGTCTGATTGTCGGCACCGGCATCGTCCTGCTTGGGCTGTCGTGCTACATGGACGTTGCACTCACAGCCCAATCGCGCGGCGACGATTTTGTCGTTACCCAGCTTATGCGCGGGCTTGGCACCGTGTTCTGCATGATGTTCCTCAATCAGGCTGCGATCAGTTCCGTTTCGCGCGATGAGGCTGGCGACGCGGCAGGCCTTTTCAACGCTGGTCGCAACCTTGGCGGCTCCATCGGACTTGCCGCTCTTGCCACGTTGCAGGACGAACGCTGGGAGTTCCACCGCTGGTCGCTACACAGCGCTTTGGGCGCAAACGACCTCGACGTGCAGGCTTGGATCAGCCAGCAGGCGATGACCTATGGCGGCGGCCCCGATGGGCTTGCCGGGGCGATGCGTTCGCTCGATGGCATGGTCATGCGCGATGCACTGGTCATGGCCTTCAACGATGATTTCATGGCGCTTACGATTGGCATTCTGCTGGTCGCACCGCTTGTTCTGCTCCTTCGCCCGCTTCCCAAGGGCTACCATGCAAAGGCTGGTCACTGATGCCTCGCTCGCTCCCTTATCGCCGCGCCGCCGCAGCGACGCTGATGGCCGCCCTGCTTGCTGGTTGCGCCACGGTTGGCCCGAACTATGCAGGCGCCCCGGATGCGGCTCCGCAATCGGCAGCACGCGGGACATTCCTCCGCGCCGATGGCCTTGCAACTGCAACGGCCCCGTCTGCTCGCTGGTGGGAAAGCCTTGGCGATCCCGTGCTCAACCAACTGGTTGACGCAGCCCTGACCGACGCCCCTAGCATCGCCGCCGCTAACGCCCGCGTCGCCCAATCGCGCGCAACGCTCGCCGCCAATCGCACGGCAGCGCTTCCCACAATCAGCACGTCATTCGCCGCGCCATACATCAATGTGCCGGGCAACCTGCTGGGCGAAGGCAGCGGGCGGGACGAGATCAACGCCTATAACCTGGGCTTCGACGCATCGTGGGAAATCGATCTGTTCGGCGGCACGCGCCGCAAGATCGAGGCTTCATCCGCACGTGCGCAATCCTTGGAAGCCGCTGCTGCCGATGCGCGCGTTACGCTTTCGGCAGAAGTTGCCCGCGCTTACGTCGGCCTGCGCGCCCGCCAATCGATGAAGGCGCTTCAGCAGCGTCAGGTGGAAATCGATCAGAACCTCGTGGCATTGGCCAAGCAGCGTTTTGCCGCAGGCACGATTCCGCGCCAGCCTCTCAACGCGGCAGAAGCGCAGGCGTCGGCCAGCGAGGCTGACCTCGCCCGCAGCGAAGCCGAAATCGCCGTTATGATGGATCAGATTGCCGTGCTGACGGGCAAGGAACCGGGCGCGCTGGACAGCCTGCTCGGCGCGCCGGTCGCCGTGCCACTGCCCCCTGCGCAAGTAGCCGTTGGTGACCCCGCCACGCTTCTGCGCAGCCGCCCTGACATCCGCGTGGCCGAACGCCAACTGGCCGCAGCCAATGCCGATATCGGCGCACGCATTGCCGACAAGTTCCCCAAGATCTCGTTCCTCGGCCTGCTTGGCCTTGGCGGGCAGGACATTGGCGATGTGTTCGATCCCGGCAATCTCGTTGGCATTGCGTTGCCGCAGATCAAATGGAACCTGTTCGACGGAGGCCGGGCAGAACGTCAGGTCGAAGTGGCCAAAGGTACCTATGCCGAGGCGGAGGCCAACTATCGCAATGCGGTTCTGCGAGCATTGCAGGATGCCGAAGGTTCGCTCGCGCGCTTTGGCGGGCAGCGTATCGCGTTGGGCAAGGCTCTCGACGCGGAAACCAGTGCGCGCCGTAATGTCGATCTGCAGCGCCAGCGGTTGGCAGCGGGCAGCATCGGCAAGTCAGATGCACTGGACGCAGAACGTCAGGCACTGCAACTGGCAATGGCGTCGTCCGCCGCACGCGCCGAATTGACCACCAGCTTTATCGCCGTCGAGAAGGCGCTGGGCCTTGGGTGGCAAAGCGCGGATGCCGATAAATGAAACGGTTTCGCCCATTTTATAGTATATTGACTCTGCTGTCGGCTGAGGCACTCTCTTCGCATAAGAACTCGTCTGAACGAGGATATGGGAAAGATGCGCTGGATAACCGATGCGGGCCTACGCCTCTGGCAGGCCTATCGCGAAGGATTGGAAATGTCGTGCCCGGTTCGCAACCGGTTGGCCGATACGCTCGCAGAACGTTTGTGCGAGCGGGATCGCCATCATGACGCTTCCGCACGACTGCCCGGATCGGCAGGAACAACCCTGCACTGATATCGTGCCTGCTGCCGGCCACGCGGCGTGCGATGGCTCGGCAATTGCCGGATCATCGCAGGCAGGCACCCCCGGGGCGACCACGATCAGCCGTCGTGGTCGCCCTTCGCTTGAAGAAGCGCAGCGCCTTCCTACCCGCATCCTTGAAGCCGGATGGGATGTTCTCCTTGAACATGGCTTCGAAGCGTTCACGTTTGATCGCGTTGCCCGCCATGCCCGAATCGGCAAGGCCACGATCTACACGCGCTTTTCCGGCAAGCGTGAATTCCTCGAAGCCCTGCTCGCGCTGAAAACGAGCGAACGCAGGCTGAAATTCATGGCCATCGGTGCCGGTTTGCCTGCCGAAGAAGCCTTCTGCCTGCGCGCTGCCGAGATCATGGAAACGCTGCAATCCACCGACGGCCTGATGATGGAACGTCTGGTGGATTGGTGCGATCAGGAGTTCGGCGACAACACATATGCCTATCGCTCTGCGATGTATGCCGAAGCCATCGAAGGCGTGGGCGAAGAACTGGCACAGCTTGCAAGCGAACGGCAGATTGCCTTGGGCAACCCCGAACTGGCGGCACGTTTCTGGATCGAGGGAATTCTTGGTCACGTCCGCATGGCCGGTGCCGCTCCGCCGCCTTCACGTGAAGAAACAGAGCGTTGGGCGCGGGCTTATTCGGAATTCTTCTTTGCAGGCCTGCGCAACACGGGCAGCCTCACTCTCCCTGCCGTGTCGCCCGAAAGCTGAAGTCCACGCCAACCGCGTCCTTCAACTGGTCGGCGGCAGACCACTCCGCCTCACCGACGCCAAATGACAGACGCTGCAATGCCGCGCTGCCCGTGGCAGTCGCCTTGTCGCCATCGATCTTGAGGTTGAACCGCAGTGCCACCGGTTTGCGCTGGCCATGCAAGGTCAGCGTGCCGTTGGCCACATAGCGGCCCGCGCCCGTTTCGCGGATCGATGTCGATACATATTGCGCCGAAGGATTGCTCCCTACGCCAAAGAAGCTGTCACTGCGCAGCATATCGTCGCGCTGGCTGTCTCCGCTCTCGACCGAAGCCAGATCGATCGTTGCGCGGATTGACGATCCCGGCAGATCTTCAGGATCGAACACGATCTTCGCGTCCCAGCGTCCGAACGATCCCTTGATCGCCTCGCCATTGTAGTCCGCCGTGAAGCCAAGTCGCCCGCCCTTGTCCAGTTTCCAAGGCAGAGCCTTGGCGCTTGCCGCCGCTTCAGAGGCAACCTCCGACGGCGAAACCACGGCTTCGCTTTCGCTGACTTCAGGGGCAATTTCCTCAACCGCTTCCGAAGCGGATGCCTGAACCGAGGGCGCAGCAGCGGGTGCCCCAAAAGTCATCCCTCTGCCCCCGCTCAGCGCGAAAAACCCGGCGATCACAGCCACTGCTGCCGCAAAGCCCATCCCGCGCCAGCTTGTGATCGCAGCGGGCAACATCCGCCCGATCACATCCTCACGCTTGAAGTGATGGTGGAGCGCGCCAGCCACGTGCAACAGCACAAGCCCCAGCGTCATCGGCCCCAGCAGGCCATGCAGCGCCTCGGCGGGTTCGTGCAGCGCCTGCCCGACCGGCAAATCGGGCCAGGGCACCACGCCGAACAGCATGGTCTGCAAGCGCACCTTTGCCGTCGAAACGATGATCCACCCGGTGATCGGCCCGCCGATCATGATCGCATAGAGCAGCACATGCACCGCGCTCGCCAGCATCATCTGCGCTTTGCCATCGGGAACCGGTGCCGGGCGCGGTTTGACCAGTCGCACACCCAGTCGCAAAAGGCTCAGCAGCAGGATCAGGATGCCGACCGACTTGTGGAACTGATACCCGGCAAACTGCGCCACGCCCTTGGGCAAATGCTCCAGCCCTCCACCAAGGCCAACCTGAAACAACAGCAACAGAGCCAATATCCAGTGCAACGCGATGGCAGCGGTAGAATAGCGTGTCGGCGAAATGGCGGTCATCGGCGGCCTTCTCGAAAAAGTGAGGCGCCAATGCGCCCTGCCATGACGAGTGGCATATCTGCATCGACCAACGCAAGGTATCCTCACTTCACTTGCCACATCCGATTGCTACATCAGCGTCAGTCCATCCGAACGGAGATCACAATGTCGAACAGTCCCTGGTCCCACCACCGCAGCGCTTCGATCGCAGATGACATCGATTTCGAGATCAAGGGGCAGGAACTGCAGTTCCTCGAAATCGAACTCGATCCCGGTGAAAGCGCCGTCGCCGAAGCGGGCGCTTTGGTGTGGAAAGATGGTTCGGTCGGCATGACCACCGTGTTCGGTGATGGCAGCGGCGCGGAACAGGGCGGCTTCATGGGCAAACTGCTCGGCGCTGGCAAGCGGCTCGTCACCGGGGAAAGCCTGTTCACCACGGTCTTCACACATAACGGCCACGGCAAGGCTCGCGTGGCCTTCGCCTCACCCACCCCCGGCGCCATCCTGCCGATGAAACTGTCGGACGTCGGGGGCACGCTGATCTGTCAGAAGGACAGCTTCCTTGCCGCCGCACGCGGCGTTTCGATCGGCGTGGCTTTCCAGCGCAAGGTGATGACCGGGCTGTTCGGCGGCGAAGGCTTCATCATGCAAAAGCTCGAAGGCGATGGCTGGGTCTTCGTCCAGATGGGCGGCACCATCGTGGAGCGGGAACTTCGCGCGGGCGAGGAACTTCACGTCGATACCGGCTGCCTTGCCGCCTACACGCCTTCGATCGATTTCGATCTGGTCACCGCAGGCGGCGTGAAGTCGGTCCTGTTTGGCGGTGAAGGCCTGTTCTTCGCCCGCCTGCGCGGCCCCGGAAAGGTCTGGATCCAATCATTGCCCTTCTCGCGCCTTGCCGGGCGGATGCTTGCTGCCGCCGGTTCACGCGGAGGCCAGAACCGGGGCGAAGGTTCGGTTCTGGGCGGACTGGGCGATTTCATTGGTGGCAACAACTGATGACAAAGAAGGGCCGACGGCTTTCACCGTCGGCCCTGAAGTTCCGCAGGTCCTGCGGGGTGGGAAGGATCAGAAAGCCTTGCGCAGGGTAAAGCCCCAAGTGCGCGGATCGCCCGGCAGCCCGGCGATCAGCCCGGTATTGCCCGGCCCGACGAAAAGCTGTTCGAAGTAGTTCTGGTCAAACGCATTGCGCACCCAACCATAGATATCGAACCCGTCATCGGTGCGGAATCCCGCGCGGAAGTTCGACAGCGAATAGCCATCGACATTGGTGTAGATCGACGGACTGGGGTTCGACGAGAAATCTGACCGATAGCTGCCATCATAGCCGAAGTAGATCTGCCCATCCTGCGCCAGCAGCGAAACGGGTGCATTCGCCTCGAACCCGAACGAGAACGACCACTTCGATACACCCGGCAGGCGCTGCCCCGAAATGTCGCAGTTCGCAGGGCTGAGCGCACCCGGCGTCCCTGCGGCTCCTGGCACCTGGCTCCCGGTTGCCACAGTCCCGCCCGAAAGCTCCGGCGGGCACGGCGCATCGGTGAACTTGCGATAGGTGGCATCGGTATAAGCCGCATTGGTATAGGCGTTGAAGCGCTCGCTCGGCCGGATCGAAAAGTCCGCTTCGAAACCCTGTGACCGCACCGCCGAAGCATTGGCCAGATAGCCGCGCAACACCCCGAACTGGCCGTTGTTCACGTTGGCCTGATAGTCCTTGATGTCGGTGCGGAAGGCCGAAAGATTGAAGATCGCACCAATGTCGCGAAACTCGGTCTTGATGCCCAGTTCATAGTGATTGACGGATTCCGGCTTGACCGTTGCGGTGCCCAGCAACGGGTTGTTCTGAGCATCGGTCGGCACGCCGTTCTGGTTGATCCCGCCTGATTTGAACGACTTGGCATAAGTCGCATAGGCCAGCACGCCTTCGGCCACCTTGTAGCTGGCGGTAAAGTCATAGCTGAAGTTCCAGTCACTGAACTCCGGCGAAATCTCCTGCGGGGTAAAAATGGCAAGCTGCGCCGTCTTTGTCGCGCTGGTTGTTCCATCGAGCAGGATCTCGGTCCCCGCGCCGTTGAATACGCGGCGTTGATAGAACCCATCCTTCTTGTCGTAGTTCACGCGAATGCCCGGCTGCAGCGTCAGTTCAGGTGTCACCTTCCAGCTCGCCTGACCATAGACCGCAACGCTGGTATTCTTGAGGAACTGCGTGTTGCGCGCGGTCAGCCCGTCCAGCACATTGGAATTGTAGAGCGCATTGTTGGGAGCGAGATTCCACTTGGTCGATGCCGATCCGTGCGATTCCGTGCCCTGTGTGTCGATCCGCTGGTAGAAGCCGAACGCCCCCACCACAAAATCCACTGCATCACCGCTATAGTTATAGCGCAATTCCTGCGTGTACTGGTCCTGCTGCGATGGGTTCTGCGATCGGGTGACGATGGGCAACCCGGTAAAGTCGCGGTCGTTCTGGGGTTGCCAATCCCAGAAGCGCCATGCCGTGACGGACGTCAGCGTGCCCGGCCCCACATCCCACTTCAGCTTGATCGATGCGCCGCCGATCTTGTTGCCCGCCTGCAATGCCGCATCGAGATCGGTCACGCGGTCAAACGGATTGGTGCTTACCGGGGTATAGCCCTGCGCCGCTGCCAGAGCCGCGAACTGCCGGTTCAGCGCCCGCTGCGTGGTCCCGGTTCCGACATAGACCGAACCGCAGCACACAGCGTCCTGCTCGCTGTAATCGCCTGCCAGCGTGATGCTGAAAGCGTCGTTGGGCTGGAACAGCAGTTGCCCGCGAAGGCCAAGGTTGTCCTGGCTCTGTATCCACTGCCGCGATGTGGCATTGTAGATCGTGCCGCGCCGATTGGTCGAAGAAACCGCCAGACGCGCCGCCAGCGTATCGGTGATCGGGCCTGAAACCGCTGCCTTGGCCTGAACGTAATTCAGGTTGCCGACACTTGCTTCAGCCCGCGCTTCGAAATCGAAAGTCGGCTGATTGGTGGTGATGTTGATCGCGCCTGCCGTGGTGTTCTTGCCATAAAGCGTACCCTGCGGCCCGCGCAGCACTTCGATCTGCTTCACGTCAAGGAAGTCAAACGTGGCCGATGCCACGCGCGAATTGTAAACGTCATCGATATAGATACCGACGCCCTGCTCGATACCGTCGTTGGTCAGGCCGAACGGCACGCCAAGGCCACGGATGTTCACCGCAGTGTTGCGCGGGTTGGAGGAATAGAACTGCAGTGTGGGTGTTATCTGTTGCAGACGGCCCACGTTGAAGCTGCCGGTGCTGTCGATCTGGTCGCCACCGACAACCGAGATTGCCAGCGGCACATCCTGCGCGGTTTCTGCGCGGCGGCGCGCGGTGACGACAATCGTCCCGCTCTCATTGGCGCCGGTGCCGACCGAGGATTCCTGCGGCGGCTCTGCTGCCACACCGGCTGTTGAAGTGGCGGTTTCAGGAACCGCTGCCGAAGCAGGAACGGTTTCTTCAGCAAGCGCGCTGGACGAAACACCAAACGAAAGAAGGGCAAAGGGCGCAGCCCCCGCCAGAAGCAGGACACGGAAATTCATCGCAAGGACCTCATGGTTTCCCGAACGATGCTTCCGGTGGTCCGGTCAGCGGCGCGGATATTGGATTGTTTTGTTATTCTCGGGGAATTTGACGGAACGATCAGTTCGGCTTGAGCCGTCTCTTCTCGGTCACGTCGATCTGGACAACCCGGCCCTCGTGGACCGTCAGTTGAACCGCGCCATAGCGCAGCCCGGTAAGGGCTTCGCGCACACTGGCGAGGCTTTCTTCAAGATGGCGCTCGGCATCACCGGGGAGGTGTCTGCCGGACGGTGCTGGTTCGCTCATCGCTCTGTTCATCCTGTATCCTCGCAAGCCAATCGTTTGCCCGATGTGCGCCGCCGATCCGGCGGTGTCCGATCTCCTTCCGAATTTTTCGGCGATTCGACCGGCCGTTACGGACCATGTATACTCAATTATTTCAGTAGACATTAAATTTCGACTATGGCGTTCAGTAGGCAAACTTCTCTCTCATTCGCGGGAGTAGAGCGGCAGGCACGGGTACATGCGCATACCCGCCCTGCCTGCGTCAGGACATAACTCTACCAATGATGTAGACAATATACCTGCGATAAAGCGCGCCTTGCGCCGGACGAACCGCTGGCTCTTGATGAATTCGTCCGGGTTAGCCGCTGATGCGGTAACCTTGAATTGTCAGGATGAGGCCACCAACCGCAACTTCGGGCGTTGCCGCCTTTGCCTGCGATCGTCGTTCGGCGCATCAAGACAGGCGCGCAGGCAATCCACCGCCATCGCCAGGTGCAGCGCCGCCATAGCCTCGCCATGCTGATCGAGCGCATCCAGTGCGCCCGACAGGGTAACGAATACTTCCTCCAATGGCTTGGCTGCTACTTGCATGGCGACGCCCCATCCTGTTCCTTGACGGTATGTGGCAGACGAACCGTTCAGGCTCCGTCTTGCCCCCGCAATCATGCTGGAATTGGTAGCCGAGTGGCGCTCGAGCGAAAGCAAAGAATGCACCGCTTAAGAGGAAACGCCCGGGCCGCTGGATGAGGCATTCATCATCGCTATCGTATATTTACTTACTCTCCTGACAGTTAGCGATCGCTTGCAGGAAACCCAGCGGATGATCTCGGCCTGATGCTCCTGCCTACAACTTGTGCGGAAATGGAGTCAGCAGCATTTCTGCAGGATTCACGGCGCAATTCCCCGCCGTTGCGATGGAGAGTGTGATTCGAATCACATTATTCACACGCCGTTTTTGGATACCGATCACGGGAGCATTTGACCGCTTTCGAAGTCGGGCAGATGGCGTTGCCGACCCCAGCATTAATCTTCCAAAGCGGAATATATCCGCAACGGCTCTTGTCAGCGCGGGCGGTAAAAATCCCTGAAGGCTTCGGGCGCGCCGCACTTGCGGATCGCGGTATCAACATGGCGCTGCCGCTCCGCCACCAGTGAGGCCGATGTCAGCGCAAAGCGCCGCTCGTGCGCCACTTCATCCGCCGTGAACGGACGCGTGCCGGGGATCACGCTCTCTCCGCCCAGCCCGAACACCATGAAGTTCAGCATATCTGCCAATTGCTGATTGTCCGTGATCCGGCTCTTGGCGATGTTCGGCAGGCGCAACAGGTAGGCGCGCGTATCTTCCGTACACATCATGTAGCCCACGCGCCCGCGCAGTTCGGGTAGCTTGGCCGGAGCCGAAAGGCCCTGCACCCCGTGGCACCCGGCGCAATGCTCCACATAATCGCCGCGTGCCAGTTCGGGATCACTGATCGCAGCCAGCCCATGCGCCACCGTCTCTGCACGCGGATCGCCGCGCGCTGCCAGCTGCGGAGCGACAAGAAGGGCCAAAGCCGCCAGACCCAGCGCGCGCATTGCCCCGCCCTCAGGCCGCGCCAATCATCATCGCGGTGGAACAGTGGTATTCCATGCTGCTCGTCCCGAAGCACCAGATCACGTTATTGTTGAGCTGCGGCAGATAGAGCTGCGTTTCGCGGTCCGTATTGTCGCAACCGCACTGGCCGCACGTCGGCTTGCCGCAGCAATCGCGGTAGGCGATCATATAGGCCTTGCCGTCATCAGGATTGATGCACGATCCCACCCACGAAACCGGCGAAGGTTCAGATCCTGCCGGACATGTGTGAATCCCGCCACCGCAGCACGTGCAAAGCGATCCATCGATAGCGCAATAGCGCCAGTAATTGCACTTGGTGTCGTCCTTGGTTTGCGCGCTGCGCGCAAACGCGGTCTTGGCCTCGGGCGAACGGTCGGGCTTTGCCGCTTCCGCCCTGCTCACCGGCAGTAGCGGGAACACCGGTGCCGCAACCAGCGCTGCGCCCAACCGCGAAAGAATGCCCCGCCGCGACGTGCCTCCAGCCAGTCTCCGCAGCAGTTTTTCGCCCGCCGCATCGGGATTGAACCTGATCATCTCATGCCCCCTTCGTTCGTCCCGTTCACGCCGCAACCGGCTGTTTCAGCCCCGAAATATAGTCCTGCACCGTCGCGATGCCCAGTTCATGCGCCACGACCAGGCTCTCCAGATGCTCGCGGCTGTTGACCAGGCCTTTCGACAGGATCACGCCTTCTGCATCCAGCAGCACCGCATAGGGCAGCTTGCCCACCTCGAACGCCTGCCCCACTTCCGGCCCATTGATAAAGCGATAGCCTTCCAGCCCCTGCGCCGCGATCAACCCCTGCTGCGCCGCCGCGTCATCATCACCTACAAAAGTCAGTTCCACCCGCTCATCCTTCGCAAAGGACCGCGCCGCCGGGATCAGGCCCTTGCACAGCGGGCACGTGGCAGAAACGAACATCAGCAACCGCAGCGGCACGCCCTTGGCCGGACCGCCCACGATCACGTCCTGCCCCTCCAGCGTATGCGCGGGAACCGCCGGAGCCTTGCCGCCCACGGCCGGGCCGCCGCTCGTCTGCAAGGCTCCTGCAGGCGCCACACGCATGTGCAGCACGCCCACCTGCCGCGCCAGCGCCAGCAGCGCCACCACCAGCGCGATGATCACCACCCACGAAAGCACTTGCCCCACGATCAGCGCGGTTATCATCGCGAATTCCTTTCACCAGCCAGCGGCCCTGCCGCCAGCGCTGCCAATGCGTTCACCAGCAATGTCATCAGATAAAGCGCCAGCCCCCCGGCCAGCGACAGCCCCCACGCCACCGAACCAAACGCTGGCATTGCCATCAGCGCCGGGACCAGCAGAACCGCCAGCATCACGTTGCGCACGACCAGCACCCGGCTCAGCGGCTGACGCAGGTCCGAACGCCCGCACCCGCAATCGATATGCGCGCGCCCTCGCCCGATATTCACCGCCATCGCCACTGCGAAGGTCAGCAGCAGAGCCGCAGCAGGCGCCGCCGCCAAAGCGATTCCGCCCAGCAGAGCCGCGCCAATCACGACTTCAGCCCAAGGCAGCACCCAAGCGACCGGCCCGACAAGCGCTTGCGGCAGCAGCCGATAGTTCGCCACCACCCCGGGAAACACCCGGCGATTACGCAGCTTGGCCACGCCCGCCGTCAGGAAAACCAGCCCGTTCCCCACGGCTGCCACGCCGCCACAGATCGCCAGCGTGGTGTCGAGCGCCTCGCTCACTTCGGTTCGACCACCGTGATCAGCCCGCCGCCCGCGTTCTCGATCTCGTGCTTTACCTCGCCGGTTTTTGAATCGATGATCACCGCATTGTTGTCCATACCGTTGACCATGATCATCGCGGCATCGTCCTGCGTGATCTCGATGTTGCGCGGGTGGCCTTCCACCGGGATGCGCTTGACCAGCTTCTTCGTAGCCAGATCGAGGCCCCAGATTTCCTCGGCACCTTCCTTGTGGCTCCAGTATTCGCCCTTGTGCATCAGCACCCACACCGTGCCGCTGGGCCGGTGCAGCGCCATCGGCTGCATCCCGCCCGGATACCACGCCACGTCCAGCGGCTTCACATCGGCCGCGCGCATCCCGCCCGCTTCCTGCATCGAGAGCGGCGCGCTCACCACCGGAGCCGTGCCCATCGCCACCGTGCGCACCTGCCCGGTGTAGCTGAGCATCACCGCCAGCTTCTTTTTGCGATCATAGGCCACGTTGGAAAAGATCGGGTCCACCGCTGCATCGAAGAACTCGGCGGACCGCGTGATTTCCTGCGAAGCCCCCTTCACCGCCACTGTCGCCAGCGTGCCATCGGCGCAGAGGGCAGAAAAGCCCACGCCCGGGTTGGGGATCAGGCTGGCACAACCCGGCAGTTCGATGGCGCGCACGAACTTGCGCTTTACCATGTCGATCACGTTGACCGACGATGCCGGATCGAAGTTGTAATCATAGGCGGTCTTGCCATCATCGCTCAGCACGAAATTGGTGTTGAACCCGCCGATGATCAGCCGCCCCGGCGTGGGGATTTCGCCCACCAGCTTCAACGAAGTGCTGTCATAGACCGAAATGAAATCCATCCGCGTGCCACGGTTGACCTTGGTCCACATCGTTTCGGCCACGTAATAGAATTTGCCGTCAGGATCGATCGCCAGATCGGAATCGCGGCTGGTGGAAACCATGCCCACCATCTTGCCCGTGCCGGCATCGAAAATGCTCGATCCCGCACTGCCCCAACCGCCACGCACATAGAACCAGTTCGCCTTGGGCTGCGCGATAGTGCTGACCGCCGCCTCTTCAGCCTCGGCAATCACGTTTTCCGCCATGACCGGCCCGGTAAAGGCCCCGGCAGCCGCCACGACCAACGCAACCCGCGCCACCATGCTCAAACCTGTCATCACGGCCCCCTGATTCAACCCGCAGGCCCAAGGCTTGACGATTGTCCAGATTCGGTCAAGCGCCTTGTTGCACTTGCGAAAGAAAGCTGCGGCGCGCCTTTACGGGCGCCGGTTATCAAGGCCCGCAATCTGCGCCGGTGTAATGGTCTTGGCAAGCTGCACCAATCCATGCGCGGCAATCGCCGTGAACGCCGACATGCGCTCCGCCCAAGGCTTTTCATAGCCAAGGAAAGGCGTCGCCCCTTCCATCGAGGCGCTGATGAACAAAGCCATGTCGCGCACCTGCTGCTCGTTCAGCGCAGGGTTCAGCAGCGCCACATATTCCGCGATGATATCGTGGACCCGCTGGTAAAACACCCGCACGCGATCGGCCACGAATTCGTTGTGATTGGCCAGCGCCCACAGTTCCGGGAACAGCCGCGTGGTCCGCTTTCCGGCAATATCGTCAAGGCACATCACCACAACCAGTCGCAGCCGCTCTTCGGCATCAAGCCCCGGCTGGCGCACCGTGCGTTCAAGCAGTTTGTCGTAATTGCCGATGATATCGTCCAGCAACGTCTGGATCAGCAGTTCCTTCTTGGGGAAGTGGTAGCTGACATTGCCCACCTTCATCCCGCATTCCGCCGCGATCCGCCGGATGGTGAACGCCCCCGAACCTTCATCGATCAGCACGCGCAGCGCCGCCTTGATGATCGCATCCACCGTCTCCGTCCCGCGCGCATAGGTGCCGGGGCGCGGGGCAGAGGGCAGATCGGTTTCCAGATTGTCGGGGCGGGCAGCCATAAGACCCGCGCATAACACCAAGGTCGCGCCCGCGCCAAGGACATTGACGCCCATCCCCTAGGGTCAGGACCTATTACTCGCACCTTCGAGGTTTGAGGCAAAATGGCCCAGCGCAAGGCGGATGGGCGCAGGAATAGTGGTTCTATTTCAAGGCCATCCAACGCAGTGATGGGCCATTTTGATCAAATCCCTACGGGACGCTGGAATGGCTTCCATCTCGAACGGAAATCCGCTTGGAAAGGCAACCAGCCCTTCCGGCGCGAATTTCCGCCCGATATGTTCGCCATTCCAGCGCCTCGAAGGCGTGAGTAATAGGTCCTGACCCTAACCACAGAACAAGGCGCTTGACCCGAAACCATCACCTGTCCAGATTCCGGCCCAATCGGAAAAGCGCCAGCAGCAATGCTTCGACGCGCGTCTGAAACATCTGCCGGAGATTCAACAGCATGAGCGTCACTCTCACCGTCAATGGCCGCAAGCGCGCTGTGGATGCAGAGGCCGACAAGCCGCTGCTCTGGGTCTTGCGCGAAGACCTCGACATGCCCGGCACAAAGTTCGGCTGCGGCGCTGGATTGTGCGGTGCCTGTACCGTCCACCTCGATGGCGAAGCTGTCCGTTCGTGCCAGACACCAATCGCCGACGCGGCCGGAAAGCAGGTCACCACGATCGAAGGCGTGGCAACAAACGATCTGGGCAAGCGCGTGGTCGAAGCGTGGACCGCGCTGGACGTGCCGCAGTGCGGCTATTGTCAGGCCGGACAGATCATGTCCGCCACCGCCCTGCTCAAACAGAATCCCAAACCCACCCCCGATGATATCGACGGCTGGATGAGCGGCAATATCTGCCGCTGCGCCACCTACCTGCGCATCCGCGCCGCCATCCGCAAGGCAGCGGGCCTTCCCGCCGAAATGGCCGATGCCTCAGCCTTCCCCGCTGGGGAGCAACTGGCATGACCGAAGCGACCACCCTCTCCCGCCGCTCGTTCCTTGTCGCCTCGATAGCAGGCGGTGCAGCGCTCACGCTTGATGCCTCGGTCGTCCTTGCCGCCGCCAGCGCCACTGCGCCCGCAGACGTGCTCAACGCTTTCGTCCGCATCAATGCCGACAACACCGTCACCATCGGCGCAAAGAACCCCGAAATCGGTCAGGGCATCAAGGTCATGCTGCCCATGCTCATCGCCGATGAGATGGACCTTGCGTGGGAACAGGTCCGCATCGAACAGACCGATGCGAACGAAAAGCTCTATGGCGTGCAGACAGCGGGCGGCAGCACCGCCACCCCGCGCAACTGGATTCCGATGCGGCAGGTCGGCGCCGCCGCGCGCGAAATGCTCGTTCTTGCCGCCGCCAGGAAATGGGGCGTCGATCCCGCCACCCTCTCCACGGCCAAGGGTACGGTCATCCAGACGACATCGGACAAAAGCGCGACATACGCCTCTCTGGCAAAGGATGCCGCCGCGCAAACCCCGCCCGATCTCGCCAAAGTCACACTGAAAGACCCCGAAGGCTTCCACATCATCGGCACGTCAAAGCCCGGCGTCGATGTGCCGAAGATCGTCAAGGGCGATCCGCTTTTCGGCATAGACACGCGCGTTCCCGGCATGGTCCACGGCGCGGTCGTCAAATGCCCCGCCCACGGCGGCACGCTGGCCTCTTTCGACGATGCAGCCGTAAAGGCCATTCCCGGTGTTCTGGGCGTCGTCGCCGTCAACAGCGGCTTTGTGCCTGAAGGCAAGGCCGATACGCTCGTCATCGTTGCCGATAGCTGGTGGAAAGCCAGCAAGGCGCGGGAAAAGCTGTCGGTGAAGTGGGACGATGCTGCCGTCACCGGCTTCACCACCGCAAAGTATGAAGCAGACGCTGCAAAGCTGGTCGCTGGCCCCGCGCAGACCAGCGCCTTCAAGGCAGGCGATGCCGATGCCGCGCTGGCCAAAGCGGCAAAGGTCGTCACGGCGGACTACGAATACCCCTTCCTCGCCCATGCCACGCTGGAGCCGCAGAATTGCACCGGTCTGTTCAAGGACGGTAAACTGGAGCTTTGGGCACCAAGCCAGGCCCCTGCCGGTGGCCGCGCCGAAACGGCAAAGCTGTGCGGCCTTGCCCCCGATGATCTCACGATCCACATGACCCGCATCGGCGGCGGCTTCGGTCGCCGATTGGTGAACGATTACATGGTGATTGCGGGGCAAGTGGCAAAGGCGATGCCGGGCAAACCGGTGAAAGTCCTGTTTGATCGCACGGACGATTTCCGCCACGATTTCTATCGCCCCGCAGGCTGGCACCGTCTGACAGCAGGGCTTGGCGCCGATGGCTCGCTGACCGCGTTCAAGGACCACTTCGCCACATTCGGCAGCGATGGAAAGCCGGTGCGGGCCGCGCAGATGAACCCGGCGGAATATCCGGCGCAGGTCGTGCCCAATGTCGATCTCGGCGTCAGCTACATGGCCACAAACCTCGCAACTGGCTGGCTGCGCGCACCGTCGTCAAACGCGATGGCCTTCGTGTTCCAGTCGTTCCTTGATGAAGTGGCTGAGGCTGCCGGGCTGGACCTGCCCGAATTCATGCGCCGCACGCTGGGCGATGCGCGCGAACTTCCGGGCGAACGCGCGAAGTTCCACACCGGTCGTGCGCGCGGCGTCATCGATGCCGTGTGCAAGTCTGCGGGCTGGAACGGTCGTCAGAAAGGGCGCGGTTTCGGGTTCTACTTCTGCCATCTGGGCTACTTTGCCGAGGTGGTCGATATCTCGATGACCGACGGCGCACTGAAAGTGGACAAGGTGTGGGTCGCCGGAGACATCGGCGCACACGTCATCAACCCGCTCAACGCGATGAATCAGGCCCACGGTTGCGTGATCGAAGGATTGGGGCAGGCGATGATAGGCCAGAAGATCGTGCAGGAAGCAGGCGCGATCACGGCGGAGAACTTCGGCGATTTCGGCCTGATGCGCATCGACGCCGCCCCGCGCGAAATCACGGTGGAGTTCGTGAAAACCGATTTCCCGCCCACCGGCCTTGGCGAACCCGCACTGCCGCCCGTCATTCCGGCGCTTGCCAATGCGATCTACACTCTCACCGGAAAACGCCATCGCCGTCTGCCGCTGGAGTTGGTATAGCGCGCAGCCTATGATCGCTGCGACGCCCATCGACATCTTGCGCTTCCTCGCTGCCCGCGCCGAGGAAGGCGTTGAATGCGTGCTGGTTACACTCGTCGGGATCGAGGGCGGCTCATCCCGCGCAGTCGGCGCGCAGATGGCGGTCGCGGCGGACGGGCGGCGGGTTGGTTCGTTCTCGGGCGGTTGTGTGGAAGATGCTGTCGCCACCGAAGCACTGGAAACGCTGCGTGATGGTTGGGGGCACGTCGTCCGCTATGGCGTCGGCTCGCCCTATATCGATATACGCCTGCCTTGTGGCGGCGGGATTGACCTGCTGTTCACGCCGCGCCCGGCACCCGACGCGATTGCCTCTGTTCTTCAACAGCTTGATCGCCGTCAGCTAGTAGCATTACGGCTCGATTGCGATGGCGCGACCCAGGCTGATCCCATGTCGCAGACAGCGTGGAACGGGCAGGAACTGACGCTGACCTACCAGCCCCCCTTGCGCGTAATCGCGCTGGGTCAGGGCGAGGATCTTACCGCGTTCAGCCTGCTTGCCACCGCATTCGGCACGCAAGTTATTGCTTTGACGCCAGATTCCGGCGCACAACATGCCCTCTCCCAAGCGGGCGTTGCCAGCCTCGCCCTGCCCACGCGCAACGCCCTGCCCTCGGTCGAAAGCGATGCCTGGACCGCCATCGTCTTTCTGTTTCACGGGCGCGATTGGGAAGAGTTCCTTCTACCACAAGCACTTGCCCTGCCCGCGTTCTACCACGGCGCCATCGGCAGCCGCCGCACCCACGCCGCCCGCCTCGCAAACTTGCGCGCCAGCGGCCTTGGCGAAGATGTGATCGGCAGGGTGCGCGGCCACATCGGCCTGATCCCCGCCACGCGCGATCCGGCCACGCTGGCGCTGTCGATCCTTGGCGAAATTGTATCTGAATACAATGCCTTGGCGAATTGGACTTACTGGACGGGCGAACCGCTGAGCGCAGCTACCTTTCGGTGAACGGCCTTCGTATCGCGCTGATCCTGCTCGCCGCAGGGCGCGCCACGCGCTTTGGCGGCGGCAAGCTGGGGGCCGAACTGGCGGGAAAGCCCCTCGCCTGCCACGCTGCCGACAACCTGAACAGCCTGCCACTATTCAGAAGGTTTGTGATATATTCTCCACAAACACCTGAATTACCTGACTTTATAAAAATACCCCTCGATCCCCCGGACGCCCCGCTTTCGCGCTCCATCGCCACCGGCGTTGCTGCCCTGACTGACGAAGACGCCGCGCTCTTCGCCCTCGCCGACATGCCGCTTGTCCCTACAGCGCATTTCGCGGCCCTCATCGCCCGCTTTGATGGAGACAGGATCGCGACGCGGGTCGATGGCCGCAACATGGTCCCGGCGATCTTCGGCAGGCAGCATTTCGCCACGCTCGCATCGCTTGTTGGAGACAGGGGGGCAGGCGTGCTTTTGCAGGATGCCCCCTCGATCGACCTGGCCCCCGCGCAGGCCCTCGATGTGGACACGCAGGACGATCTTGAACGCGCGCAGGTGCTGCTAGGTGCGCCTAGGTGCATCTAGGTGCATCTAGGTGCACTTCAGGCGATGGTCCTCACCGCAAACGCTGCTGCCGCTGCGCGCGTCTCAACACCGAGCTTTTCGAAGACTTGCTCAAGATGTTTGTTCACCGTGCGCGGGCTGATCCCCAAAATCTCGCCAATCACGCCGTTCGGCTTGCCATAGCTGATCCACAGCAAAACTTCGGCTTCACGCAGGGTCAGCCCATAGCGTTCACGCAGCAGTTCCACTTCCGCACCTTCGCGGATCACGTTGAGGCGCACCAACACTTCCTCGCCGCGCATCGGCCCCACCAGCACGAGTTCGATGGTATGCCCGCCAGCGTCGAAGCGCAGCGAGGTTCCGGGGTGTTCGCCGGGCGTCAACAGGCGGCCCAGCGGGGCCTGAAACGCATCGGGCAGAACATCGACATTGCCCAGCGAATCCAGCAACCGCTCCACCTGCGGCGTCGCCCACAGCAGATCGCCGCCGGGCGTAACCGCAAAGAGATGCCGCCCGGTGGCATCGAGCGCGCTGCGCCCGCCGTGCGAAACCCGCGCCGCCGCAAGATGGACCCGCATCCGCGCCAGCAGTTCCTCAATCGCGATGGGTTTGCGCACATAATCCACGCCGCCCGCCTCCAGCGCACGGACAGCGTGTTCTGTTTCGGTCAGGCCGGTCATGAAAATCACTGGAATATCGGCAAGGCGCGGCTGCTTCTTGATCGCCCGGGTGGTATCGAACCCATCAAGCCGGGGCATGATCGCATCGATCAGGATCAGGTCCGGTGCGACATGTTCGAGCAGTTCCAGCGCGTCCTGCCCATTGGTGGCAATCAGCACGGTCATGCCCGCCCGCTCGATCGTGTCGATCAGGAAGTGCAGCGATTCAGGGTTGTCGTCCACCACCAGCACGGTATCGCGCCCGGCAGCGGCAATGGCTCCGCCTTCCGCAATGGCTGCACTAGCCGACATCGACGACGCCGCGCTGGAGGGATTCCCGAAGGCTTTTGAAATCGAAGCATTCGAGACAGGTGCGAAGATGGGCGACGAAACGGGCTGCATCGGGAACGGATTCCTCCAGTTCTGACAGGCGGTTCTGAATCGCGCGGACATTGCCGATCCGCGCGAGGCTTTCGAGTTCGGAAACGAACGGAAGTGCAGCAGCAGGCAGATGGATCTGGATTGCCGAACGCGGCTGCGCCTCGCGCAGGGGCGTTCCATCCGCCACGGTCCACGTCAGGTCCAGTTGCCAAGCCAGAGCATCGAGCAGATTGTCGAGCTGGATCGGCTTGGTCAGGAACATGTCGTGCGCCTCGTGCCCATCTCCGCCGCGCCGGAACTGGTGCGCGTCGGCAGAAACCATGACGATCCGCAAACCATCGCCATGCGCAGCGCGCAGCGCGGCGGCGGTTTCCCATCCGTTCTTGCCGGGCATCGAGATATCGAGCAGCGCGATGTCCGGTTTTGCCGCTGCGGCCAGCACCACCGCCGTTTCGCCATCGCGTGCGCCGGTTACGTTGAAGCCCAGCGGGCGGAGCAGGTTCTCGATCACGGCTGCCTGTGCCGCATCGTCATCGGCGATCAGCACGCTGCGGCGCGGACCTTCGTAGCCGGTGATCACATCGGCGCGATGGCTTTGCACCGGTTGCGTAACCGGCCGCGCCAGCATGAGCCGAAGTGCAAAGCGCGTGCCCTCGCCCGGCGTGCTTTCAACGTTCAGTTCGCCGCCCATGACGTGAACCAGCGTAGAGGTGATTGCCAGGCCAAGGCCAATGCCCGGCTGACCCGCCGCCGATTTGCTGCTGCCGCGCTCGAACGCCACGAAGATGCGGTCCATATCCTCGGGCGCGATGCCGATGCCGGTGTCGATCACCTCGAACGTGGCGATCTCTCCGCGCCAACCGATGCGGAATGTGACCGAACCAGAAGGGGTGAACTTGATGGCGTTGGACAGCAGGTTGATCAGCACCTGCCGCAAACGCTTTTGATCGCCGCGCACGAATTCGGGCAATTGCCGGGGCACTTCGAGCGTGAACTTGATGCCCTTTGCGCCGGCCTGCGGACGGAACATGTTGGCGATCTGTTCGACGAAGGCCGGCAGGCGGATCGTATCGCGCGAGAGACGCAGCACGCCTGCTTCCACCTGCGCGATGTCCAGTAATCCGTCGACGAGGTTCGAAAGATGCTCGCTGGACCGGCAGATAACCTTGCCCGCCTCTTCGGGCTTCAAATCGCTGCCGCGTTCGAGCAACTGCGCGTAGCCATAGATCGAATTGAGCGGCGAGCGGATTTCATGGCTGACCGAGACGAGGTAGCGGCTCTTGGCGGCATTGGCCGCTTCGGCCACTTCGCGCGCCTTTTGCAGGGCGGCGTCGGTTTCTTCATGCGCGGCCACTTCATGTTCGAGTTCGGCAAGGTGGCGGCGGGTTTCGTCCTGCGCGGCACGCCGGCTTTGATGCGCCAGCACGATGATCCAGCTGCCAAGGCCGGACATGAAGAAGAACACGATGAACACTGCCAGCAGGATCGCCCATACATGCGATGACAGCGCGGGATGGTTGCGCGAATATTCGCGGCCGATCACCCCGATGACCAGCGCATTGGCAAGGGTGAATGCGCCGATTACCCCGATGAAATGGCCGGTAGCGGTGTGGACATAGCGCGCAAGACGACGGGGAAGCAGGCGTTCGGCCAGATTGGTGAACTGCTGCGTGGCACGGCTGCCCTGCTTGCACAGATCATGGCAGCGCGTTTCCAGCGTGCAGCACATGGAACAGATCGGCCCGGCATAGAGCGGGCAATGCGCCGTATCGAAGGCCTGATAGGTGCATTCACAAACCGCACAGGTCTTGTCCACGCTATCACCCGCAGCGCGCTGGCGGGCAATATAGAAGCGCCCTTTGGTGATCGCGGCGATAAGGGGGGCAGCCACGAAAGCGACACCAAGCCCGATCAGCGGCGCAAAAGCCTGTGCCGTCTCTCCGAACAGGTGCAACTGGCACAATCCCGACGCAGTGATCGCCAGCAGCATTGCCCCGACACCAACCGGGTTCACATCATAAAGATAGGCGCGCTGAAATTCGATATGGGGCGGCGCCAGGCCGAGGGGCCGTGAAACCAGCAGGTCTGCGGCCAGCGCCCCGATCCAGCCTGCGGCAAGGCTGGAATAGAACAGCAGCACCGCCTCAAGCGAGCGCGTGAAGCCGAACAGCAGCAGGATCGTGGCAATCCCGACATTGAACAGCAGCCAGACCACGCGGCCCGAATGGCTTTGCGTCAGCCGCGAAAAGAAGTTCGACCATGCCACCGACCCGGCATAGGCGTTGGTAACATTGGCCTTCGTCTGACACACCACGATCAGCAGCGCAGTGGCGATCAGCGCCGCGCGCGGCCCGCCAAGCACAGGTTCGAAGGCGTGGCGGAACATCCCGGTGGGGGATTCCGAAAGCGCGGGCGATACGCCGGATGATACCGCCCATACGGCCAGCACCGAACCCAGCAGCATCTTGGCCCCCCCGATGATGGTCCACCCCGGCCCGCCGAACACGACCGCCGTCCACCATCGGCGCGCACCGATCACTTCGCGTCGGGGCAGGAAGCGCAGATACTCCACCTGCTCTCCGATCTGCGGCAACAGGCAAAGCAGTAGCGATAGTGCAAGGCCGAATGCGATCAGCGGCGGGCGGGAAGCGTAGATGCCGGTAAAATCGCTCCACGA
Source organism: Novosphingobium sp. (assembly GCF_049240505.1). GTDB lineage: Bacteria > Pseudomonadota > Alphaproteobacteria > Sphingomonadales > Sphingomonadaceae > Novosphingobium. The sequence goes on from NZ_JBMLSM010000045.1 coordinate 50,820, forward strand.
TGCCAGCACGTCTCCGCCCTGCGCCAGCAGATAGGCTACAGGCAGAAGTTGCAGCACGATCCAAAGCGGCTGCGTCCACACCTGAAATCGGGCGATGGCACCCACGCCATATTGCGCCAGCGGCAGCACCACGAGCGCGCAGATGATATAGCCATATTGCGTGGGCAGGCCGATCAACGCGCGCAGCGCCACGGCCATGATGCTTGCCTCTGCGGCAAACAGCAGAAAGGTGAAGGCCGCATAGATCAGCGAGGTGATGGTCGAGCCGAGATAGCCGAAGCCCGCCCCGCGCGTGAGCAGATCGATATCCACCCCGCGCCGCGCCGCATGGATGGCGATGGGCAGGCCGGTGACGAACATCAGCAGGCAGGCAGTGAGGATTGCAGCAACACTGACGGACACGCCATGCAACAGTGTGATCGACGCGCCGATAGCTTCGCAGGCAAGAAAGGCCGTGCCACCCAGTGCCGTTTGCAGCAGCACCCCGGGAGACCACTTCCGCGCCGCATCGGGTGTGAAACGCAAGGCCGGATCTTCGCGCGTCTGTCCGGCAACCCACTGGTTGTAGGAGCGCCGTTCGGGAACGACAGTTGCAGATCGCGCCACGCTCAGCCGCGCCCTTGCAAAAGGTGCGAAACGCTTTTCGCGATGGCGCGGTACCGGTTCATGCCGCCGATAGTGCAGCCCGCCGCCTCCGCCGGGCATGGGCCGATTTACGTATGCCGGATCGGGCCATCCGGGGCGGTTTCGCCGGAAACTACGTCAAATGGCGAATGTGCCACTTTTTGCAACCGCCTAACTTTGGCTCACGGGCCTTGCCCCGTTCTGGATGAAACACCGGACCGATGTGGGGAGAAGCCAATCGGGGATTACCGGTCGGGTCGAAACGGCTCCAGCGCACAAGAGAGCCGTAGGCGGGGATGACTGAAACCAGAAGACAAGAAACAACAAAGTGAGGGTTTCAATGAACTTTTCCCTGAAGCGAGCGGCGCTGCTTTCCGCAAGTGCGATCATCAGCGTAACCGCCCTTCCCGCATTCGCGCAGGAAGCACCTGAAGCCCCGGAAGCTGCCGATGCAGGCACCGAAATCATCGTGACGGCCACGCGCCGCGCGGTTTCGCTTCAGAATGCCCCGATCAACATTTCAGCGATCACTTCGGAAAGCCTCAAGGACCAGCGGGTAGACGATGTGCGCTCGCTCGCCGCGTTCACGCCGGGCGTCACCATTCAGGACACCGGCCCGCGTTCAAGCGGTTCCATCGTGATGCGCGGCCTTTCGGCCAGCGACACCAGCGCGTTCGGCGCGAACAGCGACAATACGCTGGCCACCTACCTTGGTGAAATTCCGCTCTATCAGGACTTCAAGTTCATCGACATGAACCGTGTCGAAGTGCAGCTTGGCCCGCAAGGCACGCTCTATGGCCTTGGCACGCTGGCAGGCGCGATCCGCTACATCCCCAACCGCCCAGATCCCGATCGCTGGGAAGGCGCATTCCACGCCCGCGTCTATGACGTTGCCCACGCAAAAGACCCCGGCTTCGTGGTCGACGGCATGATCAACGTGCCGCTGATCCCCGGCAAGGTCGCGTTCCGGTCTGCCACTGGTTACTTCAACGATCCGGGCTTTATCGATTACAATTACCTGCTCAACACGCCGGGCGTATCGAACCCGCAGCCCAACCGCCCCGGCACGTTCTTCGGGTCCATCGGCACGGCGGACCAGATCGCGCAGAATTTCCACACCTATGAAGACGCGAACTTCGAACACACCTTCACCACGCGCAACCAGCTTGGCCTCTATCCGTTCGAAGGGCTGACCGTAACGCTCAGCTATGTGCGCCAGCAGACCGACACCAACGGGCGTCAGGCCAACGGCGGCGGCGTGTTCGGCACGGGCAAGTACGAAGCGCCGTGGCGCTACCTCGAGCCGGCAAAGCGCGTGGCCGATCTTTATGCTGCCGAAGTCGAAGCGGAACTGGGCGATATCGCCACGCTGGTTTCGGCCACTGCGTTCACGCGCCAGAAGTTCAAGAGCTCGGCAGACGTGACCGATCTGCTGCTTGATCTGGACTACGACTACGAACTGTTCCCAGCCTTCTCAGGGTATACCCGGTCGAATGGCGAGAACGAGCAGTTCAACCAGGAAGTGCGCCTTGTTTCCACCCACGGCGGGCCGTTCAGCTGGGTGTTGGGCGGGTTCTACAACCAGCTCAAGACCAAATCGGACTACCGCGAAATCGTGCCCGGATACCCTGCATGGGCGGGGATCAACCGGCCCGACGAAGTGGAATACGCATCCTATGTGAACACCAAGACCACCGAAAAGGCGGTGTTCGGTGAACTGACCTTCCAACCGATTGACGCGCTGACCCTGACAGCCGGTGGTCGCTACTTCAAATACGATGCCTATGTGATCGGCGGGCAGGCGCTGCCGCTGTTCCAGCCCTTCCCGGCCATCAACTTCCGTTCGCGTGAAGGCGATACGAGCGATGACGGCAACGTGTGGAAGCTCAACGCATCGTACAAGTTTTCGCCCAACGTGATGGTCTATGGCACGTTCAGCAAGGGCTACCGCATCGGCGGCGTGAACCGCGTTGCCCCCTGCGCACTGCCACTGCCGCCGGGCCAGAACCTTTGTGCCTTGCCGGATGAACTCTCGTTCGCGCCGGATACCACCAAGAACAAGGAAATCGGCATCCGCGCCAGCCTGTTCGATGGCAAGCTGCGCACGACGCTGGCGTTCTTCCACATCGACTGGGATGGCATCCAGCTTGATGGCCTGACCGAAAACGGGGCCATCGGCATTACCGTGAACGGCGGCAAGGCCGTGTCGAAGGGTGTCGAATTCTCGTTCAACGCAAGGCCGTTCGAGGGTTTCAGCGTACAGGGCAACTGGTCCTACACAGATGCCTATCTGACCGAGGCCGTGCCGGGACTGCTGAAGACGCGGACCAACGAATTCGACGCGCTGCCGGGTGACCGTCTGCCCGGATCGACCAAGGTTTCCGGCTCGCTGGGTATGAACTACGAATTCCCGGTCGGCGAAGACACCATGACGCTGAGCTGGACCTCGACCTATACCGGCGACATCTTCACCCGCGTGGGTGCACGGGGCGGCGGCGAAATCCTGCCTGCCTACACCACGCATCGTGCATCGATTGCCTATGCGCTGGACGATACGCTGGAATTCCGGGTCTATGCGGATAACCTGACCAACAAGTTTGCGGTGATCGCGGTGTCCAACGACCTATCGCGCCGCATCGTCAACGATGGCGTCGTTTCGCGCTACTATGCAAACTCAGTGCTCAGCCCGCGCAAGGTGGGTTTTGAGATGACCAAGAAGTTCTGACGCCTCAACCCCGGCCTGCCACGTGCGCAGGCCGGGGAAGATGCTGCGAACACGTTCCTGCGAAGGACTGGGCCGCTGCTCCCCCAAGGACAGCGGCCCCTTTTTTGGCAATCAGTCCAGCGGAATGCCGTTGGCGGTGAAGAACGCCATCACCTCGCCAAGATGCGCTTCATAGGCACGCCACCGACCGATGGCGCGCGCGTTCATCGGTTCGCGCACCTGTTGGGCACTGGGAGTCGCCACGGCAGCGGCGTTCTGGTGGAAATCGAGGCAGGCCGCGTCCCATTCCAGCCCGCAATGGGCCAGCATCTTGCGCGTGTTCGCCTCCTGATCGGCAACCAGCCATTCGTAAGTGACTTCATGAATCCGGCCCGGAAAACGCTGCCGCCAGAAGGCCATCAGCCGCTGGAACAGCAGGACATAACGCGCCGTGTCCATCAGGTCATAGGACCAGCGGTAATAGGGTGATCCGGTGGCGAAGAGATGCTTGTAGTTCGACCACACGCTGTCCATCGCCCCACGCCGCAGGCACAGCACCCTGGCATTCGGAAACGCCTGCAGAATCCATCCTATATACAGGAAATTCAAAGGGAACTTGTCCGTAAACCGTGAACTTTGCGCACCGGCGTTCTGCCGTGCGCGGGAAAGATAGAGTTCACCCAGAACCTGGGCCGACGCGCCTTGCAACGCGCCGATGGTTTCAGGATCGAGAACCATGCGCGATCCGGTTTGCGCAAGCTGCTTTACCGCAAGCGGCATCGCCTGCAGTTCCCCGGCAGAGGTCACCGCAGGGTGCGATGACAGGATGCGATCCACCAGCGTGGTGCCGGTGCGCGGCAGGCCGACGACGAACAACGGCGCGTCTTCCAGCGTGCTGTCTGACCGCAGGGGCAGATCGGTCACAAAGCTCCGACGCACCGCATCGAACACCGCCTCATCATCTGCAAAGGCATAGCCCAACCGGGCACGGTGGATGGCGTTGCCCTTTGCCAGATGGTCGAAAGCGCGGTCGTGATCTTGCAATCCCTCAAACCCGGCAGCAGCGGCATAATGCAGCCGCACCTGCTCAAGCGGATCACTTGCAGCGGTCAGAGCGGACTCGATCCGCGCGACGCCTTCGGCATTCGGTCTACGCTTCAACCCGGCAAGGCCAAGGTGCGCGCGGCCATGTGCCGGTTCGCGCGCGATGATGGCTTCATATTGCAGGGCCGCATCGTCCACGCGCCCGAAAAAGCCAAGTGTGCTGGCCAGATTGAAGCGATATTCCGACAGGTCAGGCTGGGCAGCGACCGCCTGTTCAAACAGCGGCAGTGCCTCCTCATGCGCGCCGAGCCGGGCAAAGACGCAACCGATAGTATCAAGCACGAGCGGATCGCATGGCGCCTTCTCCACCGCCAAGCGTGCTGCTGCCAGCGCCTCACCCTCACGCCGCGCCAAGAGCAGGATGCGCGCGTGTTGCGCAAGGTATTCGGAATTGCCGGGAGCAGCGCGGACGACAGCGCCGATGGCTTTCAGCGCATCGGAAATACGACCCGTTTCGGCCAGAGCCACGGCGGCGATGAAGCCGGCATCGGCGTCCGCCGGGTCGCGCGCCAGCGCAGCACCTGCGGCGGCCAGCGCCTTGGCCGGATCGCCAGCCGCAAGCAGAGCGCGCAAAGGCGAATGCGCCGACCTGTTTGATACCGCCCCTGTCACGTCGCATCTCCTTATGGAGGCCCCCCGATGACCTTTCCCCCACCCTACCTGCGGTGCAAGGCTTCATTCCTACGCCGAATGACGCATCGCGCGATGCGTAGCCCGGAACGGCGATTTGGCCGCAGCGTTATGCGCATTGGACGGAAATGAGGAGCCACACGATGCCTGCAAAATCTGCCGCCCAGCAGAAGGCCGCCGGAGCAGCCCTTTCCGCCAAGCGTGGCGACACTCCCAAAAGCAAGCTCAAGGGAGCGTCGCGCGAAATGGAGAAATCCATGACGGAGAGGGAACTTGAGGATATGGCTTCGACCAGCCGGAAAGACAAACCGGAACACGTCAGCCAGAAGTGAGGCCTATGGACGAGATCTTTACCCGTATCGCCAACCGCGTCTCGCTTTGGGCGGGTCAGGCCGGAACGTTCATCCTTGCGCTGACCATCATCATCGTGTGGGGCGTGAGCGGGCCGTTGTTCCAGTGGAGTGATACCTGGCAACTGGTGATCAATACCGGCACGACCATCGTGACCTTCCTGATGGTGTTCCTGATCCAGAACAGCCAGAATCGCGATGCGGCGGCGATGCAGGCCAAGCTGGATGAACTGATCCGTGCCGTCGACAAAGCGCGCGTTGGTTTCGTCGGTATCGAACATCTGACCGAGGACCAGATCGAAAAGCTGCGCGATGCGCTGGAACGCGAGGTAAAGGCGACCGGTGACCGGCAAGCCACCGCCGACGAAACCGTCGAAAGGCTATTGGACAGGACATGATCCAGTTCCGCACCGAGAGCGACAGCATCGGCACCGTTCACGTCCCGGCCGATGCCTATTGGGGGGCGCAGACGCAGCGCAGTATCGAAAATTTTCCGTTCGGCGCGATGGAGCGGATGCCCATCGGCATCGTGCGCGCACTGGCGATGGTGAAGCAGGCCGCAGCGCGCGTGAACCGCAAGCACGGTCTTCCGTCCGAACTGGCCGACGCGATAGAAACCGCAGCTGCAGAAGTGGTGGCGGGAAAACTGGACGATCAGTTTCCATTGGTTATCTGGCAAACGGGCAGCGGCACCCAATCGAACATGAACGTCAACGAGGTGATTGCGGGCCGCGCGAACGAGATGTTGACCGGCGCGCGTGGCGGGAAAAGCCCGGTGCATCCCAACGATCACGTGAACATGGGTCAGTCTTCCAACGATACGTTCCCCACGGCGTTACACGTTGCCTCCGTCGCCGCCCTGCATAGCGATCTCTATCCTGCGCTGGGCCGATTGCGTGGAAGTTTGGCGGGTGCGGCGCTGGCCTGGAAGGATCTGGTGAAGATCGGGCGCACGCATTTGCAGGATGCCACGCCGCTGACGCTGGGTCAGGAATTTTCCGGCTACGCCCAGCAATTGGCCAATATCGATGCGTTTCTGAAGTGCACAGAGATGCACCTACACGCACTTGCGCAGGGCGGAACCGCCGTTGGCACCGGTCTGAACGCGCCAGAAGGCTTTGCGGAAGATGTCGCTGCGGAGATTGCGGGGTTGACTGGCCTGCCGTTTACAACTGCGCCCAACAAGTTCGAAGCGCTCGCCTCCAACGATCCGCTCGTGCAACTTTCGGGCACGCTATCGACGCTGGCAGTGGCGCTGACCAAGATCGCCAACGACATTCGCCTGATGGGTTCCGGCCCGCGTTCCGGCCTTGGCGAACTGGAGCTTCCGGCAAACGAGCCGGGAAGTTCGATCATGCCGGGCAAGGTCAATCCGACGCAGGCCGAAATGCTGACGATGGTGGCCGCGCAGGTGATCGGCAATCATCAGGCGGTGACTGTGGGCGGAATGCAGGGGCATCTGGAACTCAATGTTTTCAAGCCGATGATCGGTGCGGCGGTCCTGCGGTCGATCCATCTCCTCTCGGTCGGGATGCTGAGTTTCGCCACGCGCTGCGTCGAGGGGATCGAGCCGAACCGGCGGCGCATCTCTGAACTGGTGGAACGTTCACTGATGCTGGTCACCGCGCTTGCGCCGGAAATCGGCTATGACAATGCAGCGAAGATCGCCAAGCACGCGCATGAGCATGACCTGAGCCTGCGCGAGGCCGCACTGGCACTGGGACTGGTGGATGAGGCGACGTTCGAACGACTTGTGCGGCCGCAGGATATGATCTGAATCGGGTGTAAGTGTTATCTCGGACTTAACCTCGTTTCTTGGGTTGGTGCTAAGCGGGGTCTGACCATATGGTCGCATGACGATCCGCGCCGCCACACTGTTTGCCTTTGCCAGCCTTGCGCTGGTGGCTCCGGTGGCTGTCCCTGCAAAGACAATTGCGACCGCACAGCAGATGCGGTTCGGGCCGTTCGTAGTCGTATCGGCAGACAAGGCGCGACTGGTGGGCGTTACCGATGGCGGCTCTCCGGCTGCGTTTCTTGCGATGATCGAGGCTTATCCCGCGATCCGTTCGCTGGAACTGGTCGATTGCGCCGGCACCAGTGATGACATCGCCAACCTGCGGCTGGGCCGGATTATCCGTCAGCATGGCATTGCCACGATTGCCCCGGCGGGTGCATCGGTGCGGTCGGGCGCAGTGGACATCTTCCTTGCCGGGGCTGAACGCAAGGCGGCGGCAGATGCACGCTTTGCCGTGCATTCATGGCTTTCCGCCGATGGCCGTGAGGCGGGTGCAGCGCAGACCGATGATCCGGCGCGTGCAGCCTATGAGCGCTATTACCGAGACATGGGCCTGACTGCCGCCGATGCACGCGCGTTCTACGCGCTCACCGTTTCAGTGCCGAACAATCGCACGCTGCAACTGGCTCCACGCGATCTGGCGCGCTTTGCCGAGGTGGCGACGGCGGGTTAGAGCACTTTCCGACCAATCTGGATCATCGTGATTGCGATAGGAGGCTCGCTGGCAAGGCGCAGCGTGCAGCAGGGG